>CAZZVR010000194.1:0-7664 GCA_964657595.1 Burkholderia sp. PAMC 26561 | reverse complement strand
CCAGTCGGTTGAGATGACCATGGCGCGCCAGTGGATGGCGCGCACGATCTGTCGCCCGAGCTTGGCGCTCTGGGCAGGGGAGATCGAACGGTCGTACATGACCGTCTCCTTTCACATGTGGCTATAGGTGAGTGTCACTTCGACAGGACGTGTCTCCACGACACGCCCGGGCGGGTATGTGACTGTCACTGCATTGGTGTGGGTTGCCCCGCGTGCGTCGCCGGTGACCGACGGACGGCGGGCGCTAGCTCCTCCCCCGTTCCGGGGGGCGCTAGGTCGGGTGGTTCATCTTCATCGTGTGTCTCCTTCGCTGGGGATCAAGGTCGGTTTGGGCACAAAAAAAGGGCGGCCCCGGTTGGGGTCGCCCTCGCTGAAGGTACGTCGTGAAAGGTCTGGTTTAACAGCCTTGCCACCTCTCAGCGAGGGACTTCGGGTTACCCTTCATCGCCTCCATGCGCCCGCGGACCCCGATCCAGGCGGACGGCACTGCGCTCGCGCGCAGGCTGGTCCCCTCGGTGAGGGCGGCGAAGCCGGAGTGGATGAAGGTGCGGTCTGCCATCGTGGACGAGACCGTAATGGTTGAGGACGTGAAACACAAGTGTCAGATGGGCAATTTCTGTGAATACCGCTGAATCGACACTTGCTCGCCGCAGATGTCTCACCATCGGCTTCGGGGCCGGCGTCTTCTCCGGCCTGTTCGGAGTCGGTGGCGGCTCGGTGATCGTCCCTGGCGCACTCACCCTTCCCGGGGTGACCGAGCGCCAGGCCACGGCCGCCTCACTGCTCTCCATCACCGCGATGGCCCTGGTCGGTTCCGGATTCCAGGCCGCCTACGGAAATCTCCACCCGCTCGAGGCGCTGGTGGTCGGGATACCCGCCTGTGGCGGCGTGCTCGGTGGCACGGCGATCCAGCAGCGCGTCTCGGCGGCGACGGTGCGGACGCTGTTCGGCGCCCTGCTGATCGTCGTCGGCGTGGTGACCATCATCGGGCTGCATCCGGGCCAGGGTCATGAGACCGCGCTCGGGGTGGCAGGGGCCGGAGCCGTGGGCGTCCTGGCGGGCGTGATCGCCGGGCTGCTCGGAGTCGGCGGCGGAGCGCTGTTCGTGCCGGCCCTGGTGTTCTTCGTCGGCCTCACCCAGCTCCAGGCCGAGGCGACCTCGCTGCTGGCCATCGTCCCGGTCTCGCTGCTCGGCGCGGCCAGCCAATATCGCTACGGCAACCTCGACCTCAGGCTCAGCGCGCCGATCGCGATCGGCTCGATCCCCGGCGCCCTGGTGGGTGTCGCAGTGGTCAACGTGCTGCCGATCCGCATCGTCGAGATCCTGTTCGGGCTGCTGCTGCTGTGGATCGCCGGGCGGCTTCTGCGCCGCCGGTCAACGCGGGCCGAGCCGGGCACCCAGGGCAGCGGGGGCCCCGGGCCCGCATAGTGTCGGGCCAGCGCCGCGACCCGCGCCCCGGAGCGGGACTCAGCCGAGTTATGGGCGCTAGAGCGCCCATAAACGTCCTGAGTCCCCTCTGAGCCGCGGCGCCAGGGGCGGTCCCGAGGAACACCGCCGCTGACCGGCGTCAGCGACGCCACCGGGAAGGGCAGCTTCACAGCTGCCCTGAGGCGGCCAGCTCATCCAGCAGCCCGCGGCAGGCTGCCTCACAGATGTCGAGCACCGCCTCGAAACCATCCCCCGCGCCGAAGTAGGGATCGGGCACCTCGAGCTCACCGCGGGCGACCGACGCCGGGTCGTACTCACGCAGGAGGCGGATCTTCTTGCGCCGGGACGCGTCAGGCCCCGCGAGCTCCCGCAGGTCGCGCTGATTGCGGCGGTCGGCGGCGAGCACCAGGTCGTAGTCGTCGAGGTCCTCGGGTCGCACCTGCCGCGCGATGCTGGTGAGCGTCACCCCGCGGGCCGCGGCCGCCGCGATCGCCCGCGGGTCGGCAGGCTGGCCGATATGCCAGGAGCCGGTCCCGGCGCTGTCGACGTCCATCGCGCCCGTGAGCCCGCGGCTCTCCAGCATGTCCGCCAGCACCCCCTCAGCGGTCGGGGAGCGGCAGATGTTGCCCATGCAGACGAGGAGCACCCTCATGACAGCGCCGATGATGACGGCACCGGCTCGGTGAGGGCCGCCATCCCCTCCGCCAGCGCCTCCCAGGCCACAGGATCAGGCAATTGTGCCCGGGCGTTCGCCCCCCGCAGCGTCCGGATCGACCCGCGGAGGCACGCAACCGCCTCTGCGGGCGTGCCTGCCTCGGCCCCGCCGATCTCGAGGCGCTCGAGCACCCGCAGCGCCGGCAGGTGGTCGATCCGCCGCCGCAGCGGGCCGGGAATCGCCGACAGCAGATCCCGGTGGTAGGCCAGCGTCGCCACCGCACGACGGAACCCGAGCCGGCGCTCCGGGATTGCCTCCGGATCCTCCACCAGCGCCTCGAGCAGCCGGTCCAGCGCCGCCAGCGCCGCGCCGACATCGCGACGGATGATGTCAGGGGTGCGGATGGGCCACAGCAACCACGCGGCCGCCAGCCCGAGCGCGGCCCCGAGGAGGATGGCCTCCAGCCGGGAGCCGAGCATCGCGACCCCGCGCTCACCGTAGTAGCCGTAGAGCAGCGCGAGCGCGGCGGTTATCCCCGCCGCCCAGAAGGCGTAGCTCAGCGGCCGCAGCCACAGGGCCGCGGCGAGCACCGCGAAGATCACCAGGATCGCCGCTGCGTCACCCGCCGGGAACCGCCCGGACACCAGCGTCGCGCCCAGTGTCCCCACCCCCGCCCCGAGCACGCGCGTAGCTGCCTTGTGCGCGACATCCTCACGACCGCGGTTGCCGCTGGAGACGATGAAGGCGCTCAGCACGCACCAGCCCCAATGGGGATCGAAGAGCCAGCGACCGAGGGCGAAGGCGGCGGACAACGCGACCGCCATCTGGATCGCCAGCCTGGTCGTCCCCGCCAACGCGGGGCGCCGACCACCCGGCCGAGATCGTCGACTCGCGTTGGCGGCGGGGACGATCACCTCGTCGTCCGTGGAGAACGGGAGCCTCACCAGGGTCACCCAGCCCCATGCGATGAGCGCGACCAGCGCCGACCACCACCGCGAGGCGCCGGCGCCGTCAGTGCCGACCACGGCCACCCCCGGAACGATCAGCACCGAGATCACCGGCAGCACCGCGAAGCTCGCCAGCCGCCGCAGCCGCGGGCCGAACCGGCGGACCCACACCGTCAGGGACACCGCGACTACGAACAACGCGTCCCCCAGATCGGGGTGACGGAACAACAGGATCCCGATCTCCGACGCGCCGATGGCCACCAGCGGCAGCACGAGGATCCCGAGCCATCGCCCGGACCACGTCCGGTGCTCGGGGCGCCCCGCCATGCGCGACAGGGACAGCGCCAGGGCGACGCCCAGCACCTCGACGCTCGGGCTCAGATCCGCCGCGCGCCTGAGCCAGTACGCCGATCCGAAGCTCAGCAGCACGGCGGCCATGGTCAGCGCCGCCTCGCGCGCCCGAGACGCTCCGTTCCGGCCGATCCGCTCTCTCACGGGCCCAAGGTACGACAGATCGGTGTCGCGCCTAAAGACTTGCTTACAAATCTTGACTGATTCAAGAAAGCGGCTAAGCTCCGCTGCAGTGGAGGAGCTTCTGCGTGCGCATGACCTGCGGGTCACCCGGCCCCGGGTCGCGGTGCTTGACGCCGTGCATGCACACCCCCACGCGGACACCAACGCGATCATCGATCACGTGCGCGAGGTCCTGCCCGAGGTCAGCCATCAGGCGATCTACGACGGGCTCGCGGCGCTCAGCCAGGCTGGCCTGCTGCGCAGGATCCAGCCCCGGGGCTCGGTCGCGCGCTACGAGGCGCGCGTGGGCGACAACCATCACCATGTGGTGTGCCGCGCCTGCGGCGCGGTTGCCGACGTCGACTGCGCCACCGGTGACGCCCCCTGTCTCACCGCCGAGGGCAACTCCGGCTATGTCATCGAGGAGGCCGAGGTCATCTTCTGGGGACTCTGTCCGGAGTGCGCCGCGGCCTCTGATCCACCCCCCTCCACTCCCACTCCCGCACCCGAACGAAAGGACGCCCGTGTCTGACCCACATGAGCAGAGCCCGAACTCCGTCGAAGGCCAGATGGATGAGCCCCAGGCCTCACAGGACCAGGGCCAGTGCCCCGTGGCCCACGGCCGCATCGCGCCGGTCGCCGGTGACCCGAACCAGGAATGGTGGCCGGCCCAGCTGAACCTGGACATCCTGCGCCGCAACGCCGCCGAGGCCGACCCCCTGGACCCTGACTTCAACTACGCCGAGGCGTTCAACGCCCTCGACTACGCCGCGGTGAAGGCCGACCTCGAGGCGGTCATGACCGACTCCAAGGACTGGTGGCCGGCGGACTTCGGCCACTACGGCGGACTGTTCGTGCGCATGGCCTGGCACTCGGCGGGCACCTACCGGGTCTTCGACGGGCGTGGCGGCGGCGGCCACGGCCAGCAGCGGTTCGCCCCGCTCAACTCCTGGCCCGACAACGCCAGCCTCGACAAGGCCCGCCGCCTGCTCTGGCCGATCAAGCAGAAGTACGGCAAGGCGCTGTCCTGGGCCGACCTGATGATCCTCACCGGCAACGTCGCGCTCGAGTCGATGGGCTTTGAGACCCTCGGCTTCGCCGGCGGCCGGGTGGACGAGTGGACGCCCGACACCAGCGTCTACTACGGCTCTGAGACCACGTGGGTGACCCACGACGAGCGTTACCCCAACGGCGAGGACGCCGAGATGGAGGAGCCGCTCGGCGCGTCGGAGATGGGTCTCATCTACGTCAACCCCGAGGGCCACAGCGGCAACGGCGATCCGCTGCGCGCGGCTCAGGACATCCGCGAGACATTCGGCCGCATGGCGATGAACGACGTCGAGACCGCCGCGCTGATCGTCGGTGGTCACGCCTTCGGCAAGACCCACGGCGCGGCGAACCCCGACGAGTTCGTGGGAGCCGAGCCCAACGCCGCCGGGCTCGAGGAGGCCGGCTTCGGCTGGAGCAACTCCTACGGCAGCGGCAAGGGAGCGGACGCGATCACCTCCGGCCTCGAGGTCACCTGGTCGTCCACCCCGGTCAAGTGGTCCAACTCCTACCTGGAGAACCTCTACGCCCACGAGTGGGAACTGGAGAAGTCCCCGGGTGGCGGCAACCAGTTCGTCGCCAAGGACGCCGCGGCGACGATCCCCGGTCCGACCCCCGACAGCCCGCCGCGCAAGCCGCGCATGCTCGTCACCGACGTGACCATGCGCATGGATCCGATCTACGGTGAGATCACCAAGCGCTGGCTCGAGCATCCCGAGGAGCTGGCCGAGGAGTTCGCCAAGGCGTGGTACAAGCTGACCCACCGCGACATGGGCCCGCTCAGCCGCTACCTCGGCCCCGAGGTCCCGGCTGAGACGTTCATCTGGCAGGACCCGCTGCCCGAGGCGCCGGCCGAGACGCTGAGCGGCGAGGACATCGCCTCACTCAAGCAGCAGCTGCTCGACTCCGGCCTCAGCGTGTCGGAGCTCGTCTCCGCTGCGTGGGCGGCCGCGTCGAGCTACCGCAACTCGGACAAGCGCGGCGGCGCCAACGGTGGTCGCATCCGCCTCGAGCCGCAGAAGAGCTGGGCGGTCAACAACCCCGATCAGCTCGCCAAGGTGCTGGCCAAGCTCGAGGACATCAAGGGGACCTTCGGTGAGAGCGGCAAGTCCGTCTCCATCGCCGATCTGGTCGTGCTCGGTGGCGTGGCCGCGGTCGAGAAGGCAGCGGCGGACGGCGGCACCCCGGTCGAGGTCGCCTTCGTACCGGGTCGCGTGGACGCGAGCCAGGAGCAGACCGACGTGGAGTCCTTCGGGTATCTCGAGCCCAAGGTCGACGGGTTCCGCAACTACGACTCGGGTGCCCCGACGCGCTGGAACCAGGAGCATGCCCTGATCAACCGCGCCGAGCTGCTCGGGCTGTCCGCGCCCGAGCTGACCGCCCTCATCGGCGGCCTGCGCGTGCTCGGCACCAACTCCGACAACTCGTCATTGGGCGTGTTCACCACCACTCCGGGCGTCCTGAGCAACGACTACTTCGTCAACCTGCTCGACCTGGACACCGCCTGGACCCCCGAGGGCCCGAACTTCAAGGGTTCGGGACCCCACGGCGAATGGACCGGCACCCGGGCGGACCTGGTGTTCGCCTCCAACGCCGAGCTGCGCGCGGTGGCCGAGGTGTACGCCTCGAGCGACGGCAAGGAGAAGTTCGTCCGCGACTTCGCCAAGGCGTTCGCCAAGGTGCTGCACGCGGACCGCTTCGACCTGAAGTAGTCCTCAGGATCATCTGACGTTCCTGGCGGGCCCGGTGATTGTGAATTCACCGGGCCCGTCGGCGTTTTCCCGTCCACGGTGAGATCGCCGGCGCCCAGACGATCATGCTGCTCTACTGGGCCGCGCTCCGCGGCCCCTTCGCCGCCGCAAGCTCCTCCGAATGGGCGCTGTAGCGCCTGTTTCGCGGCAATCGCCCGCGGGCAGGGCGGACCGGGTCAGGCCGTGGGCACCGCGCCGGCGTAGAACTCGCGGATCGCCGCGGTGAAGGCACGGCGGCTCTCCTCCCAGGCGTAGAACATGTGACCGCCACCGAAGTGCCGGACGGTGAGCCGGTCGGCTGTCTCGGGATCGAGCCGCATCAGGTTGTAGAGCCGGTCCGTCGTATAGAACGGCGTCACCAGGTCATAGCGACCGTGGGTGATGAATGCCTGCATGTGCGGATTCAGCGCCATGCCGTAACGGAAGTCGTCGGTCGCACCGACCGGCGGGGCGAAGAAGTCGACCGGCGCGTCGTTCTTCCACTTGGCGTTCACCTCATAGCTGAGCAGCACGTATTCACGGTCGGTCTCCACACCGATCTCCCCGCGCAGCTGACGGTTGACCGCCGTCGCGAAGGTGGGCGTGCCACCGGCCAGGGTGGGGTCCGGGCCCTCGAAGCTGCTGCGGTCGGGGAACGGGTCGGTGCTGGTGATCGTGGCGTCGTAGAGGCCGACCACCCTGCGCTCGTCGCGCAGCAGCTCGCGGCTGAACATCTCGATGCCGATCCGGCCCTCCGCCCGGGTGACCACGTCGCCGGACAGTCCCGTGAGCTCGGCCAGGCGGGCGAAGATCCGCTCGCGCTCAGCGCCGGACAGCGACGCGCCGCGGGTCAGCAGCGTCGCGTAGTCGGTGGTGGCGAACGCCTCGGCGGACGCGACGATCTCCTCCAGCGGCGTGCCGGGGGCAAAGGCGCGCGACCGCCCGTGGTGGGCGGCGGCCAGGGCCATGGTCGGCAGCAGGTCCACCCAGGGGAGCACGTCATAGTCGTTCGGCCACAGCCCCGAGATCTCCATGGCCGGGGAGATGAGGATGGCGCCGTTGAGGCCGATGCCGGCGCTCTCCTGGAGCAACCTGACCAGGCGGCCGACCCGGTAGCCGCCGTAGCTCTCCCCGGCGATGAGCACCGGCGAGCCCCAGCGACGGTTGACCGAGAGCCAGCGGCCCATGAACTCACACAGGGACTCGAGGTCGCGCTTGTAGCCGAAGTACTCGGTCGCGGCGTCGCCCTCGGGCTTGGCGTGATCATCGGCGTCCTTCTCGGGTGTGATGACCCGGCTGAAGCCGGTACCGACCGGGTCGACGAACACCAGGTCGGTGAAGGGC
>CAZZVR010000193.1:6716-7683 GCA_964657595.1 Burkholderia sp. PAMC 26561 | reverse complement strand
ACGGTGCCGGTGCGGCCCATGCCGGTCTGCACCTCGTCGTAGATGAGCGCCGCGCCGACGCGGTCACACGCCTCACGGGCGGCGATGAGCACGGCGTCGGGGACCGGGTGGATGCCCGACTCACCCTGGATCGGCTCGATCAGCACCGCGGCGGTGTCCTCGCCCACGGCGGCGTGGATTGCGCCGGGGTCCTTGGCCACGGCGGTGAACCCCGGCACCAGCGGGGCGAAGGGCGCCTGCTTGGCCTCCGATGGCGTGGCCGACAGGGCCCCGTAGGTGCGGCCGTGGAAGCCGTCGTTGACCACCACCACGCCGCCGCCCGGCTTGGCCCGGCGCGCCAGTTTGATCGCCGCCTCGTTCGCCTCCGCGCCCGAGTTGCACAGGAACACCTTGCCGCCCAGGGCGCTCTGGGCCAGCGCCGCCGACAGCTGGATCGCGCCCTCGGTGTAGTAGAGGTTCGAGACGTGGGTGAGGGTCGCGGCCTGGCGCTGGATGGCCGCCACCACACGCGGGTGGCAGTGCCCGACGTTGAGCACGGAGATGCCGGCGAGGAAATCGAGGTACTCATGTCCCTCGGCGTCCCAGAGCCGGGTGCCCGAGCCGCGCACGAACTGCACCGGGTTGCGGACATAGGTCGGCACGACGTATTCGCGCTCCAGCGCCTGGAGTTCGGCGACGCTCATGCCAGCGCTCCGCGGATCAGCGTGCCCTGTCCGGCGGCGGTGAACAGCTCGACGAGCAGGCTGTGGGGCTCACGCCCGTCGACGATCACCGCGGTCTGGACCCCGGACTCCACCGCCTCGAGACAGGCCTCGAGCTTGGGGCGCATGCCGCCGCCGACGCCGTCGAGGGCCGCACGCAGCTGCTCGGTGGAGGCCTCCTGGATGTGGCTGGAGGGGTCGGTGCGATCCCCCAGCCAGCCTGAAACGTCGGTGAGGAACATCACCTTGTAGGCGGCCAGGGCCGC
>CAZZVR010000193.1:1936-6706 GCA_964657595.1 Burkholderia sp. PAMC 26561 | reverse complement strand
GTAGGAGTTGCCCACCCCGTCGACGCCGATCGAGGCGATGACCGGGATGTAGTCGGCGAAGATGTGGGTGAGGATGCCGGTGTCGACCCGGTCGATGTGCCCGACGAAGCCGATGTCCTGACCGCTGGGCGAGGCCTGCTTGGAGCAGTGGAACATGGCGCCGTCATCCCCGGAGAGCCCGACGGCGCGCTGGCCGTGGCGGTTGATCAGCCCGACGATGTCCTTGTTGACCTTGCCCACCAGGACCATCTTGGCCACCTCGACGGTCGCGGCGTCTGAGACGCGCAGGCCGTCGACGAAGCTCACCGCCATGCCGAGGCGCTCCATGTAGGCGGTGATCTCCGGGCCGCCGCCGTGCACGATCACCGGGTTGATCCCCACGTACTTGATCAGCGCGACGTCGCGGGCGAACTCCTCCTTGAGCGTCGGATCGGTCATCGCCGCGCCGCCGTACTTGATCACGATCGTGCGACCGTGGAACTCGCGGATGTAGGGCAGCGCCTCCAGCAGCGTGTCGACGTCGCGGATCGGCCGGCCTGCCGGACTGTGGGTCATGGGGTTCGAGCCGCTCATGTCGTGTAGTCGGCGTTGATGCTCACGTACTCGTGGCCGAGGTCGGAGAAGTAGCGCTCGGTCTCGGCCCCGTCGCCGGGCAGGGTGATCTCGTACTCGACCTCGGGCCCCTGCACCGCCTGCTTGAGCGCGTCGCCGTCATGGGGGATCACGCCGCCGGCGCGGCAGACCTGGATCCCCTCGATGCTGATGTCGACGGCCAGCGGCGCGGTTCCGGGTAGGGCGGCGCCGACGGCCTGGATGATCCGCCCCCAGTTGGGGTCCCCCCCATACAGCGCGGTCTTGACCAGCGGTGAGTCGGCGACGGCGTGGGCGACGCGGCTGACGACCTGGTCTTCGCCCCCGCGCACCAGCACCCGGCCGACGCGCCGGGCGCCCTCCCCGTCTGAGGCGACGAGCAGTGCGATCTGGCGCAGCGCGGCGTCGAGGGCCTCGCCGAAGCGCCGCTCGTCGGCGGATTCGGGCTCCACCCGGACCCCGGAGGCGCCGCCGGCCTGCAGCACGATGGTGTCCGAGGTCGAGAGCTGCCCGTCGACGGAGATGCGATCGAAGGACCGCTTGGTGCACACCGACAGGAGCAGGTCGGCCTCGTCAGCGTCGAGCTCGGCGTCGGTCTGGGCGAACACCAGCAGGGTGGCGAAGTTGGGGGAGATCATCCCTGCCCCCTTGGCCTGCACCGACAGGCGCACCGTGCCGGCCTCCAGCGCCACCTCCAGCGAGACCGCCTTGGGGAACGCGTCGGTGGTGCGGATCGCCTCGGCGAAGTCGACGCCGCCGTCGGCGCGCAGCTCGCGGGAGCAGCGGGCGATGCCGTTGGTCACCTTGTTCATGGGCAGGGCCACGCCGATCACCCCGGTGGAGGCCACGGCGACCTGGGTCTCGGAGACCCCGGTGACGATCGCCGCCGAGCCCTGCATCTTGGCCGCGTCGTCGAGGCCGCGGTTCCCGGTGGCGGCGTTGGCGTTGCCCGAGTTGACCACGATCGCCCGGATGGCGTGCAGGTCGGTGCGCTGGCGGGTCAGCAGGACCGGGGCGGACTGGGTGCCCGAGCGCGAGAACCGCGCCGCGGAGGTGGTGGCGGACGCGTCAGAGACCATGACGCCGACGTCCGGGGCGCCGGAGGCCTTGAGGCCGGCGGGCACGCCGGCGGCGCGGAAGCCCTGGGGCAGGGTGCCGGGTGCCAGCTCGCTGGCGCCCTCGGGCGCGTCGACCCAGCGGGAGGCGAAGAAGGAGCTCATGCGGAAATGCTCATTCCCTCGGGGTAGCCGAACATCAGGTTGAGATTCTGCACCGCCTGTGAGGCGGTGCCCTTCCACAGGTTGTCGATCGCGCCGAACGCGATCACCCGCCCGGTGCGCTCGTCCAGGTGCACGCTGATCCGGCACAGGTTGGTGTCGCGCACATCGCGCACCCCCGGCGGGATGGCGCTGAGCTCGACGAACGCCTCGCTGGCGTAGTCCTCGGCGTACATCGCCGCGAGCGTCGCCTGGGTGACACTGGCCCCCAGCGTGACGTAGCAGGACACCAGCTCGCCCTGGTCGAGGGGCAGCAGGTGCGGGGTGAAGGTGATCGTCACCGGGTTGCCGAGGGCGGCGAGCTCCTGCTCGATCTCCGGGGTGTGGCGGTGACGGGGCACCTTGTAGGCGTGGACGTTCTCGTCGACGGTGACGAAGTGGGTGTCGTTGGTCGCCCCGCGCCCGGCGCCCGAGACCCCCGACTTGGCGTCGACGACGACATCGTGGATGAGTCCCCGGCGCGCCAGCGGCGCCAGGGCGAGGATCGTCGCGGTGGGATAGCAGCCCGGGTTGGCCACCAGCTGGGCCCCAGCGATCTGCTCGCGGTAGAGCTCGGGCAGCCCGTACACGGCGTCGGCGACCAGGGCCGGCTCGGGGTGCTCGACGTACCACTCGCCGTACTGCGCCGGGTCCCGGAAGCGGAAATCGGCCGACAGGTCGACCACCTTGACGCCGCGGTCGCGCAGGGCCCGGACGACGGGGGCCGCGGCGGCGTGGGGATAGGCGACGATCGCCGCGTCCACCTGGCTGTGCCGGTCGAGGTCGAGCTCCTCCAGCTCGCGATCGACCCGGTAATGGGGGTACAGGTCACTCAGGCGCGCACCGACGTCGCTGCGCGAGGTGATCGGCCCGAGCACGAAGGCCTCATGCCGGTCGATCAGGCGGGCACACAAAGCTCCCGCGTACCCCGACGCGCCCAGCACCGCAACCGTGCGCGGATCAGCCACGGATGACGCCCCCCAGTTGGGCGTCGATGGCGGCGATGATCTTGCTGCGTTTGGCCGCCACCTCGACGTCGGTCAGGGTCCGGTCCGCGGCCCGGTAGCTGAGGCGCACCGCGAGGGAGACCTTGCCCTCCCCCAGGCGCTCGGGATCGCGATAGACGTCGAAGACCTCGGCGCTGGCCAACAGGGGACGGCCGGCGGCGGTGATCGCCGCCACCAGGTCGGCGGCGGGCACCGTGGCGTCGAGGACCACGGCGAGGTCCTCACGCACCTCCGGGAAGGTGGTCAGGTCGGCGTACCGGGCCACCGCGGGCAGGGGGAGCTTGTCGAGGTTGACCGCGAACACCGCGACGGTCTCGGAGTCGAACGCCCACTGGGCCGCCACCTGAGGGTGGACCTCGCCGACGAACCCAATGCGGGTGCCCTCGACGGTCAGGGTGGCGCTCCGGCTGGGATGGAGGCTGGGGAGGGTCTGCTGGGGAGTGAGTGACCAGGCGACGCCGAGCCCGTCGAGCAGGCCCTGGGCCGCCCCCTTGGCGGCGAAGAAGTCCGCGCCGGGCGGGTGGGCGTCGCGCCAGCTGGGGCGGCGCACCGCGCCGATGAGCACGCCGAGCACGTGGGTGTCCTCGGCCGCGCCGGTGACCTCACCGGGGGTGTAGATCGGCCCCATCTCGAAGATGGCGATCCGATCCGCACCCTGGGCATGGTTGCGCGCGGCGATGTCGAGCACCGACCCCAGGAGCGTGGTGCGCAGCAGCGACTGCTCATTGGACATGGGGTTGCGCAACCGGACCGGCTCGTGCTCGAGCCGGAGCTTGGCGTTCTGCTCGGGTGCGGCGAAGCTCCAGCCGACCACCTCATCCAGGCCCTGACCGGCGAGCAGATCGGCCGCGCGGCGCCGCTGGCGCTGGCGCGCGCTGAGGCGGCCGGAGCTCGCGCGTCGCGCCGGGAGCGTGGCCGGCAACTCCTGGAGCACCGCGAGGCGGGCCACCTCCTCGATGAGATCGACCTCGCGGGTGACGTCGGCGCGGCGGAATCCGGGCACGGTGACGCTGAGGCCGTCCGCGGACGGGGCGGTGTCGAACCCGAGGGCGCCGAGCACCGCGGCCGCGCGGTCAGTCGCGACCTCGACTCCGAGCAGTGAGCTGACCCGGGCGCTGCGCAGGGTCAGGCTGATCGGATCCGGGCCGGGACCGCCGACGTCGAGGGTGCCGGGGGCCACGCTGGCGCCGCCGTCGGCGAGCATCTGGGTGGCCAGGGCCTGGGCCCACAGGGTCTGCTCGGGGGCCAGACCCTTGGCGTTGCGGCTGGCCGCCTCGGAGTTGAGCGCCAGCTTGAGGGAGGTGGTGTGGATGTTGGGGCCGCTCCAGGTCGCCGCTTCCAGCAGCACCGTGGTCGTCGCCTCCGACACCTCCGAGCGCGCGCCGCCCATCACGCCGGCGATGGAGGTCGGTCCCTCGGCATCCTCGATGACCAGCATCTCGGGGTCGAGCTCACGGGTCTGGCCGTCGAGGGTCGCCACCGGCTCGGCGGGTCGGGCGCGCCGGACGGTGAGCCGGTGGCCGGCCACCCGGTCGAGGTCAAAGGCGTGCAGCGGCTGGCCGGTGGCCAGCATCACGTAGTTGGTGATGTCGACGACGTTGGAGACCGGCCGCATCCCGGCGGCCATGAGGCGCGCCTTGATCCACAGCGGCGACGGACCGACGCTGACGTCGTGGAACACCCGCGCGGTGAAGCGCGGGCACAGCTCCGGCCCGGCGTGGTTGACGACGCTCACCCCGTCGAGCTCACCCAGGCTGCCCGGATCGACGCTCCAGGGCGGGGTGAGCAGCGGTGCGCCGGTGGCAGCATGGACCTCGCGGGCGACCCCGTAGATGCCGAGGCAGTCGGGTCGGTTGGGCGTGATCTCGAGCACCAGCACGTCGGTGGAGATCGGGATCACCTCCCCCAGCGGGGGG
>CAZZVR010000193.1:0-1926 GCA_964657595.1 Burkholderia sp. PAMC 26561 | reverse complement strand
GGGGTCCCCGGCTCCAGGGCCGGGGACAGCTCCATGATCCCGTCGTGCTCGGCGCTGATGCCCAGCTCGCGCTCGGACAGGATCATCCCGTTGGATTCCTGGCCCCGCAGCTTGGTCTTCTTGATCGCGGCGCCGTCGGGCATCCGCGCGCCCGGCGTGACCACGCCGACGGTGAGGCCGGCGTCCACGTTCGGCGCGCCGCACACGATCTGGCGCGGCTCGCCATCGCCCAGGTCGACCAGGCAGACGTTGAGCCGGTCCGCGTCGGGGTGCTTGTGGCGCTCCAGGACGTGTCCGACGACGAACCCCTCAGCGGCGGGCACACCGTGGTGCTCGATCCGCTCGACCTCGGTGCCGGTCAGCGCGAGCACGCTGGCCAGCTCGGTGACCGACAGGTCGGGCGCGACGTAGTCGTGCAGCCAGTTGAGCGGGACGCGCATCAGAACTGCTCCAGGAAGCGCAGGTCGTTGTCATAGAAGAGCCGCAGGTCCGTCACGCCGTGCTTGAGCATGGCGATGCGCTCGACGCCCATGCCGAAGGCGAAGCCCTGGTAGCGCTCGGGGTCATAGCCGTTCTCGGCCACGTAACCGAGCACGTTGGGATCGACCATGCCCGCACCGAGGACCTCGATCCAGGTGGTGCCCTTGCACAGCGGACAGCGCGCCCCGTCGGGTAGCACCCCGTGATGGCAGTTGAAGCAGGACACGTCGACCTCGAGCGAAGGCTCGGTGAAGGGGAAGAAGTGCGGCCGCAGGCGGATCTCGCGTTCGGCCCCGAAGATGGCCCGGCTGAAGTTGAGCAGGGTGCCCTTGAGGTCGGCCAGGGTGATGTCCTCGTCGACCGCCAGCCCCTCGATCTGCTGGAACTGCGGGGTGTGGGTGGCGTCGAGGTCCCGGCGGTAGACCCGCCCCGGCACCACGATGTAGATCGGCGGCGGCTGGGCGAGCATCGCGCGCACCTGCATGGGGCTGGTGTGGGTACGCAGGAGCACGTCGTCGGAGATGTAGAAGGTGTCGGAGGCGAGCCGGGCCGGATGGGTCAGGTCGGTGTTGAGCGCGTCGAAGTTGTAGTAGGTGGTCTCGATCTCGGGACCCTCGGCCACGTTGAAGCCGAGGCCGAGGAACACGTCCTCGATCTCCCGCCGGGTCTGGGTCAGCAGGTGCAGGCGACCCAGCGCGGGCAGCGGATCGGCGGGCAGGGTGACATCGATGCGGTCGGCCGCCAGCCGGGCGTCGAGTTCGGCGCCGGCGAGCTCGGTTGCCTTGGCGTCGATCGCGGCCTCGAGTGTCTTGCGGGCCTCATTGGCGGCCCGGCCCACCGGGCCGCGCTGCTCCGGTGGGAGCTCGGCGACCCCGCGCAGGAGGTTGGGCAGCTCGGCCTTGCGGCCGAGGTACTCGATCCGCACGTCCTCGAGCGCGGCGCTCGTGCCCGCCGCGGCCACGGCGGCGCGTCCGGCGCCCAACAGCTCCTGGATCCGCTCGTTCATGCGCCCGGGATCCTACGTGTGAGCTCGTAGAGACCGATGCTCGCCGCCATCGCCGCGTTGAGTGAGTGATTCTGGATGGGGATGCGCACGACGTGATCGGCGGCCTCGAGCAGCTCGTTCGGCAGACCCTCGCGCTCGGCGCCCACGATGATCGATATGTCGATGTCCCGGGATGGCACATATGAGGACAGCGATGGACATCGAGGGTCAGCGTCCAGGGCGATCGTCGTCCCGGGAAGCGCATCGTTGGCGCAGCGCACCACCGGCACGGTGAAGATCGCCCCCATCGACGCGCGCACCGCCTTGGGGCTGAAGGGGTCGGCGGCGCCCGGGCCCAACGCCACGCAGGAGGCCCCGAACGCCTCGGCGGAGCGCAGGATCGTCCCCACGTTGCCGGGATCGCCCACGCCGTGCAGGAACACGCAAAGCGGTCCCACCGG
>CAZZVR010000192.1:0-7747 GCA_964657595.1 Burkholderia sp. PAMC 26561 | reverse complement strand
TCCGGCATGAACCAGACCTTCCAGAACTCCGCCCAGGTGCTGTCGGTGGGGATCTTCTTCAGCCTGATGATCATCGGGCTGGCGTCCACCCTGCCCCACACCCTGTCGGCCGGCCTGGCGGCCCACGGCGTCTCCGTCGCCGACGCCACCCGCATCGGCCGGACGCCGCCGGTGTCGGTGCTGTTCTCCGCCTTCCTCGGCTACAACCCGGTCCAGCAGCTGGTGGGTGCCCACGTGCTGAGCACCCTGCCCGCCCACAGCCAGGCGATCCTCACCGGCCGCAGCTTCTTCCCCGCGCTCATCTCCGCACCGTTCCGCAACGGGCTGCACGTCGCCTTCGGCTTCGCCATCGTCGCCTGCCTGGTGGCCGCGGCGGCCTCCCTGTTCCGTGGCGGCGTCTACATCGACGCGGACGCCGCCGCCGCCCGCACCGACACCCAACCCGCGGCGGTCACGACGGAAGCTGTGCCCGCTGTGCGGGCGTGAGATAGACCTCCAGGGCGCGCAGCTGCTCGCCCAGCCCCTCCGCCTCCGCGGCGGCGGCGACCTCGGCGATCCGGGCATCCCCGGCGATCTCCAGCACGTTGGCGAGCCGGCTCTTGTCGTCCATCATCAGCGAGATCTGCAGGAGCGCCGCCGGGTCGGCCACGGCGATGGCCGCCCGGATGCCCGCGTCCGGCAAGAAGCCATAGAACGCGCCCATGGTCACCCACTCGCGGTCGGCCACCAGCTGGCGGGTCACCGCGGCGACGGTCTCCGGCGGGATCTTCGCGAGGATCGCCGCGACCCGGCGTGGGTCGAGCTCGGCGGCGACCCGGGCGAGGAAGGGGGTGGGGAGGCGCGCGGCGATCTCCACGGCCCGGTCGGCGTCGACGAGCCCGGCGAGACGGGCGGTGAGCATCGGGCCGAAGAACCGCTCAGCCAGGGACGCCGCCACTGCGGCGGGCAGGATCTTGGTGGCGCCGGCCAGCTGAGAGAGGCCGCCAGATCCGTCGAACAGGGTCGCGGTGACCTGGTCGCGCAGCCCCCGCAGCTCGGCGGAGGACAGCTCCCGCAGGTAGGCGAGCTCGTCCGGGGCGATCCCCAGCAGCTTGGCGAGGCGCTGGATCTCGGCGTCGACCTCGAGCTGTTCGCCGCGCGTGGTCGGGGGGACTGGGGTGGTCATGGGCTCCTCCATGGCTGTCGGCTCATCCACCGACGATCTTCCGGAGCGGACCCCGCAGGATCCGCGGGACCCCGTCCAGGGCCTGGGCGGCCGCGGCCTCGAGCTCGGCGGCCTGGCGGTGCCGGGCGGCCCGGATGGCGCCGGCCAGATGCGAGAGATGACCGTCTCCGAGCGCGCTGACCCGGTCAGAGGGCGTGTCGCGCAGCTGGGCCGCGAGCGCGCCGAATCCGTCGGACTGCATCTGGAACAAAATACTCACGGCTACGGCGATGTGACGTGCCGAGGTCGTTTCTCTGACCCGCGATACTTGCGCCCTGTGCCCTCCCGCCTGACTTCCAGCCGGTTCGTGGGCCGCACCGGCGAGCTGGCCGAACTCGAGCTCGCGTTCTGTGCCGCCGCCGCCGGCCAGGCCGGCATGGCCCTGCTGGGAGGCGAGTCCGGGGTCGGCAAGACGCGCCTGACCGACGAGCTGGAGGCGGCGATCACACGCGGCGCCACCCGGGCCGGTGCGCCGCTGCCCCCCGACGCGCTCATCCTGTCCGGCGAGTGCCTCGAACAGGGCGACGGCGAGCTCCCCTACGCCCCGCTGATCGGGGCGCTGCGGCCGCTGGTGCGCGCCCAGGATCCGGTGCTGGCCCGCCTCAGTCAAGGCTCACGCGCACGCCTGGCCCAGCTGCTGCCCAGCCTCGGGCCGACCGCCCCCGAGCGCACCGACCTGGGCTCGGACGCCAACGTCGCCGCCAGCGGACAGCTCCAGCTGTTCGAGGCGCTGCTGGAGCTGCTCGACCTGCTGTCAGCCCAGCGTCCCCTGCTGCTGGTCATCGAGGACGCCCACTGGGCCGACCGCTCGACCCGTGGCTTCATCGCCTTCCTGTCCCGCGCGCTGTCGAACGAGCGGATCCTGGCGCTGATCACCTACCGCAGCGACGAGCTGCACCGCCGCCATCCCCTGCGTCCGCTGCTCGCCGAGCTCGATCGCTCCGACCACGTCCGCCGGATCGAGCTGTCGCCGTTCGACCGTGACGAGCTGGCCCAGGCCCTGACCGACATTCTCGGCAGCGCGCCCGAGGCGCGCCTGCTCGACCGGCTGCTCGACCGGACCGAGGGCAACCCGCTGTTCGTCGAGGAGCTGCTGGCGGCCGGCCTGGACGGGCGCGGCGCCGCCCCCCAGTCACTCAACGACGCGTTCATGCTGCGCATCGAGCGGCTCTCGCCCCAGGCGCGCCAGGTCGCCGCCTGCGTGGCGGTCGGCATCCGCATCGACGAGCCGACCATCGCCGCGGTGTCGGAGATCACCGGCACCGCGCTGCACGAGGCGCTGCGCGAGGCGATCACCGAGCACATCCTCGAGACCACCGGGGACGACCGGCTCCAGTTCCGCCACGCGCTGCTGCGCGAGGCGATGTACGACGACCTGCTGCCCGGTGAGCGCGGCGACCTGCATCTGCGCCTGGCCCGGGCCCTGGAGAACCAGGGCGAGTCCTCCGACACCGAGGATGACATCGCGCGGATCGCACGGATCGCCACCCACTACGCGGCGGCCGGGGACCAGCCGGCCGCCCTGCGCGCGGCGATCACCGCGGCGGACAAGGCGCGGCGGGTCCAGGCCTACGCGGACGTGGCCGACCTGCTCGAGCGGGCGCTGGAGCTGTGGCCGCGGGTGGCGGAGGCGGAGGCGCTGACCGGCATCGACCGGGTCGAGCTGACCTACCGGGCCGCCGCGATGCACGGCCTGGCCGGCAACTTCAGCCGCACCGAGCAGCTGCTCAACCAGGGCCTCGAGGCGCTCGACGCCGACCCGGCCCGCGCCGGCCGACTCCTGGCGTTGGTCTCCCGAGCCCAGTGGAAGCTGAACCGGGGGACGGAGGGACTGGCCACGGCGGAGCGGGCCCTGGCGCTGCTCCCCCCGGGCGACGACCCCGACCGCATCTCCCTCCAGGCCTGGCTGGCACGGACCCGCGTGCTGCGCGGCCAGTACCGCGAGGCGGTGGTTGACGGCGAGGAGGCGCTGCGCTCCGCGCGGAGGGCCGACGCGACGCTGGTGATCAGCGAGGTGCTCAACACGCTCGGCATGGCCTACGCGGCCCAGGGCGAGGTCGACCACGGCGTCGAGCTGATGGAGGAGGCGATGGCCCAGGCCCGCCGCGCCGGCGATGACGACGAACTGGCCGCCGCCTACGCCAACCTGGCCGAGCGGCTGCACATGTCGGGCCGGACCCGAGCCGCGCGGGCGGTGATCGAGGCCGGGCTCAAGGAGGTCTCCACCGGGGTGTGGCGCTCCTACCGCTGGATGCGACTGACCCGCTGTCAGCTGGCGCTGGAGTCCGGCGACTGGGAGCTGGCCCGCCGCGAGCTCACCCGCTCACCCGACAGCAACGACGGGACCGCCCGGATCTTCTGGCTGCTGTGCGCGGCTCAGCTCGCCCTCGACAGCGGCGACGGTGAGGTCGAGCCGATCCTGGAGGAGGTCGAGCCCCTGGTGCGGGTCAGCGCCGAGCCCCAGTGGCACGGCTGGTTCGGATCCCTGGCGGGCGAGAACCGGCGCCGCGGCGGCGACCTCGACGCAGCCCGTGAGGCGGTCGGGCGCGCCCTCGACGAGCTCGAGCTGTGCACCGACGACGTGATGCGGATCGCCCACGTCTCCGCGGTCGGCGCCCGCGTGGAGGCCGACTTCGCGCTGCGGGCCCGCGACCTGCGCGATCCCGAGCGCGCCGCCGAGGCGCTGGCGCGCACCCAGATCCACCTCGACCGCCTCGCCGCCGCCGCTCAGGACGGCGGCCTGGTCGAGGCGGCCTGGCTCGCCTTCGGCCGCGCCGAGCTCGCCCGCGCCACGGGCGCTGAGGCGGCCACGGACCTGTGGGCGGCCGCCGCCGGGGCCTTCGGTGCGCTGGAGCGGCCCTACCCGGTGCTGTGCGCCCACTGGCGCCAGGTCGAGGCGCTGGCGGCCGCAGACCGGCGCGAGGCGGCCGCCGAGGTCCTCACCCCCACCCTGGCGGCGGCTCGGGAGCTGGGGGCCGGCTGGCTGGTGGCCGAGCTGGAGGCACTGGGCGCCCGTGCGCGCCTGCGCCCGCTCGGTCCAGCCGGTGGTCCGGACAGACCACCGGCGCAGCCACCCGCCGAGGCGCTGCCCTTCGGCCTGACCGAACGCGAGGCCCAGGTGCTCGCCCTGCTCGCGGAGGGGGCGACCAACCGCCAGATCGGCGCGGCGCTGTACATGGCGGAGAAGACCGCCAGCGTGCACGTCTCGCGCATCCTGGCCAAACTCGACGTGCACAGCCGCACCCAGGCGGCAGCCGTGGCCCACCGCCTGCACCTCGTCCATCTGGAGACCGCCCCGTGAGCGAGTAGTCTGCCGCGTCAATGACTCGGTTTCCCGGCGAATGGGAGAGGCATGAGCGCACGATCATGGGCTGGCCGTGTCGTGAGCTGCTGTGGGGCGAGTCGATCGCCGCGGCGCGCGCGGAGTACGCGACCGTGGCCAACACGGTGGCCGCCTTCGAGCCGGTGACGATGATCGCCAATCCGGGTGCCGATGCCGCCGGCGCCCGGGCCGCACTGAGCAGTGCCGTCGAGGTGGTCGAGCTGGCGATCGACGACTCCTGGCTGCGCGACACCGGCCCCATCTACGTGGTCGACGACGCGACGGGCACCCGGGCCGCCACGCACTGGCGCTTCAACGCCTGGGGCGAGAAGTTCCCGCCGTGGGACAAGGACGCGGCGGTCGGCCGGCTGATCGCCCAGGCCCTGGGGGACACGGTGATCGACGTGCCGATGGTGCTGGAGGGCGGGGCCGTCCTATCCGATGGGGGCACCAGCATCCTCACCACCGAGCAGTGCCTGCTGTCAGACAGCCGCAACCCGCAGATGGCCCGCGACGAGCTCGAGGCGATGATCCTCCAGCACTTCGGCGCCCAGCGCATGGTGTGGCTCGGCCTGGGCCAGTTCGAGGACCGCGACACCGACGGCCATGTCGACCTGATCGCCGCGTTCACCCCAGACGGCCGGGTGCTGTTGCAGACCGCACCCGAGGGCGATCCCAACCACGAGCGCGGGCTCGACAACCTGGGCCGGTTGGCCGCGGCGGGCATCGAGGTGATCGAGATCGGGCACCTGCCGCGGACCGAGGTGGCCGGTGAGCCGGTCGCGGTCTCCTACCTCAACTTCTATGTGTGCAACGGCGCGGTGATCGTGCCGGTGTCGGGTGACGCCCATGACGCCGAGGCGCTGGGACAGATCGCCGACGCGTTTCCGGGGCGCGAGGTTCTCGGGGTGCCGGGGGCGGTGACCGCCTACGGGGGCGGCGGTCCCCACTGCATCACCCAGCAGGTTCCGGCCCTTCCCGGCAGTTAGCATCGCCGGCGTGAGCGAGCTGATCACCAACTTCAGAGTCCCCGGGTCACCGGCGCGGGTGCATCCGGCCCGCCGCGCACCCCTGCGGATCGGTCTGGTCCAGGAGCGCTGGCACGCCGACGCCGCCGAGCACGCGGCCGCCCTGGCAGACGCGATCGCCGTCGCAGCCGAAGCCGGGGCCCGGCTGGTGGCGCTGCAGGAGCTGACCCTGTCGCCCTACTTCGCGGTCACCCCTGACGGGCCGGCCGCGCTCGGCGTCACCCCGGAACCGCTGGAGGAGGGTCCGACGGTGGCCCTGGCCCGGAGCGCGGCCACCGAGCACGGCGTCTACGTCCACGCCTCGCTGTTCGAGGCCGCCGACGGGCCCGACGGCGGGTCCGACGGCCTCGGCTACAACACCGCCGTGCTGCTCGCCCCGGATGGCACCCTGGTGCGGCGCACGCGCAAGCTGCACATCCCCGTGACGGCCGGCTACTACGAGGACAGGTACTTCCGGCCCGGACCGTCGGGCGCTGACGCCTTCGTCCCGGTCGAGGTGCTCGACACCCGCCTCGGCCTGCCCACCTGCTGGGATCAGTGGTTCCCCGAGCTGGCGCGGGCCTACTCGCTCGCCGGGGCGGAGGTGCTCATCTATCCCACGGCGATCGGTTCAGAACCCGATCATCCCGACTTCGACACCCAGCCGCTGTGGCAGCAGGTGATCGTCGGCAACGGGATCGCCAACGGCACCTTCATGGTGGCGGTCAACCGCACCGGGACCGAGGGGCCGCTGACCTTCTACGGCTCGTCGTTCATCTCCGACCCCTACGGCCGGGTGCTCGTCCAGGCCCCCCGGGACGCGCCGGCCGTGCTGGTGGCCGACCTCGACCTCGACCAGCGCGGGGACTGGCTGGAGCTGTTCCCGTTCCTGCGCACCCGGCGCCCGGACGCCTACGCGCCGCTGGTCGCGCCAGCGCCGGTGGCCGAGTAGCTCGCCGCGTAGGTCTGGGCCCCGGCGCTCCAGGCGACGATCGCCCGCCCGCGCGGGCCGTAGGCCGCGCTCACGTCGGCGGCGCTGACCGCCTGTCGGGTGAGCTGATGGTCGGCGGACCAGCGGCCGCTGGCGGCGTTGGCGGTGACCGCGAACAGGCGACCGCGGGGGTCGAGCCACACCACGAGCAGGTGACCGTGGGCGTCGCTGCTGACGGTGATGAGGCGCCCGGCGCTGGCCAGGCGCACCGCGGCGCGGAAGCCCCCGCCGGGGCGGGCGGTGAACGCGTCGAGGCCACAGGTCCCGGCCGCACAACGACTGACCACGACGCCACGGTCGGCGCTCAGCGCACTGAGCGTGGTGTGCGGGGCGCCCGCCTCCAGCGTGGTGCCCGCCGCGGCGGTCGGGCCCACCCCCGCGGTGGCGGAGCCGGTGGCGGCGTCGATGGCGCAGTCGGTCAGGGTCAGGCGCCCGTGGACGAGCGGACCAGGCTCACAGCCGGTCCATTCGGCGGTCAGCTCGCCGTCGGCGTCGGCGGTCAATCCGACCGGTCCCCCGAGGGCGCCGCCCAGCTGGGTGGCGCGACCCAGGTGACCGTGGACTCCGACCTGGAGGAGCAGCCGGCTGGCCTGGGTCCCCGACTCTGAGACGTCCTCGCTCAGCACTCCGACGTGGCCGTCGCCCGGGGAGGCGACCGCGTCGAACACGTTCGGGGTGGCCGAGTGGCAGTTGCCGGTGCGGTAGGTGGTGCGGAAGCGTCCGTGGGCGGGTCGGAAGGCGACGGCGGTGCATCCGTCGGCGCCGTCACCGGCCAGGTAGGTGCCCCCGGACGCGTCACCGGTCAGCGCGTAGGCGTCACTCGCGGTGAGCCCCCGCGGACCGGGGGCGAGGCTGAAGCGGGTCTGGGTGCCCGCGAGCGTGGCGCTAACGAGCCGGCCGGCGTCATCGCTGCCGACCCCGATGATCTCGCCGTCGGCGCTGGCGCTGAGGGCCAGGCCGTCGGGGCTGCCCTGGCCGCGGGCGGCCGCGCCGATCGACAGGACCGTCTGGGCGGGGGCGAACCCGGCGGTGCCGGGACGCCTGACCCGGGTCAGGACCGGACTCGGGGCGGCCGGGTCGGCGAAGCTGGCCACCAGGGATCCGCGGGAGCCGAGGGCGAGGCCCGCCAGGGGCTCGGGGCCGTGACCGGCGCTGGGGGCGCGGAGTCGGTACGGCCGCGCGCTGAAGCGGGCGCCGGGGTCGGCCAGGTCGACCTCACTGCC
>CAZZVR010000191.1:0-7769 GCA_964657595.1 Burkholderia sp. PAMC 26561 | reverse complement strand
CGCCGACGAGCACGGCGAAAGCGACCGCGTCGGGTGCCGGGAGCGCCTCGCCCCGCTCGATGCGCACGTTGGTGGGCTCGAGTCCGCGCAGAGCGAGCTCCACGAGCAGCAGTCCCGCCGAGGTGTGCTCGCCCGTCTCGATGACCACCGCCGTGGGGGCCGGGACGCTGCTGGTCACGGGGCCGGGGCCGGCCAGCTTCCAGCGCCGGGTGATCCGCTCTGAGGTGTCCTGTACCGCGCTCATGTTCAAGTAGCTCCAGGGAATCGTGGGTGTGCGCTGCCGGGCGGCGAGAAGGTCGCACTCGCCATCACCCGAACCGGTGATGGCGATCCCTGCGACGCCAGCCGCGCGGGACACTGCGAGTGCGCTCTCTCACCTCGGCCCGGGACTATAGGCAACAATCCTTATCGAGATTGCCTTCTTTGAAAAGGATCCCCCGGACGGGGATCACCGCTCGGCGCCCGTCCGGAAGCCGGTGGCGAGCTTGGACAGCTCGTGACGCTCGATCACCCGGTCGACGAGTCCGTACTCGACCGCCTGGGGGGTGGTGAGGAAGCGGTCACGGTCGAGGTCGGCGTGGATCTCGGCGGCCGGCCTGTGGGTGTGCTTGGCGTAGATGTCCTCCAGGTGGCGTCGGATCTCGAGGATCTCGCGGGCGTGGATCTCGATGTCCGAGGCCTGACCCTGGAAGCCGCCGAGCGGCTGGTGGATGAGGATGCGCGCATTGGGCAGGGCCATCCGCTTTCCCGGCGCGCCGCCCGCCAGCAGCAGCGAGCCCATCGACATGGCCACGCCGAAGCAGATCGTCTGCACGTCGGGGGCGATGAACTGCATCGTGTCGTAGATGGCCAGGCCCGAATACACCTGACCGCCGGGTGAGTTGATGTAGACGGAGATGTCCTTGTCGGGGTCCGAGGACTCGAGGTGCAGCAACTGGGCCACCACCAGGTTGGCGACCTGGTCGTCAATCGCCGAGCCGATGAACACGATCCGCTCGTTGAGCAGCCGGCTGTAGATATCGAAGCTGCGCTCACCGCGCGCGGACTGCTCGACGACCATCGGGATCAGGCTCATGAGATATGTATCCTTTCGACAACTACATGGTTGACAAATCAGAACATAGCAACCAGTTGGTTGTCAATAGCGTGGATATCGACAGTCCGCCCGCGGAGGTGTTCGACCTGCTCGACAGCGAGGCGGGGCGCGACGCCTGGCTCGAACCCGACCCCGACCGTACGATCGTGGTCGAGGACACCCAGCCCCCCGGCGGCGGGGAGTCGGGGCGGATCTCCTGGTGGTGGTGGTCCGGGGACGACGCGCCCCGTCAGGTCGAGCTGTGGGTGGTCGGGATCCCCGCGGGCTGTCGCGTGATCGCGATCGAGAGCGCGCCGGCCATGCCGTTGACCATGCTCGCCCAGGCCTGCGCGCTTGCCTGAGCTCGACCTGATCTTCGGTGCGCTGAGCGATCCGACGCGGCGGGCGATGCTCGAGACGCTGATGGCCCAGGGCAGCACCTCGGTGCCCGCGCTGTCCGCCGAGCTGCCGATGACGCGCCAGGCGGTGGCCAAGCACCTTCAGGTGCTGTCGGACTCCGGGTTGATCGAGCGGACCGAGGTGACCGGGCGGGAGGTCCACTACCAGCTGGCGCCGCGGGCCCTGGCCCCGGCGGTCGACTGGATGGACCACGCCGACGCGGCCTGGTCAGGTCGGCTCGACCGCCTCAAGCGGGCGGCCGAGTCCCGGGGCTGAGCGGCCGCCCACCCGAGGGCGGTGGTCAACCCGGCACCCCCCCCCGCGTACGCAGAGGGGTTGCCGGATCAGCTGCGCTCAGGGTGTGAAACCCGGCAACCCCCGCCGCGGCAGCCGGGGGGCGCGGGTTTCGGCGCGTTCAGCAGTACTCGCACTGCGGCTCAGAGCCCACGCTCGCGAGCGCGGCATCGACGGCGAGTGCCGTTGCGGGCACCGTGACCGCCCGGGTGCGGTAGAGGTGGACCAGGGTGAACAGCGCCGCCGCGCCGGACACGCCGATGACCACGCCGATCGCGGCATGGGCGTGGGGCAGCAGCTGTCCGTGAACCGCGCTGCCCGAGTCACCCAGGATCGCGGTGACCACCGCCAGCACCACCGCGCCGCCGATCTGCAGGCTGGTGTTGAGCACGCCGGAGGCCAGTCCCTGCTCGTGGTCAGCGACCCCGGCAGTGGCCTGGGCGTTGAGCGCGGCGAAGCACAGCCCGAAGCCGACTCCGATGAGCAGCATCGTCGGCAGCATGAAGGACACATAGGACATGCCGGGCGTGGCCCGCAGGAACAGCGTGTAGCCGGCCACGAAGGCCGACAGGCCCACGAGGATGATCACCGGGGTGGGGAAACGGGCGATCACGTCACCGATCCGCGGGGCGCTGGCCAGGACGATCAGCCCGGCGGGCAGGAAGGCCAGCGCCATCCCCAGCGGCGTCCAGCCCAGGGAGTCCTGCACGTAGAGGGTGACGATGAACTGGAAGGCCGCGTAGCTACCGAACATCGCCGCCGCCGCCACGTTGGCGTGCACCAGCGCGGGTGAGCGGAGGATGCCGAGCCGCAGCAGGGGGTGGGAGTGGCGCTGCTCGATCATCACAAAGGCGATCAGGAGCGCGGCACTGGTGGCCAGGCAGGCGATGGTCGCCACCCCGGTCCAGCCGTGGGCCGGCGCCTCGACCACCGCGTAGACGAGCAGCAGCAGCGCACCGGTGCCGCTGGTCGCACCGAGCAGGTCGAAGTGCTTGAGCCTGAACGGTGCGGCCACCGCCCGCGGGATGACCCGCCAACCGGCGAAGACCAGCGCCAGCGCGATGGGACCGGGGACGAGCAGCGGCGCGCGCCAGCCGAGCTCGGTGAGCAGGCCGCCGAACACGAGCCCGAGGGAGAAGCCGCTGGCCCCGCACAGGGTGTAGACCCCGAAGGCGCGGTTGCGGGCCGGTCCCTCGGCGAAGGTCGTGGTGAGGATGGACAGGCCGGCGGGCACGGTGAAGCCCGCCGAGGCGCCCTTGATGAAGCGCAGTCCGACGAGGGCGAGCTCGGAGGAGACCAGAGCGCTGATCACGGAGGCGACTCCGAACACCGTCACGGCGGCGAGGAACACGGTGCGGCGGCTGATCAGGTCGGCGGTGCGCCCGCCGAGCAGGAGGAAGCTGCCGTAGCCGAGCACGTAGCCGCTGACGATCCACTGCAGTGAGCCCGAGGCGAGATGCAGGGCCCGGCCGATGGTCGGCAGGGCGACACCGATCATCGAGAGGTCGAGTCCATCCAGGAACAGCGCCCCGCATACGACCACCAGCAGCAGCCAGATCGCCGGGGTCCAGTTCAGGTCGCGCACCCGGAGCTGCGAGCGACCGGAGGCGGCCTGAGGGGAATCGGTGATGGTTGACATGCGGACATTCTATGCACAGTCAACTAATGCACGACCATCATTTGCGGAAGCATTAGATTCTTATGCACAGAATGACCTGCTCAACGCTAGGATCGACAGGGCGATGAGCACCGTCGAACACGACCCGACCGGCCGCGAGGAGCCCCGGGACGAACATACGTTGGCCGCCGACTGGCACGACGTGCTCAACCGCTATCACCGCACCACCTGCGCATTGGATCGCGCCCTCAGCACCGACCACGGCATCACCGTGAGCGACTTCGAGGTGCTCCAGCAGCTGCACGCGGCGGAGGGCACCTGCGTGCGCATGCACGAGCTGGCCGAGCAGGTGCACCTGACTCAGAGCGCGCTGTCGCGGCTGATCACCCGCCTGGAGAAGGCCGGCCTGGTGTCCCGCGGGATCTGCGAGGACGATCGCCGGGCCATCTGGACCCAGATCACCCCCGCGGGGGCCAGCTGCTACGTCGCCGCGCGCCCGACCCACCGGGCGATCCTGCGCGAGCTGTCCGAGCCGAGCTGAGCCGCGACTCCGGGAAAGAAATGCCGTACCACGCGGAGTTTCCTTCCCGGAGTGACCTGGTAAGACCCTCAGCATGAGCTCTCTCCCCACCCGCGTCCTCGGCTCCAGCGGTCTGCACACCAGCGTCATCGGCCTGGGCTGCAACAACTTCGGCGGGCGCCTCGACCTCGAGGCCACCACCGCCGTGGTCGACGCCGCCCTGGAGGCCGGCGTCACCTTCCTCGACACCGCCGACATCTACGGCCGCCACGGCAACGGCGCCAGCGCACCCGGACCGGGACGCTCGGAGGAGCTCCTCGGCCAGGCCCTCAAGGGTCGGCGTGACCAGGTCGTGCTGGCGACCAAGTTCGGCATGGACATGGGTGACGGGGCCGGGGAGAACCGCGGCAGCGCCGCCTACATCCACGCCGCGATCGACGCCTCGCTCGCGCGCCTCCACACCGACACGGTCGACCTCTACTGGTATCACCGCCCGGACGGCGTGACCCCGATCCTCGAGACCCTCACCGCGCTGCACGAGCTGGTCGTCGCGGGCAAGGTCCGCGCCATCGGCGCCTCGAACTTCTCCGCCGCCCAGCTCGAGGAGGCCGCTCACACAGCGGCCGAGCACGACCTCACGCCGTTCAGCGCCCTGCAGAACGAGTACAGCCTGCTCAGGCGCGCGCCCGAGCGCGACGGAACCCTGGCGGCGTGTGAGCGCCTCGGTATCGGATTCGTGCCGTTCTTCCCGCTCGCCTCGGGCCTGCTCACCGGTAAGTACCGCCGCGACGGTGACCGGCCCCCCGGAGCGCGGCTGGCCGAGCGCGAAACGCTGGCCAGTGAGCACGAATGGGAGCTCATCGATGCTCTCACCGGCTACGCGGAGGAGCGCGACCTCAGCCTCACCGAGGTGGCGATCGGCGCCCTGCTCACCCAGCCGTCAGTGGCGTCGGTGATCGCCGGAGCGACCCGACCGGATCAGGTCGCCACCAACGCGCACGCTGCGCAGTGGACCCCGAGCGAGGACGACAAGGCGGCGCTCAGCGATCTCCTCAAGGCCGCGGCGCACTAGCGGGCGCCGCGGTGTCCGGGGGTGGTCCCACAGACCTCCCCCGGCACCATCGGCATCAGTTCGGGTTCAGGCGGCGAGCCGCTCCAACTGCGGAGTCGGACCGCAACCACGGATGTCATCCGCGAGCTTGTCGGCCGTGACCTGCTCCCAGCGGCCCGAGTCCACGAGGACTTCGAGCAGCAGACGGGTGTCTGCGATGGACTCCTGGGCGCTGCCATCCGCGCTCAGATCACCACAGAACAGCAGGCTGTCAGCTGCGTAGCGGATCCGGTCCTGCTCACCGGATTGCAGCTTGCTCGGCCCCAGCTCATTCAGCGTCTGGAGCACGCGACGGTAGGCATTTGTACGTTCAGGGCTCATATGGGCCTCCCTGTGTCGCGGAGATGCTTGTGTGTAAGCATCTTCTCTATTCGGCTCGGATCTGACTTTAGACAAGTGGCCAGAGTTCCTTGCTCACTTCTTATACGGATTGAGGAACGGTTCGGGTCAACCACCGAGCCGGACGTACCCCGTAGATGGTTACTAACCCGAGCAGGACGAACGCAATCCACGGCGTTCCGGTGCACAGGCTGACGAGCACCGCGACGATGAGCCCGCCGGCGTTGCCGGCCAGCAGCAGGATCCCCGTGGCCACGCCGCCGGCGGCACCCATCGACCGCTCGATCAGCTCGAGCATCACCGGCAGCGCGGCGAGCAGGACAAGTCCGATGGCCGGGACGAGGATGAAGTCGAGCAACGCCACGGCGTGCACGAGCGCGAGCGCCCCACAGCACGCGCTGACCCAGGACACGGCGAAGATCATGAAGCGGCGGCTGGCGTCGCGGCGGGCCACCGGTGGGGGGAACACGCCACAGCCGACCACCCCGGCGAGGAGCATCGCCGCCAGCATCAGCCCCGCGGCGGTGGAGGAGATCCGGTCGTGCTTGAGGATCGGCTGCAGGTAGGTGGACAGCGCGACGAACACCCCAACGCCGACGAAGGCGAGCTGGGCCAGCGTCCGTGACAGCGGCAGCGCCCACACCGCCTTGAGCTCGGCCAGGCTGATCGCGGCGGCCGGACCGACCGGGGCCGGCGGGCGGGCCAGCAGCACCGCGGTGAGGGCGAGGAAGGCGAGCAGCGCGAGGGCCGCCTGGATGGGCAGCAGCGGACCCAGGCTGTGGCTGTGCTCGAGCAGCGGCCCCATGGCGAGGGCGACCACCGAGCCGACGAACTGACCGGCTGAGCCGGTGGCGATCCCGGCCGGGCGCTGGCGCTCGGGCAGGTACCCGCTCGCCACCTTGGTGAGCGAGTTGAGCACCAGCGGCTGGGCGACGGCCACCAGCAGCTGACCGCCCAGGGCCCAGGCGTAGTCCTGATCGACCAGGCGGATGAGGCCGCCGGCCGCGGTCAGGCCGGCGCCGAGGATCAGCGTGGAGCGGAACCAGCGGTCCAGGGCCAGGCCGGCGGGCAGGGCCAGCAGCACATACAGCAGGGGAAACACGTTGGCCAGCCAGCCGATGGCCGACTCGGAGGTGTGGAAGTCCCGGGCGACGTCGGTATCGATCGGCGCGAAGGTCAGCCACAGCATCTGCGTAGCGGCGACCACCGCGGCGTAGGCGAGGATCACCCCCCAGCCGGACCGGCGCGCCGGCCTCATGGCGGGTCAGGTACGCCGGCGCCGAGGGCGTGCATCAAGGCCACGGTGGCCAGCAGGCCGCCTGAGGCGTCGAGCAGGAAACGTGCGTCCGGGCCGTCGGCCATCCAGTGGGCCAGCCCGGGTTGAGCGCCGTCGCGGAACTCCAGCTCGGCGTCCACGGTCACCGGCGCATCCTCGGCCGGAGCGCCGGTGAGCAGCTCCTCCTCCAGGGGCTGCCAGTAGGCGGCGTTGTTCACGTGGTCGGCCAGGTCGGTGTCGACGCGGCGGAAGCGCCAGTCGAACAGCCGGACCCCGCCGCCCGGCTCGGGGCGGGGGTGGGTGAGCCGGTGTGACACCGGCCGCTCGCCGTAGCCGTTGTTGGCCAGGCGGTCGTACTCGTCCTGGGTGATGTGAGACGGCCGGCGGGTGAGCGGGTCGAGGTGGACCCACAGCGCGGTCGCGTCGACGTCGGCCCGGTCGGGAGTGTCGACCGGCGAGATGACCGTGCGCCGCTCGGCCACCAGCCGACCCACCCCGCTGCAGAAGGTGCGCACCAGCTGGGGCTCGTTGATGGCGGGGAAGCGGTTGACGCGGATGCGGGCGCGGCGCAGGATCCAGAAGGCGTTCCCGGCGACCCCGGCGTCGTCCACGTCCGCGTAGGCGATGTCCTGCATCCAGCGGGCGATCGCGTCCAGCCGCATCCGGCCGGACGGGGCGCAGTCGGCCAGACCGGGGCGCATGGGGAGTCCGAACACCCGCCCGTGGGTCGGAAGCGGGACGAGTTCGTCTGCAGACCGAAGGCTCACCGTCGCCGGAATCTAGAAGGTCCGGCGTATGCGCGGCCTCAAGGACCGACGGTCGTCGGGTCAGCTGTCGCCGTTGACGGACGGGTCCTCGGTCTCGGGGTCACGCCACGCCGGATCGATCTCGTCATCGAACACCTCGGCCTCGCCCTTGGGCTCGAACGTGGTGGGCATCGAGCCGAAGTTCATCCCCCCGAAGAGCGGCTCGCTCATGGCGTTCAGGGACGGGCCGGCGTCCGGCAGGACGGCCGGGACCAGTTTGGGTTCGTAGGGCTTGCGGCGGGGCCAGAGTCTCATACTCTGACCCTACTCCCCGACATGGGCGATGACGGGCTCGAACCGCCGACATCCTCGGTGTAAACGAGGCGCTCTA
>CAZZVR010000190.1:0-7771 GCA_964657595.1 Burkholderia sp. PAMC 26561 | reverse complement strand
CCGCTGCCGACGCTGTTCAGCCTCGAGCGTGAGTTCGTCATCTACGCCTCGACCTTCTCCAAGATCCTCTCCCCCGGCGTGCGCCTGGGCTGGGCGGTCGCCCCGGGACCGGTGATGGCCAAGATGACCGTGGGCAAGGCGGCCTCGGACCTGTGCTCCTCGAGCATCTCCCAGTACTTCGTCTCGGCCTACTTCGACGCGGTGCCGTGGGAGGACTACGTGCGCTCGCTGATCGACATCTACCGCCTGCGCCGCGACGTGATGCTCGACGCGCTGGCCGAGCACTTCCCGCGAGAGGCGACCTGGACCCACCCCCAGGGCGGCTTGTTCATCTGGGCCACGCTGCCCGACTACATCGACACCACCGACCTGCTCGCCCGGGCCCTGGAGCAGCACGTCGCCTTCGTCCCCGGCCGCGCCGCCTACCTCGACGGGCGCGGCGGCTCGGAGCTGCGGCTGAACTTCTCCGGGGTGTCCGAGGACGAGATCCGCGAGGGCGTGCGTCGCATCGGCGAGGTGGTGCGCGAACAGGTCGCGCTGTACGGCACGCTGACCGGGACCCATGCGGTGGTGCCGGCTCCCGCCGTTCCGGCCGCGGCTCCCGCACCGGCTCCGGTTCCGGCGGGGTCCTTCGGCGGCCGGCCTGCGGGGCCCGCCGCCTCACCTCCGGGTGGCGTTGATCCGCTCGACGCCGACCTGGCTCCCGTGGTCCGCCTGCGCCGCAAGCGCGCGTGAGCCGGGTCGCGGTCCTCAAGGGCGGGCGCTCCCTCGAGCGCCAGGTGTCGATGAAGTCCGGAGCGCGGGTGGAGGAGGCGCTGCGGCGCCTGGGGCATGAGGTGATCGGCGTCGACGTCGGACCCGATCTGGTGGCGCGGCTCGAGACGATCGCCCCGGACGTCGCCTTCGTCGCGCTGCACGGACGCGACGGCGAGGACGGCACCGTCCAGGAGCTGCTCGAGGTGCTGGAGATCCCCTACACCGCCTCACGGGCGGCGGCATGTGAGCTGGCCGGCGACAAGATCACCGCCAAGCGCGCGTTCCGCGCCGCGGACATCCCCACAGCGGACTTCTTCGCCTTCTCCGAGAGCGCCTTCGCCTCGCTGGGCGCCGGCCAGGCGCTGGCCCGGCTCCAGGACCGGCTCGGCTTTCCCATCGTGGTGAAGCCGGCCAGTCAGGGCTCGGCCCTGGGCATCCGCTACGCCCAGTCCGCTGCCGAGCTGCCGACGGCCCTGATCGCCGCCTTCTCCTACGACCGCCGGGTGCTGCTCGAGCGCTTCATCGCCGGGCGCGACCTCGCCGTCGGGGTGATCGACTCCTCCGACGGGCCGGTGGCGCTGCCGGTCGTCGAGGCGCTGCCCGAGGGCGTGGCGGCGGGGGTCGGCGGGTCCGGTGACCGGGGCGGTTCGAGCGATTCGAGCGGGACGGCCTATGACTACGAGTCCCGGTACGAGATCGGCCGGACGCGCTTCGTCTGCCCGGCCGATCTGGACGCCGATCTCGCCGCACGGGCCCAGGCGATCGCCCTGGCCGCCTACCGCGAGTTGGGCTGTCGCGGCTTCGGCCGCGCCGACCTGATGCTCGAGGCCGCCACCGGTGAGCTGTACATGCTCGAGCTGAACCCGATCCCGGGCCTGACCGAGACGAGCCTGCTGCCGTTGGCCGCCGAGGCCGCTGAGCTCAGCTTCGAGGCGCTGATCGCCCAGATCCTCGCCAGCGCCCAGGACGAGGGGTAGGGCGCCCGGCCCTCGGCTTGGCGCCAACTTCGCGGCACCTCGCGCGTTGTAGGCGGTATGGACGCAGTGAGACCGGCGCTACTCGCCGAGGAAGTCGTCGGGCTTGACGTTGTCGAGGAAGTCCTTGAACTTCTCGACGACCTCCTCGGTGTCCTCGACGTCATGCTCGAACTCGATCGCCGACTCGGCGATCACCTCGTCCGCGGCGAAGATCGGCGCGTTCGAGCGGACGGCCAGGGCCAGCGCGTCGGAGGGGCGCGAGTCGATCTCCACGTCGCGGCCGGAGACGCGCAGGGAGATGGACGCGTAGAAGGTGTTCTCGCGCAGCTCGGTGACCGACACGCGGGTGCACTCGACCTCCAGCTCGCCGAGCATGTCCGACAGCAGATCATGGGTCATCGGACGCGGCGTCGAGGCGCCCTGCAGCTTCATCAGGATCGCCGCGGCCTCCGGGTGGCCGATCCAGATGGGCAGGAACTTATTCGAGTCGACGGTCTTCAAGAGCACGATCGGCTGCTTGCCGACCATGTCGAAACTGACGCCGTAGATCACCATCTCCTGCACGCTTCGCTCCTGACGTGTGCACGCGGTTCAATCGCGCGCTGGGTCGATGCAGTATACGTTTGGCGGACCGATGCGGCCTGACTCCAACCACGCTGTGACGGTCGGCCTGGAGTCGACACGCGACGCCCTCACCACCTGGGCCCAGACCCCGCTGCGGGTGGTCGCCCGCTGGTTCGCGGGGTCGGCGCTGGCCGCCGCGCTGCTGCTCGTGGGAACCCTGGTGGTGGCCGAGCTCAGCTCCGGGAGCCGGGCCATCGACACGTCGGTACCGCCCGTCGCGGCGGGCGGTACGTCCTACATGCTGACCATCCTCGGGCACAACTTCCTCGTCCTCGCCCTCCACTCCATGGCCTGCGTGGCCGGCTTCATCGCTGGCTCGAGCGTGCCGGCCCAGGTCGAGTCCCTCACCGGCTGGCGCCGCGCCGTGCACGAGTACGGCGCCAAGCTGGCGATCGCCTTCGTCTTCGCCGCCACCACCTTCTCGCTGTGCAATCAGGTCTGGGACCTGGGTACGGCGGCCTCCGGCGTCGCCCACGAGCTGCACTCGAGCCCGGCGCTGCTGCTGGTCGCGCTCCTGCCCCACGCCGCGCCGGAGCTGCTGGCGCTGTTCCTGCCCCTGTCGGCCTGGGTGATCGCCAGCCGCCGCGGCGCCTGGGACGAGCTGCTCGCCGCCGCCCTGGTCACCACCGCCATCGCCATACCGATCCTCGTCGTCGCCGCCAGCTGGGAGACCTACGGCGCGACCCATGTCATCGCCGCGGTCACCGGCCACTGACCGGCTACTGACCGGCCACTGACCTGGCTGTTGCACCACTTTGGGGTGTGAGGAGCCTCACGGTCGGCGTCACCGGTGCTGTCACGCCGGTGTAGGTACCGGTATGCACAGCACCTTCCTCATCGTCCTCGTCATCGTCGCCGTCCTCGGACTGGTGGTGTCGCTGACACGGCTCGCCTGGCCGTTCAGCGTCCTCGACGGGGTCGGCCGGACCGGCGCGTGGATCCACCACGCCGACATGGACCCGCAGGATGCACAGCCCGACCCCAGCGTGAACGATCCGGCGATCCCGGCTCGGCGCCTGCGCGGACGCAGCTGAGCCGCCCGACGCACCCGGGGAACGACCCCGCGGGGCCCGGTGGGGGACCGACCTGGCCGGGCCATAGTCTCGGCGCGAGTGTCCGACGCCGACGCCTACCCGCCCCCGGCTCACCCGGAGCTGCACTGGCCGCCGCTGGTCGTGCTCGCCGGGGCGATCGGGCTCGAGGTGCTGCTGCCCGGCCGGCTCGTCGCGGTTCCGCGCTGGATCCTGCCGGCCGTGGGCGCGTTCCTGCTGCTGCGACTGATCGTCGACTCGCCGTTCCGCATCACCGGGGCCAGCCGCCTGCGCCGGCGGGTCTCGCTCACCGTCACCGCCGTGGTGGCGCTGAGCAACGGCCTCGCCCTGGTGCTGCTGGCGCGCCTGCTGCTGCGCAGCACCGTCATCAGCGGTCATGAGCTGATCATCGGCGGCTGTGACATCTGGCTGGTCAACGTGCTGGTGTTCGCGGTCTGGTACTGGGAGCTCGACCGCGGCGGCCCGGGCATCCGCGCCGCCTGCGAGGACGGGCCACCTGACCTGCTGTACCCGCAGATGAGCACGGGTGGCGCTTTCGCCGCCTGGCGACCGCAGTTCGTCGACTACCTCTACGTCTCGCTCACCAACGCCACCGCGTTCTCCCCCACCGACACCCTGCCGCTCAGCACCAACGCCAAGCTGATCATGGGACTGCAGTCGCTCATCTCGCTCGCCACGCTCGGTCTGGTCATCGCGCGCGCGGTCAACATCCTCTAGGCCGCCGAGCCGATAACGTCCTCGTGACCCATGAGCGCCGTCGGCACACCTGAGCGACCGCTGCGGGTCGCGATCGTCGGATCCGGGCCTGCCGGCTTCTACGCGGCCGGCCAGCTGCTGGCCCACGCCGAGCTGACCGTGGCCGTCGACGTGATCGACCGACTCGCCACGCCGTGGGGGCTGGTGCGGTTCGGCGTCGCCCCGGATCACCCCAAGATCAAGTCGGTGACACGGGTGTTCGAGCGCACCGCACTGAAGCCGGGCTTCCGCTTCCTCGGCAACGTCGAGGTCGGCACCGACGTCAGCCATGACGAGCTCATCGACGCCTACGACGCCGTCATGTACGCCGTCGGCACCCCGGCCGACCGCCGACTGGGGATTCCCGGCGAGGATCTCCCCGGCAGCGTGGCCGCCACGGACTTCGTGGCCTGGTACAACGGCCACCCCGACTACGCCGACCTCGACTTCGACCTCTCCTCTGAGCGCGCGGTGGTGGTCGGCAACGGCAACGTGGCCCTCGACGTCGCCCGCATGCTGGCCCTGTCACCGGAGGAGCTCGGCGTGACCGACACCGCCGACCACGCCATCGCCGCACTGGCCGCCTCCGAGGTCCGCGAGATCGTCGTGCTGGGTCGGCGCGGGCCCGCCCAGGCCGCGTTCACCAATCCCGAGCTGCGCGAGCTCGGCGAGCTGGAGCTCGCCGATGTGGTCGTCGACCCGGTTGAGGTCACGCTCGACCCGGTCTCCGCCGCCGGACTCGAGGACGCCGACGCGACCACCAAGCGCAATGTCGAGACGCTGGAGGGCTACGCGGGTCTGACCCCGGCCGGCAAGCCGCGGCGGGTGCTGCTGCGCTTCCTCGTCTCCCCGGTCGAGCTCGAGGGGACCGACCGGGTCGAGGCCGTCGTGGTGCGCCGCAACGAGCTCATCGCCGCCGCCGACGGGTCGCTGCGGGCGGTGGGGACCGACGAGCTCGAGCGGATCGAGGCCGGCCTGGTGCTGCGCTCGGTGGGCTACATCGGTACGCCCCTGCCCGGGGTGCCCTTCGATCACGAGCGCCTGCGAATCCTCAACCGGGACGGCCGGGTGCTCGACCCCGACACGCAGGCGCCGCTGGCGGGCGTCTATACCGCCGGCTGGGTCAAGCGCGGGCCCTCGGGGGTGATCGGCACCAACAAGAAGGACGCCACCGAGACGGTCGAGCTGCTGCTCGAGGACGTCGCCGCCGACCGGCTGGCGGCGCCCACCCGGACCCCGGACGAGCTGGTGGACCAGCTGCGTGACCGCGGCGTCCAGATCGTGGAGTACCACGGCTGGGAGGCGATCGACGCGCACGAGAAGGGGCTCGGGGAGCCCCACGGGCGCCCGCGGGTCAAGCTGGTGCGCAGGCCCGAGCAGCTGGCCATCGCCCAGGCGGCCCAGCTGCTGTCTCATCCCTCGGGTTGAGGCGCAGATCAACCCGCCACATCGGCCCCTGAGCCGATGTGGAAACGGGCTCAGAAGCAGATCATCCTCTGCATGAGCCCAAGCACGTACATCATCGATTCCGCCCTCGTCCTCCTCGTCATCATCCAGATGAAGGAGCGAGTGCTCACCAACCGCGCCCTGCTGCGCCCGGTCATCATCCTGGGGGTCGCGGTGGCCAGCTACTTCTCGACCTTCCCCACTGCCGGGAACGACCTCCCCGCCATCCTTGCCGTCTCCGGCCTCGGTGCCGCCCTCGGCCTCTCCTCCGGGATCACCGTCATCATGCGCCGTAACTCCGAGGGTCTGGTCACCGCCCGCGCCGGCCTCGCCTCCGCGGCGTTCTGGGTCCTCGGCATGGGCAGCCGCTTCGCCTTCGCCGTGTGGGCCAGCTCCGCCAGTGGCGGTCTTTCAGTCGGCAGCTTCGCCGCTCAGCATCACATCACCGACATCCCCCAGACCATCACGGTGGCCCTGCTGGGCATGGCCGTCGCCGAGGTCCTCGGACGCACCGCGGTCATGGTCGCCCGCCGTGGCCAGCTGCGCGAGGCCTCCGGCACCCTCGCGCTGGCCTAGACGCCAGGTCCGCCCAGCCCCTACGTTCTGGTGGTGCGCTCGCTGGACAAGCTCGGTTCCCGGCCCGCGACGGCATTGCGCCTCGTGGGCCTGCTGGGTTTCATCTACTGGCAGACCCAGACGCCGGGCCCCGCCGGCTTCCACGGCCGCGGGCTCGCGATCACCCTGATGCTCGCCGGGGCGTCGGTCGGCTGGGTGGTGTGGTCGGTGACGGTGGGGGAGCACTGGTCATCGGAGCGCGGCCTGACCTGGGACCTGCTGCTGATGGCCGTCTGCGGCGGCCTGATGATCGGGGCCTCGTCATCGGGCCCAGCCAACGTGTTCGTGTTCGTGGCCGCCTTCAGCGCGGGTGCGCGAGTGCCGGTGCCCCGCGCGTTCATCGTGGCCGGCGTGGCGATCGTCGCCGTCGGTGTCTCGTGGATCGTCTACGACGTGGGCGGACCCGGCTACTTCGCCTACGCCCTGGGCCTGGTGGCCACCACCTTCGGCGGGGGCCAGCGTTACGACGCCCTGATCCGCCGCGAGCAGGCCGAGCTGCTGCTCGCCCAGACCCAGCGCTCCCACGAGGAGGCGCTGCGCAACCTCAAGCTCGAGGAGTCGAGCCGGGTCGCCCGGGAGATCCATGATGTCCTCGCCCACTCGTTGGCCGGTCTGACCATCCAGCTCGAGGCGACCGCCGCGCTGATCGAGAACGGGGCGGACAGCGCCACGGTGCTGCCGCGGATCCGCCATGCCCACGCCCTGGCCCGCGAGGGCATGCGCGAGACGCGGCTGGCCGTCGGCGCGCTGCGGGGTGAGAACACGGTGGTGGTGCCGGCGGCGTCCCGGATCGAGGCGCTGGTGGGCGACTACCGGGCGGCGGGCAGTGAGGTCGAGCTCCAGCTCGACGGCGCCCGGGAGCAGCTGACCGGCCAGCGGGGTGACGCCGCCGTGCGCATCATCCAGGAAGCCCTGACCAACGTGAGCAAGCACTCCCCGGGAGCCCGCGTGGCGGTCAGCGTGACGGGCGGCCCGCCGCTGGGTCTCACCGTGCAGAGCCACGCCCGGTCCACCGTCGCCACCGCGCCGAACCCCCTGTCGGCCAGCGGCGGCGGGTACGGTATCCCCGGCATGCGCGAGCGCGTCGAGGAACTCGGGGGCAGCCTGGCCGCCGGCCCCACCGCTGACGGGTGGCTGGTCAGCGCCGTGCTGGAAGACGCCGGCGCATGACGCTGCGGGTGATGGTCGCTGACGACCAGGCCCTCATCCGTGACGGATTGACCACGCTGCTGGAGGCGTCGGGTGACCTGGAGCCGGTACCCGCCGCGGCCAACGGCGCCGAGGCGGTGGCCCTGGCCGCCCAGCACTCGCCGGACGTGATCCTCATGGACCTGCAGATGCCGGGGCTCGACGGCGTGGGCGCCACCGCGCAGATCAAGGCGGCCCAGCCCGACATCGAGATCGTCGTGCTGACCACCCACGCGGACGACGCCTCGATCCTCGCGGCGCTCAACGCGGGCGCCCGCGGCTACCTGACCAAGGACGCCGGCATGGCCGAGATCACCCGGGCGGTCCAGGCGGCCGCCGCCGGCCAGGGTCTGCTCGACCCGGTCGTGCAGGCGCGGC
>CAZZVR010000189.1:0-7812 GCA_964657595.1 Burkholderia sp. PAMC 26561 | reverse complement strand
CGGGGGCTCCCCCGCGCGCTCGCCCGACCACAACTCTCCACGGTGGCGCGGGCGCCGGGCGGGGTGCGCGTGCGGGTGCGTCTGGCGCACCCTGGCACGCACCCCTCCCCACCGCTGATGCGGTCTGGAGGTTTGTGGGGGGTCTGAGATCAGTGGACGAGCGGGCGCCCGAGCGGGTACCCCGGGCCTCCGGTGGCCACCGATGCCGCGTTGAGGAACAGGTAGATCCCGAGGGCGGCGAAGGCGAAGCAGACATAGCCGCCGACCTTGGTCATCGTCGCACTCGGGTCGAGGGTGCCGACGATGAGGAACACCAGCGCGAGCACCACGAGCCCGATCACGGCGGTGAAGGCGGCCGGCAGTCGCAGCGTCGCGACGGTCAGGGTCGCCATGACGATCGCCCAGGTGATCTGGAACTCCGCCACCGTGTGCTTGACGTCAGCGGCGGGAATGGCGAACCAGTTGTGGTTGAGCCCGAGCACGAGGATCCCGTAACTGAGCCAGAAGCCGGCGAACAGCCCGAAGATGCACGCGACCATGGTCTGGCCGAGCGCGATCGCCCAGACGGTGGCGATGAGCAGCCCGACTCCCGTGCCGGCCATGATGATCGCGATCGGGCTGCCGCCCGCCGCCGGTGAGACATAGCCCACCAGGGCGAAGGCGAGCGCGACGGATCCGGCGACGAAGATCGGCAGACCCAGGATGGACGGATCGCCGGCGATATAGGGCGCCGGACTCACCACCGGCGCGGGTGCCGCGACACCATTGGTGCTGATGACCTCTTCTACAACAGCTGACATGTGAACCAGTCCTCATGTGGATGGTCGGTGGGTGGGTGAATCAGATCGGCGAGGAGGGCCGGGCCATGCCCTCGGCGAGGTCCCCGAAACCGGGGGCCATGATCGCCCCGGGCTGGCCGGGTAGGTGCTCGGCCACGACCGCCTCTGTCGTCAGCAGCAACGCCGCCACCGAGGCGGCGTTCGCCAGCGTTAGCCGGGTGACCTTCAGGGGGTCGATGACCCCCAGTTCGAACAGGTCACCGAATTCGCCGGTGAGGGCGTTGAGGCCACCCGGAGACTGCATCGCCCGGACCTGATCGATCACCGCGAAGCCGTCGTGGCCGGCGTTGGTGGCGATCCAGAACAACGGCTCGCCAAGGACGCGACGGACGATCTCCGCCCCGATCAGATAGTCGCCCTCGAGTCCGAGCCCGGCGTCGAGTGAGGTGGCGGCGCGGAGCAGAGCCGAGCCCCCGCCGGGCACGATCCCCTCCTCGAGCGCGGCCTGGGTGGCGGCCAGCGAGCCCTCGACGCGCCGGCGGCGATCGCTGAGCTCGACATCGGTGGCCGCACCGACCCGGATGACCGCGAGCTTGGATGACAGCTTGGCCAGACGCTCCTGGGCGACCTCCTTGTCGCGCTCGTGGGTGTGGGGACGCGCGATCTCGGCGCGGATGAGCTCGATGCGGTCCGCCAGCTTCTCATCGCCGCCGCCACCCTCCACCAGCGTGGTGTTCTCCGCGTTGATGACGACGCGCCGCGCGGTCCCGAACCAGGAGCTCTCGATGTCCTCGAGCGTGAGGCCGGTCTCGTCGGTGATCAGGTCCGCGCCGGTGAACGCCGCCAGGTCCTGGAGGTGGGCGACCCGGCGATGGCCGAAGCCGGGGGCCCGCACGGCGACCGCCTGAAGCGTGCCGTGGGTGACGTTCTGGACGAGCATCCCCAGCGCCGCACCGTCGAGCTTCTCACAGAAGATGACCAGCGGCCGGGGATCCGCCATCACCGCGCCGATGATCGGCATCAGCTCCTGGGGATGGGTGATCGGCTTGGTGGTCAACAGGATGTAGGGGTTCTCATACACCGTCTCCATGCGCGCCTGGTCGACCGCCATGTAGGGGGAGATGAACCCGTTCTCGACCTGGACGCCCTCGGCGAAGTCGACGGACACCCCGACCTCGGGGGTCTCCTCGATGGTGACCACGCCCTCGAGCCCGACCCGGTCCAGCGCCGCGGCGACGGCGGCGCCGATCCGCGGGTCGGCCTTGGCCGCGATGGTGGCCACGTGCTCGAGGTCCTCGATGCCCTCGATGTGGCGCGCGCTGGCCCGCAGGGCCTCGATCACCGTCTCGACGGCGAGCTCGATCCCCTGGCGGACGAGCACCGGGTTGGCCCCCTCCTCGATCCGGGCCATGCCCTCGCGGACCATCGCCTGGGCGAGCACCGTGGCGGTGGTGGTGCCATCCCCGGTGGACAGGCTCGTCTTGTCCGCGACCTCGCGAACGAGCTGGGCGCCCATGTTCATGAAGGGGTCGGGCAGCTCGATCTCCCGCGCGATGGTCACCCCGTCGTTGGTGATCGTCGGCGGGCCGGCGAGCCGCTCGAGCACGACGTTGCGCCCCTTGGGGCCCAGGGTCACCTTGACCGCATCGGCCAGCTCGTTGACGCCGGCCGCCAGGCGCACGCGGGCATCTTGGTTGAAGTACAGGACCTTGGCCATATCGGGCGCTCCTCGGGATTCTCAGGTTCTCGTTGCTTAGGCGGCCGACGGGATGAGAATCCCGCGGCCCTGCAGACGGCCGGCGTCAAGGTCGGCCATCGCATCGTTGATCGCGTCCAGGGGGTACGTCGAGGTGTGCAGCTGGACCTCTCCCTGGGCGGTGAGCACCATCAGCTCGTGCAGATCCGCGTAGGTGCCCACGAGGTTGCCGATGAAGGAGATCTCGCGTGAGATCACCTCGATGGTGGGGATGTCGATGTTCTCCCCGTAGCCGATGACGTAGTAGAAGCCGGCGTCGCGGATCATCGCGATGCCGTCCTCGATCGCGCCGCCTTCACCGACGAAGTCGATGATCGCCTCGGCGCCGAGCCCGTCGGTGAGCTCGGCCACCGTCTCGCGCTGGTGGCCGTCCGCCTTGACGGTGTGGTGGGCGCCGAGCTCTCCGGCCAGCGCCAGCGCGTTCTCATTCGGGTCGACCACGATGATCTCCGCGGCGGTCAGCGCCTTCAGGCACTGGATGCCGATGTGCCCAAGGCCGCCGGCCCCGATGACCACCGCCTTGGTGCCCGGGGTGAGGACGGGGATCGCCTTCTTGATGGCGTGAATCGCCGTGAGCCCGGCGTCGGCCAGGGCGGCGATGTTCCGCGGCTCGAGGCTGGGATCGAGCTTGACCACCGAGCGCGCGGAGGTCTTCAGCAGCTCGGCGAAGCCGCCGTCGCGGTTGATGCCGGGGAACTGGCCATTGAGGCAGTGCATGTCGTCCCCGCGGCGACAGGGCAGGCAGAGCCCGCAGGAGATGAATGGGTGGACGATGACGGTGTCGCCGACCTCGACGTTGGTCACCGCGGAACCGACCTCATGCACCCAGCCGGCGTTCTCGTGCCCCGGGATGTAGGGCAGGGCGACATCAGAGCGCGAGGCCCACTGGCCATCCTGGATGTGCAGGTCGGTGCGGCACAGTCCGGCGGCGCCGACCCGCACGATGACGTCGAGGGGACCTTCGATCACCGGTTCGGCGACCTCCTGGACCTTGAGGGCGTCGTGGTAGGCGTAGAGACGAGCGGCCTTCATGGGACGGGAACCTCCCCGGGTTCAGATGCGTTCAGTCCGTAGCGGTGTGCGAGCAGCGACCGGCAGATGCCGCCGTTGACTTCGAGGCTGGTGCGGATCAGCTGCGCCATGCGCAGCCAACGGGCCAGCCCGTCAGGCTCCAGCGTCCCGCCGTTGGGCAGGACGAAGGCCGGGTCTGTGCGTGCATGGGACAGCCCGAGCGCGACGCGCAGCGCGATACACCGCGCGGCGTCGCGGCCGGCGTCGAGATCGGCCACGGTCATCGCGCACAGATCGGGCGCGCGGATACCGGAGGCGAGCAGCGCCTCACAGATGCGGGACTGGCGGGCGACGAGCGCCTTGCGCAGGAACAGCTCACGCAGTGCCTCGAGGTCCCCCGAGCCGGTCTCCCCCGGGAAGGCCCCGGAGAAGCCGCCGCCGTCGGCGAGTCCACGATTGATCTCCTCACCCGTGTAGTGATCCTCGAGTGACACCACCACACCCCGCACGCCGGGCAGCCGTGAGACCGCCCGGCGGGCGTCGGACGCCATCAGGAACGCGAAGTTCGGAGCGCACTGCGGCGTGGGCAGCCGCAGTGCGATCTCCACATCGCCGTCCACCGATACCTCACAGGAGCTGACGAATGCCAACGTGGTGATCGGTTCGTCCAGCTCGGGGTCGATGACCCCGTCGAGGGCGGTGATGACGGCGTTTGCGAGGCTCATCAGAGGCTGGCCTGCACCAGCTGGCTGTCGTCGCGGCTCCCGGCACCCGCGAGCTGGAACTCCACCGGAACCTCGATGTCATAGAGCTTGGCGGCGTTGAGACCGAGGATCTTGCGCTTGGTGGCGTCGGTGACGCGCGGGAAGTCCGAGAACTCCGCATCCGGATAGTCCCAGTCGAGCAGCCCCTCGATCTGCCAGCGCGGCTCCCAGATCCCGTAATCGGAGCCGAACAGCATCTTGTCCTCGCCGACCCAGAACAGCAGCTCGCCCATCACCTTGGCGAAGAACCGCGGGCGGGCGTGCATGAGACCACCGGTGACCACCGATAGCCCGGCGTAGACGTTGGGCTCCTGGGTCGCCATGAAGCAGAAGTCCTCGATCCGGGGCAACCCGACGTGCTCGACGATGAAGTTGAGCTCCGGGTGGCTCGTCGCGGCGATGTCGACGTCCTTGACGTCGAACGCATCCTTGTCCAGTGGCCAGATGGTCGGGCCCTTGTGGACGTGGACGTTCTTGATGCCGAGCTCCTTGCATTTCTCGAAGAACGGCTGGCAGGTGTCGTCGGCGAGAGTGAAGCCGCGCGAGCCGGCGTTCCACTCGGCGGTGTACAGCTTGACGCCCTTGAGCTTGTATTCGCGGGCGTCGGCCTCGAGCTGACGTAGTCCGGCATCACCGTCGCGCGGGTCAAAGCGCCCGTTGACGATCAGCTGGTCCGGATGCTTGGCCACCAGCTCGGCGTTCTGGGCCACGTCATTGAAGCCCTTGGCGTACCACTCCTTCAGGTAGGTCGACTGGAAGATCCCGTAGTCGACCCCGCCCTCGTCGAAGACGTCACGTTCGAAGTCCGCGTGGGTGTAGGACATGAACTTCTCGATCGGCCACCAGTGCTCCTCGGGACCGAGGTGCTGATAGGCGTGAAAGCACTCGATCCAGCCCTTGGCGTACTGCTCCTGGCCCTTGACCCAGTTGTCAGGACCCGCATCCCACATGTGCAGGTGGCTGTCGACGATGAAGTACTTCTCTCCGTTGTGCTCGAACATCTCAAGCCTCCGAGACGGGCTTGAGATCGAAGGAGGTGTACTGGGCGGCATCCTCGGGACTGGCGAACATGAGGATGCGGTCATCCAGGACGACCATGCGGCCGTAGTGGGTCGACATGATCTCCTCGAAGTCGTTGTTGGAGAACGACTCCCAGCCCAGGGCCTCGGCGATCTCGTCGTAGTCGAAGTCGATCTTGGCGGTGCCGTCGACGCGGATCATCGAGGGCAGCTCGCTGATCGTGATGTCCGGCTTGCCCTCCATCACCTGGGCGACGACATAGCCGACCTGGTTGTTCATCAGGGTCACGCCGCACTTGCCCGACGACGTCGGGTCGGCCTTGAAGCGGTCCGTAGTGGCACTCATCGATTCACAGCTCCTTTGCGTAGGTGAGGCCCAGCTCGGAGAGCAGGGTCTGGAAGCGGGTGGCGGCCCGGCTGCGCGACTCCTCGAAGGTGATGACCTTGTCCGACAGCTGGGACCAGATCGGCTGCATCGTCCGGGCGGCCGCGACACTGCGCGGGACCCATACGTTCAGCCATTCCTCCATGGTGTGGCGGTTGTGGTCGCCATGCTGGTCGTCCTTGGCCAGCAGCTGGAACAGACGGCGGGCGGCGGCCTGATCGCGGTACACGTCGGACTCGCCGGCCCCGATGACCACCGGGGTGACGTAATCCCCGTGGGCGGCCGCGGCCTGCATGACGAACTGACTGCGGAACAGCTCACCGACGAGGGGCTCGAACACGATGGTGGTGGCGAAATAGGCCTCGGCCCAGTCCTTGGCGGCGGTCAGCTGCTCGACGTTCTCGCGGGTCCCCTGCCACGCCGGATCGGACTGCCAGACCTGCTGGTGGGCGGAGCCCTGGAAGTCCTCGACCTGCTCGGACACCTCGAGGTTGTAGAGGATGATGTCCTGAGCGAAGCGCAGCTTGTGGGCCGCGGCGACCGCGATCGCGTTGTTGATCATGTTGGTCGGCGCGTCCCGCTGACACGACGTGTAGACGTACATCCCGATGCCGTGCTCGACATGCGCCCAGGCGCTGACGTGCTTCTCGAGGATGTGCAGCCAGCTGCGGTTCTCGGTGAGGAACGCGCCGGCCGCCTTGGCGTTGGCGATCGTTGCGCCGACCTGGCGTACCGAGTTGGCGTTGTTGCGGAAGATCGTCTGTTCCCACTCCTCGTTGGGATCGAGGAACTCATGCCAGTTGCTCGACTTCAGCTCCGTCCACTCATGCGGATAGCCGGCCTGACCGTTGGCGAAGCTGTAGAGCCAGCCCTGGGTGAGATGGCGCTCGGGGTCGGGCTGGATGTCGACGGTGACGTCCTCATAGACGCTCGCGCGGCGCTTGGCCGGCGTGAAGTAGCTGTAGCTGCGGCTGTTCGAGGAGGGGAACTCCTGAGCGCCTGCCTCGGCGTCGGTGAACACGGGTTGGGGGACGCTGCGGACCTTTTCGGGGGTGATGGTGCTCATGTTCGGCTGCTTTCCTCGGTCTCCACGGTGGTCGTGAACTTGTCGAAATGGATGTTGATTTCCGCCAGGCCGCTGGCACTCAGCAGCCCGACCGCGGCGTCGACCATCGGAGGCGGACCGCACAGGTAGGCCTCCATGGCGCCCAGGTCGCGCTCTGACCGGGTGACCACGTCGGTGATCAGCCCAGACTCCCCGGCCCAGCCGCTCGCGGCGTCGGCATCGGACAGCGCGGGGACGAACGACAGCCCCGGGATCTGGGCGCACAGTCGGTCGAGCTCCTCCAGGTGAAACAGGTCAGCCGGCGTGCGCGCGCCGTAGTAGTAGACGGCTTGGCGGGCCTCCCCGCGCTGGGCCAGGGAGCGCAGCAGCGAGAGGATCGGGGCCATCCCGGCCCCGCCGCCGATGAACAGCAGCGGCCGCTCCTTCACGCTGTCGCGCAGCGTGAACATGCCGTAGGGGCCCGTGACCGACAGCGTGTCACCCACGGCGAGGCCGCCGTCGGACAGCAGCGCCGAGAAGCGACCCCCGGGGTAGTGCTTGATCATGAACTCGAGCCGGCCCGACCCGTCGGGGACGTTGGCCATCGAGAAGGAGCGGGTCAGGGGCCGCTGCAGATCGTCGGCCGCGGTGCCCGGGATCTCGATGTCGACGTACTGACCGGGCCGGAACTCCAGATCGCCCTCGGTGCTCTGGAGCTCCAGGCGGTAGATGTCGCGGGTCAACGGCTCGAGGGCGGTGACGGTGGTGCTGAGCGTCCGGATCGGCAGACCGCTGCGCAGCACCTCCTCGTCGTAGTTGATCAGCTCGACCTCGAGGTCGGTCACGGCGTGGGCGCGACACAGCAGCGTCCAGCCCTCGTCGAGCTCGTACTCGGGCAGTGCGAAGGTCGAGTAGCGGTCCAGATCGACCTCCCCCTCCAGCAGGAAGGACTTGCACGCCGCGCACTGGCCCTCCTTGCAGCCGTGCATGAGCATCAGCCCCTGGCGGAATGCGCCGTCCAGGACCGTCTCGTCCTCGGAGACCTCGAACTCG
>CAZZVR010000188.1:0-7866 GCA_964657595.1 Burkholderia sp. PAMC 26561 | reverse complement strand
TCCAGGCCGTGCTCGAGCACGCCCTTGACCGCGGCGTCCACCGCGTTGAGCCGGTAGAGGGCGACCGCCTCAGCGGACTGGAAGCGCCCACCGGGCGCGCCGGCGGCGCCGTGATGGGTGAGCAGACAGTGCAGCAGGCCGAGCTGGCGTTCGGCGTCCAGGGCGCTGAACTCCGGGCGCTCGGCCAGCAGCTGCTGGCCGAGCACGAGGTGCCCGAGCACCCGTCCCGGCTCGGTCAGCCCGATCTCCGCGCCGTAGGTGAACTCCCGCGTGTGCCCGATGTCGTGCACCAGGGCAGCGGTCAACAGCAGGTCCGAGTTGAGTCGGCGGTGCAGCTCACAGGTCTCCCGCGCCAGGGTGGCCACCGCGACGGTGTGCTCGATCAGGCCACCCAGGTAGGCGTGATGCCCGGCGCGAGAGCAGGGCGCGCGGCGCAGATCGGCGCGCAGCGTGGCGTCGGTCATGAGGCCGTCGAGCAGGGCCCGGTAGCCCGGCTCGTAGACCTCGGTGACCAGGTGCTCGAGGAAGCCGTCGAGCTCCTCCATGTCGCGGTAGGCGGTGGGCAGGAACGCCTCCGGTGCCGCCTCGGGGACATCGCTCCCGGCGCGGGAGATGTCCGCCACCTCGACCACCAGCTCGTCGCGGAAGCGCTCGACCCGGCCGGTCACCGTGACTAGATCGCCGCGGTCAAAGCGCCCGGCCAGGGCGTCGGCGTCGCGGAAGGCGCGGGCGGGTACCGCCCCGGTGCGGTCGCGCAGCTCCAGCGCCAGGTAGGGCGAGCCGGTCCGGGTCATCAGCCGGTCCTTGCGCACGCAGGCGAAGACGCCGCGCACCTCATCCCCGGCGCGCAGGGAGCTGACGGTGGCCTGACTGCTCATGAGCGCCAATCATCGCCCATCGCGTCCCGGAGTTTGGCGCGGGCCACTCTGGGTCATCTTGTACGGTGAACCGTATGCCGCCTCTGCACTGGGATTACCGTCCGATCGGCCTGCGCGCCCCCGCTCTCGTGTGCGCCTTCAAGGGTTGGAACGACGCGGCGGACGCCGCCTCCTCGGCGGTCACCTTCGTCGGCGAGGCCCTCGAGGCCCGCCGTTTCGCCACCATCGACCCGGAGGAGTTCTACGACTTCCAGGCGACCCGGCCGCGGGTGAAGATCGTCGACGGCGACTCGCGCACCATCGAGTGGCCCAACGTCGAGCTCTATGAGGTCAAGGTGCCGCGGGCTCCACGGGACCTCATCCTGCTCACCGGGACCGAGCCCTCCTTCCGCTGGCGCACCTTCACCCAGGTCGTCACCGAGCTGGCCGAGGCGATGAACGTGCAGCTGCTGGTCACCCTCGGCGCCCTGCTCGCCGACGTGCCCCACACCCGCGCCGTGCACGTCACCGGCTTCGCCACCGACCCGGAGCTGACCGAGCGTCTGGGCCTGCAGCGCTCCTCCTACGAGGGCCCGACCGGAATCGTCGGCGTGCTGCACAACGCAGCCCACCACGCCGGTCTCCCGTCGGCGAGCCTGTGGGCGGCCGTGCCCCACTACATCGCCGCCGCGCCGAACCCCAAGGCGGCCCTGGCGCTGGTGCGCAAGCTGGAAGGGCTGGTGGGCGTTGCCGTGGACGCCGGCGAACTGGAGACCGCGGTGACCGACTACGAGCGCCAGGTCAACCTGGCCGTGCAGGCCGACCCCGACGTCCAGGCCTTCGTCGAGCGACTCGAGGCGGCCGCGGTCGAGGAGGACGACGACGAGCCGCCGTTTGAGATGCCGTCCGGTGACGCTCTGGAACGCGAGCTCCAGCGATTCCTGCGCCAGCGCGGCGAGGACCCCCCGCGCGGCCAGTGAGCCCAGGTTCGCTGTCAGGTCGGGGCGCGGCGCTGGTCGCGGCGACGATCGCCTCCGTATGTCTGGCCCTGCCGGTGGCGGCGGCACACGCCGCCACTCACGCCGCTGCCCAGGGTCTCCCGCGCCTCCCGGCCTACACCGGTGTCGGGCTCAAGTACATGGAGATCCGGCCCCGCTACATCCTCTACACCGGCGACAGCTCGGGTGTCCTGTCGGGGCCCAAGCCCGGGCAGAGCCTGCACTGGAGCAGCTGGACCAAGCAGACCGCGTTCGGCGGCGGCTACAACCAGATCGACAACTGCAAGCCCGACTGCGCGAGCGGCCGCTTCACCGCCTACCCGATCAAGCTCGAGGCGTGGAAGCCGGGCCTGAGCCACGGTGAACTGGTCTTCTCACGGCTGACCATCCTCTACACCGGCGCCCGCCCACCCGGCCAGCCGGCCCACTACACCTTCAGCACCACCTACGCCAACGGCTGGAGCCTGGGACCACCCAGCGCGAGTGGCTACTGCACCCACACCGGCGGTCAACCCAAGGCCCCGGGCTGCGCCAACATCACCACCCTGCCGCCCGGCCTGGCCGGCTGAGCGGCCTGGTCGGCGGAGCCGCCCGACCGGCTGACGGCCTGACGGCCTGGACTCAGCGTTCGGCGGCCGGGCAGGCCATGCGGTAATCACAGAAGCCGCACGCCGGCCCGGACGGGGTCGGCTCGAACTCCTGGGCGCGAATGCCCTCGGCCACCTCGTGAGCCACCGCCCGGATCCACTCGGCGCGCTCGGCGTCCCCGGAGATCGCCACCTTGGCGTCATCGAGGAGATACAGGTAGGCCCCCCGGCTGGCCTCCAGTCCCCAGGCCTCGCGGGCCGCGACGGTGTAGAGCGACAGCTGCACGTCGTCAGCCAGCGCCTCGGCCGAGCGCGGCCGGCCGGTCTTGTAGTCGATCAGCTCGTACTCACCGCCGGGCAGCCGGTCCACCCGATCGACGCGACCCCGGACCGTGTGGGGCCCGAGCTTGAAGGTGAAGGACCGCTCGAACCACACCGGCCGGCCCGGCTCGGCGCGGGCGGCGGCGTGGTAGCGGCCCAGGGCGGCCTCGGCCTTGGCCCGCAGCTGACGCTCCTCGTCGGAGTCACCAAAGCCCTGCCGGCGCCAGGCGGTGTCGAGCAGACCCCGCAGCTCCTCGAGCGAACCGAGCGAACCCGTCGCCTCCCCGCCGTGATGGAAGCGCTCGAGCACCTGGTGCACGGCGATCCCGAAGCGCTGATGCAGGGTCGGCTCCTGGGGGATCCGGAACACCCGGGCGAACTTGTACTTGAGCGGGCAGGCGCGGTAGGTGTCGATGTCCGAGGCCGACAGCAGCACGCCCTCGCCCCGCATGGGCAGGAAGCGGGCCAGCGACGGTTCGTCACGGGCGGCTACCACCTGGGCGCGGGCGCGATCGTCCCGCTCGGCCTCGAGCAGGAAGTCATCCAGCGGACTGGTGGCGAGGATCTCGCGCTGGGCCGAGGTCACCGCTCCGCCGAGTCGGGCGTTGACGTCGCGCAGGGCCTCGGCCAGGGGCTGGCCCTCGGGCCGCGCGATGAGCGCCGCCACCTTGAGCAGCTCGAGGTAGCGCACCACCGCGTGGGAGATGTCGAGGTCGGTGTCGAGACGCAGCTCGGCCAGGCGCCCCGCGGTGCGGGTCGTCGAGGCGAGCAGCTCCTCCCGCAGCAGTCGGTAGGAGGCGGGGAGGGTCTCGGCCGGGGCGAACAGCTCCTCCTCGATCGGCTCCCATGTGCCGCCGTCCCTGGCCCGGGCGGCCTCGAGCACCTCATGCGGTCCTCCCCCGGCCACCACGTAGCTCATCACTGCCGTGCGTGCCGCCCGCGCCGCTCCGCTCTCCAGTCGCTGCTCCAGCTGCCGGGTCCGGGTCGCCTCGTCGTCGGACGCCAGCGGCTCGAGCAACAACTCGTCGGGCACCGGGGCCGACTCACCCGCGCTGAGCCGCGCGCCCAGGCCGAGCAGGAAGACGTGCTCGAGCTCCATCCCCCCGGCCACCTCCAGCGACACGATCTGGACCGCGTCGGCGCCGGCCAGCACCGGCTCCTCGGGCTCGGCCACCGCCAACGCGGTCTGATCGGCCACCGCGGCGATCGAGCGGGCGAAGTCACGCGCGCTGCCCTGGGGGGCACGCGCACTGTGGGCGGCGGCGAGCTCGCCGAAGCGGGCCAGGGCGCGCAGCTGCTCCACCACCTCCCCCTGGGCGGAGAACAGGTTGCGCCGCCGCAGACCGAGGCGCTCGATCAGGCGGTGGACATACAGATCGGGCCGGCTCGTGTCGATCTGCGCCGCACCGGCGCGGTAGAGCTTGAGGAAGACCCGGATCCGCTCGCGGGCATCCGGCGGCACCTGGGGTGACTCGATCGCCGCGGCCAGCGCAGCGACCATGTCGAGCTTGCGCCGCCGGGCGATCTGGGTGACGCGGGCGATGTCCACCGAGCGCAGCTCGACCGGTGGGCGGGCCAAGGCCCGCACCGCGGCCGGTGCGTCGCTGGGATCACCCAGCACGCGCAGCCAGGCGAGCAGATCACGGATCTCGGGCCGCTGGAAGAAGGCGGCCTCCCCCACAAGGCGGTGGGGGATGGCGCGCTCCTCCAGGGCGACCGCCACCGCCTGGCCGTCGCGGGCCACCGAGGGCACGAGCACGGCGATCGTCCCCGGGGCCAGTGGCTCGGTCGGATGGTTGACGAGGCGCTCGATCTCGGCCGCGGCGGTCTGGGCCTGGGCGCGCTCGGTGGCGGCCGCCCAGAACCGGCGCCGGGGCTGGCGCCGGCGCCGGGTGAGCACCACGCACCGCGTGTCCGGGGTCTCGAAGCTCGCCAGTCGCGCGGCCGCACCGGCGCGGAAGGCGGTGGCCCCGGCCCCAGGGTCACCGGCCACCGTCAGGTTGGGTCCGGCCAGCGCCCGGGCGAGGCTGGCCGCCGCGAGCGACAGCTCCTGGGCGTCGTCGACCAGGACGTGGGTGAACGGCGCCGGTCCGGCCACCGGCTCGCGGGCGATGCGGATCGCCGACATGATCAGATCACCGCGATCGAGCAGGCCGGCGTCGGCCAGCATGCGATCGTGGGCGGTGTAGATGGCGGCGAACTCTCGCTCGCGGGCCCCATGCACGGGCAGGCGCCCCGCCCGCGCCGCGTCGCGCAGGCTGGCGTCGCTGTCGGCGCCGGCGGCCCAGTCGGAGAAGCGCTCGGCGCTGATCAGCTGGGCCTTCAGCGTGTCGACGCGGTTGACGATCCCCGCCAGCAGCGCAGAGGAGTTGCCGCCGAAGTCATGGTGGGTCAGCGGAAGCTCGTCGATCCGCTCGGCCAGCATGGCCAGGCGCTCGGCGGCTGACAGCACCGCGTCACTGAGATGGCCGCGCCCGGGTGAGCGGCGGATGACCGCGGCGGCCAGGTCGTGGGGACCCACGACGGTCAGCTCGCTGTAGCCCGCTGAGCGGGCCTGTTCGAGTCGTGCGCGGGCGAGGTCGGCGCGCGCCGCCGTCGGGGTGAGCAGCGCGATCTGTTCGACCGGGGTCCCCTGGCTGGCCAGCCACTCGAATCGCTCGAGGATCAGCCGGCTCTTGCCGGTGCCCGCAGCGCCGTGGATCAGCAGCGGACCGGCGTCGTAGCGGACGAACTCGGACGCGTCGGGGGCGCTGGTGGCGCTGGCGGCGTCGGGTACTCCCACGTTCCTGTCAGCATAGGTTGGTGGCCGCCGTCAATTCCAGCGAATGGCTCGTCGTCTGCCGCAGCGCCGTGCAGGAAGTCCGCACGTTGCTGGAAAGCACCCACAGCATCGCCGAACGCGCCATCGAGACCGGTACCCGCGGCGAGGGCGGTGACCGCACGCTGGTCATCGACGCGGCGGCCGAGGAGGTCATCTTCACCCAGCTCGAGGCCCTCCACGCCCGCGGACTGGACTTCACCGCCGTCTCGGAGGAGCGCGGCGAGGTCGCGTTCGGGGGCGGACCGCTGCGCGTGGTGATCGATCCCATCGACGGGTCCCTCAACGCCAAACGGGGACTGCCCCACCACGCGATGTCGATTGCGGTGGCCGACGGTCCCGAGATGGCCGATGTGCGGTTCGGCTACGTCTATGACTTCGGCCCGGCCGAGGAGTGGTGGGCCGCCAGCAACGAGGGCGCCTTCCTCAACGCCACCCGGCTGGACCCGGCCGTCGGCGAGCGGCGCGGCATCACCGGCAAGCTGGAGGTCCTCGGCATCGAGTCCGCCGACCCCCGCTGGGTGGCGGCCGCCGCCGACGCGCTCGAGTCCGCCGCCTACCGGCTGCGGGCGATGGGCACGATCGCCTCCTCCCTCTGCCAGGTCGCCGCTGGTCGCCTGGATGGGCTCGTGTCGCTGCGCGCCTGTCGCGCCGTCGACGCCGCCGCGGGTCAGCTCATCGTGCGCGAGGGCGGCGGCGTGGCCATGTTCCCCGCATTTGCCCAGCCGCTGGCGGCACCGCTGGACGTGATTGGGCACTCCCAGGTGGTGGCCGCCCGGACGGTGGCGACCGCCGAGGAACTCGCCCGCATCGGGATCGCCGGAGCGACGTCATGAGCGACATCGTCGACTGGGTCATCGCCGAGTGGATCGCCACCCGCGTGGCGGGCCTGGGCGCCCCGGCCGGCTCCGGTGACGGGGGTGCGATCGATCTCTCCGCGCTGGCCACCGACGCCGAGAGGCGCGTGGTCGCCTACACGGGTCTGACCCCGAGCGCACCGCTGCCCGCACCCGAGAGCGTCAGCCGCCCCGAGTGGGTGCGGGCCAACCTCGGCTCGATGCGCAAGCTGATGGAGCCGATGCTCGCCAAGGCCGGCGGCGGGCTCGGGCCGCTGAAGCCCGCGGCGCAGCTGACGCTCGGCTTCACCGTGTCGGGCGAGGTCGGACTGCTCGTCGGCTACATGGCCCAGCGCGTGCTCGGCCAGTACGAGCTGGTCCTGCTCGAGGAGGCCGATCAGCCCCCGCCGCGGCTGCTCTTCGTCATGCCGAACCTCGACAAGGCGGTGGCCAGCTTCCACGCCGACGAGCGCGAGTTCCTGACCTGGGTGGCCCTGCACGAGGTGACCCACGCCGTGCAGTTCGGCGGCGTGCCCTGGCTCAAGCCCCACCTCAGCGGACTGGTGCGCGAGATCATGGACTCCGCTGAGGTCCGCCTCGACACCCAGCGGAGGTTCCGTCTGCCCTCACGCGCGGGGCTGCGCCGCGTGGGCACCGCGCTGCGCCATGGGGATCTCATCGCGATGGTGACCAACGACGCCGAACGCGCGACCATCGACCGGGTCCAGGCGGTTATGGCGGTCATCGAGGGACACGCCGAGCACGTCATGGACGCGGTGGCGCCGGAGCTGCTGCCCTCGCTGCCGCACCTGCGCCAGTCCCTCGACGCGCGGCGCCAGAACCAGTCGCTCGCGTCGCGTCTGATCGGACGGCTGCTCGGGCTCGAGCTGAAGCTCAAGCAGTACGAGCGCGGCAAGATCTTCTGCGACGCCGTGGTCGCCGCCGCCGGCCCACCGGCCCTGACCCAGGTGTTCTCGGCGCCGGAGGCACTGCCCTCGCTGGAGGAGATCGAGGACCCGACCGCCTGGCTGACCCGCATGGGGTTGGCCTCCCCGCCCGCCCTCGCGGCCTGACCCCGCGCGCCGTCGCGCGCCGTCTCGCGCCGGGCAGGGAGCGAGGGGCGAAATCAGGGCATATGACTGTTTTGGCGCATCGCTGACCGGTGCAGAGCGTCTTGGCCGCCGCGATGTCGTGGCGGTGGGTCAGGCGGTGACCGTCCGGACCTTGGTGTAACGACCGGCGCCGGTCGGGGTTTGGTTAATGCCGTCGCTTGCAGGGGCAACTCAAGCGACTCACCTCATATCCACCGATTCTTCTAGGGAAGCGAGTAGAACGGGAACGATGTCTGAGAGCAAGCCGATCACGGCCGCCAAGGCCAGCGCCGCCAGCGCCAAGCAGTCGACTGCCAAGTCGGCGACCGCAACCAAGCGCGCAGCCACCAAGCCGGCG
>CAZZVR010000187.1:0-7879 GCA_964657595.1 Burkholderia sp. PAMC 26561 | reverse complement strand
TCACCGGCTGGCGGGCGATGACGCCCGGCGCCTTGTGCTCGGCGGGACGGAACTCGCTCGTGTCGATCGGGCCCTTGCCGTCGAGCGGGATACCGAGCGGATCGACGATGCGGCCGAGCATGGCCTCGCCGACCGGGATCTGCAGGAGCCGGCCGGTGCGCTTGACCGTGTCGCCCTCGGAGATGTGCTCCCACTCACCGAACAGCACCGCGCCGACGTTGTCGGCCTCGAGGTTGAGCGCCAGGCCGGTGACGCCGTGGGGCAGCTCGAGCATCTCGAAGCTCATCGCGTTCTCCAGGCCATGGATGCGGGCGATGCCGTCGGCCACCGACAGCACGGTCCCGACCTCGGTCAGGTCAGCCGAGGCGGTGTCCATGCCCTCGATACGGCTCTTGAGGATGGAGGTGATCTCGTCCGGGTTGATCTGCATGGGGGCTCCTTATCAGCCTGTGCGATCGGGTGGCCGCCCTACTGGGCCGCCACCTGCTTGCGAAGATTTTCCAGCTGTGACCTGATCGAGGCGTCCATGATCCGGTTCCCGACCCGCAGCACGATTCCGCCGATGATGTCCTCATCAACAGTAGAGCTCAGCTCAACCTGTTCCCCGGTCTGCTCGCCGATCCGTCGGCCGATCGACTGGGCGGTCGCCTCGTCGAGGGGCACGGCGGTGGTGATCGACACCGGGAGGCGCCGGTTGGCCTTGTCCCACAGGGCGTCGAAGCGGGTGCGGATGCGCAGCAGCGCCGGCATGCGGTGGCGCTCGATCAACGCCTCGAGGAAGTTCACCAGCTCGGGCTCGGCACCGGACACCGCGCGGTGGAGGCCGTCCTTCTTCTCCTCACCCGAGAAGTACGGGCTGAAGAAGAACAGCTGGGTGTCGCGGTTCGCCGAGACGACGTCGGCGAACTGGTTGAGCTGCTCGTGGATGAGCTCGAGCTTGTCCTGCTCAGAGGCCACCTCGAAGAGCGCACGTGCGTATACCTCGGCGATTTCTTCCATGAATCAGTGCGCTCGCTGTCCGATCACCCGTCCCACAGACGGGTGATCTAGCGGTTCCCTCCGGCCAGGGCGCTGAAGTCGAGCTCCGACAGAGCGTCGTCGATCAAGCGCCGCTGGTCCTCGTCGGTCAGGGTCTTGCGGGTGACCTTCTCGGTCGCCATCACGGTGAGGTTCGCCACCTCGGCCCGGATCTGGGACAGGGCCCGCTGGGTCTCGGCGTCGATGTCGGCACGGATCTGCTCCAGCTTGCGGTCGCGCTCGGCGTTGGTCTCCTCCACCACCTGCTTGTGATGGGCATCGCCGGCCTTGTGGGCGCGATCGAGGATCTCCTCGGCCTGCTGGCGGGCCTCCTTCAGGCGCTCCTGGTACTCGGCCAGGACCTGGTCGGCCTGCTCCCGCAGCTTCGACGCGTCGTCGATGTCGGAGTTGATGCTGGCCGAACGATCGTCGAGCACCTTGCCGATCGACGGGAAGACGAAGCGCCGCAGCAGGAACGCGACGATGAGGAACACCACCAGCACCCAGATCATCAGCCCCACGTTGGGGGTGATGAGGAACGAGCCGCTGGAGGCGATCACGGTGTGTGCGGTGCTGAACACGGGCGGTATCTGGGTGCCTAGAAGACGAACGCGGCGATGAAGCCGCCGACGAGGCCGTAGAAGAAGCAGGCCTCGGTGAGCGCGAAGCCCAGCCACTGGTCCGAGTTGATCTCGTTGCGCAGCTCCGGCTGGCGCGTCTTGGCCTGGATCGAGGCGCTGAACACGGCACCGATGCCGGCACCGGCGCCCGCGGCGCCGCCGCCCGCGCCGACGCCGAGGGCGATCGCCTCACCGGCGTTCTTGCCGTACTTGGTGGGGTCGGCCACCGCCCCCAGCAGCATGTGGGGGAGGATGGTCAGGAAGTGGAGGAACAGCATGTGGTCTCGTTTGCTCCTTGGTGGTTAGTGAGAGGTGACCGCGTCGCCGACGTAGATCGCGGTCAAGATGGCGAAGATGTAGGCCTGCAGCCCGGCGATCAGGACGGCCTCGAAGGCGAAGATGGCGATGCCGAAGGGGAACAGCAGCCACTCCACCCACGTGTCGCCGGTCAGCACCCCGAGCTCGCCGCTCATGAAGGCGATGAGCAGATGGCCGGCCAGCAGGTTGGCCCAGAGTCGCACCGTCAGCGAGACGAGCCGGAGGAAGTAGGAGAGCAGCTCGATCACGTAGATCAGCGGCAGCAGGGCACCCGGGACGCCAGAGGGGATCAGGCTCTTGACGAAGGCGATCGGGCTGTAGTGGTTGTGCTTGAAGCGCTCCCAGCTGAACAGCGCGAAGACGATCAGCGAGAGGACGAGCGGAAAGGCGACGTTGGTGTCGGCGGCATAGATCTGGAAGCTCGGGATGTGGGCGCCGAAGATCTTGAACTTGTCGATCGAGTTGACCGGCAGGGGGATGTAGCCGATCAGGTTCGAGACGAGGATGAAGATGAACAGGGTGGCGATGAGCGGGAAGTACTTGCGCCCCAGCTTCTCCTCGTGGATGTTGTCCCGGGCCATGCCCGAGGTGAGGCCGTAGAACATCTCGATTGCCGTCTGCAAGCGTCGCGGACGCTGCTTGAGCCGGCGCGCGATGAAGAACATCACGCCGAGGGTGATGACCGCGGCCAGGACGACATAGAGGATCGCCTTGTTGAAGTCGATCGGGCCGGCACTGAACCAGGTGTCGAGCTTGAACTCGCCGATCGCGCTGAAGGCACCGGATTGGACGTCGGGCGCCTTGTTGGGCTTGAAGCCGTAGAGGATGATGAAGAAGATCACCCCGGCGATCCACAGGGCGCCGAGCCCGTAGAGGATCGCCTTGGTCTGGTTCGGCTTCTTGGGTTCCGGGGTGGTCCCGGTGGGGCTCTCTTGTGCGGTCAGTGCGCTCATGACTGGATGTTGGGGCCGGCAGCCGACGCTGTCGCGGCGGCCTGACGTTCGGCGGAGGCGGTCGCGCCGAGGATCAGACGGGTGACGAAGTTGATCGTGTATGCGGCGAAGACGACCACGGCGCAGGTCAGTCCGTCGTGGCGGTTGCCGACCAGGGCGGCGACGAGGATCGCCGCGACGAGCAGCCAGATGCGGCCGAAGGATTCACCCAGGGTGACCATGGTGAGGCGCACCGGATCCTCGATGCGGCCCTTGAGCAGACGAACGTCGATGCTCTGGGCTACCCGCTGGACGATCCAAGCTACCGCGCCGACGACGTATCCGAAGGTGGGCGCGCCCAGGGCGAGGGCGGGAACCGCACCGATCACGATCACCGCAACGTCGAGGTAGCGGAGCGGGGAGAAGGTGCGCACAGAAGGAGTCGCCTCGGCCGTCACCGGCAAGGAAGACTCCAGGGAAAGCGCGACGGGCACCGCGCGGTTACGTGGGCGTGGGATGACAAGACTGAGTACCTGGTCGGACACAGGTCAGGTGAGAAACCCTGTCCGGACGCCGGATGCTAGCCGATTTCGGGAACTATTAGCGGGCCGTTAGGAACGACCCGACAAGCCCAGCTCGGCTGCGGCGCTCTCGCCAATGTAGCGGGCGCGGCGCCGGATTGTCGGGCGCGGAAGCCGGGGTTTGGGCAGCTGCCCCTCGACCCAGATCGCCGCCAGCCCGGTGCGCGGCAGCCGGTGCCAACCCTCGAACACCAGGTAGCGGGGTTCCCAGCGGGGCGCGAACTTCACGTTGAAGCGATACAGGCTCTCGAGCTGCAGGTAGCGGTCGAGCTGGATGACCACCTTGCCGGCCAGGCGCTCGAGTGGGTTGTGGGGCTCGTGGATCCAGCGGGCACCGGTGGCGAAGTTGAGCGACACCTCGGCGATGCCCCGCTCCCTGAGCGTCTGGATGCCGTGCACGATGAGGAATTCCATGAGCCCGTTGGGGGTGTCGGGATCGCGCCGCATCAGGCTGAGGGAGACCGCCGCGCGTCCGTAGCAGGGGACGAAGTGCAGGAACGCGCGCACCCGGTTGGCCTCATCGCGCGCGACGAGGAACAGCGTGTCGCAGTCGTTGTCGCCGCGGATCGCGTCCATGCCCATGGAGAAGCCGATCTCCGGCCGGCCCTGCCGGGCGATGACGTGCACCGACTCGATCTGGGCCAGGGTGTCGGCGTCGAGACTGGCCAGGGTGTGCAGCTCGGCGCTGTAGCCGTTCTTGGCCAGGCGGTTGACCGACTGGCGCACCTTGCGGATGGCCCGGCCCTCGAGGCTGAAGCTCTCGGTCTCCACGATCGCCTCATCGCCGATGTACATCGTGGTCAGGCCGATTCCGTTGTACAGCTCCCGCAACCGCTCGCTGGCGCCGATCGCGCCGAGGCGCAGGCCCCGGGTCCGCGCGAAGTTGCGGACCCCGATGAGCAGCTCGGGAAGCTTGTCGGCCGGCCCGACCGGATCCCCCGACAGCAGCAGGACACCGGAGTCGATCTTGTAGGCGACGAACGCACTGCGGTCGTCGGTGAAGTACAGGAGGTTGTCCCGGCGCAGCTTGAAGAACGACAGGGTGTCGGAGCCGTGGCGGCGCACCACCTCGGCGGCCACGCGGCGGGTCAGCGCGCCGGGCAGCGCCCGCGGCGCGGCCAGCGGCCGGAAGATCACGTAGGCGATGGCCAGCAGCGTGCCGACCTCCAGGAAGTGGACCCCCAGCGGGATCCAGGCGAACTGGAAGCGGTGGTCGAGGATCATCGCGGTGTGGTTCTCGAAGCTCAGCGGTCCCTTCTCATGCCCCTGCAGCAGCGCGGTTGATTCGTCGACGACGCTGTCGAGCCGTCGGGCGCCGTGATCGATCCAGTCGGCGAGGGTGATGAGCACGATGCCGAGCGCGCCGAGCAGGGGGGCGCGCCAGATCGCCGACCGCAGCGAGATCGGCGGCTGGACCACATCGAAGTGGGCGCGGCCGAGGACCAGCCCGCCCGCGACGAGCCAGCCGGCGAGGCACTCCTCGAAGTCGAGGCCCTTGAACAGGTTGATGATGCCGGCCAGCACCAGGATCGCCACGGCGATCCGCAGCGCCCGGCGCCGGTGCTTGAGCAGGTAGGGGACGGTCAGCAGCAGCGCGGTGCCGAGGGGCAGTGCGAGCGCGTGGAAGAAGCGGACCGTCGGCACCCCTTCGACGTGGAGCAGCAGATGTCCGCGCCAGGCGATGTCGGGCGTCAGGGCCGACGCGATGTTGACCGCCGCGATCAGGCCCGTGAACAGGGCGGCGAGCGGGGCGACAAGGCTGCCGTCACGCAGGCTCCGCGCCACGGCGGAGCGGGCTGTGTGCAGGGGCTTTGCGACAGACGGTTGGCTCGGGGGCATCGACGTAACTACAGCCTAGTGGCGTGGAGGTTTCCCGTGGTGAGGAAGTTCCCCCACGGGGATGGCGCGGGCCACCGGCCCCCCCGACCGGGGTCGCGGTGTGACCGCGACCTGAGGATGAGCGGGCCTGAGTCAGTCCAGTTCGGCGAGCTTGTCCCGGACCGACACGCGTTTGGCCAACAGCGTCGCCTCGAGCTGGCGCAGCTCCTCCAGCCGGCTCTGCACGAGACCCAGCTGGGTCTCGATGTGCCCGCCCGCCTGGGTCAGCAGTTCGCGCCGGCGCGTGGCGTCCTCGGTGCCCCCCAGTTCACGGCGGATCTCCGCCCGCGCGGTCTCGGCCTCGACGAGCTGGGAGAGCTGCTCGAGGCTGAGGCCGAGCAGGTCCTTGAGGCGCACGATCTCCCGGATCCGCTCGACATCGGCCTCGCTGTAGCTGCGGTGCTTGCCCTGCTCGCGCTCGGCCTCGGAGCCGAGCAGACCCAGCTCCTCGTAGTAGCGGATCGTCCGCGGGGTGGTGCCCGTCTGCTCGGCCACCTCGCCGATCCGCATCCGGGGCACCGGGTCGGCCCGCGCGCCGACCCTCAGGGTGGCGGCGAGCGGATTGTCCTCCAGCGCGCTCATCAGGCGGCCACCAGCTGCGCCTCGGCCTCCGCCGAGTCCTCGGACTCGTGCTTGGGCCGGGAGAAGCAGACGAAGATGCCGAGCACCGAGATGCCGCAGAGGATCCACAGCGCCAGGTGCAGGTTCGACAGGAACGGGTCGATCTGGGTGTTGGTGATGCGAGCCCCCAGGCCGCTGAACACGTTGAACAGGACCGACTTGGGCACGCTGGCGGTGACGATGGCCAGCACCAGGGCGATCGACAGCACCGCACCGGTGTTCTGCACCAGCACGCGGGCGCCCGAGGCGATCCCGCGGCGGTGGGGAGCCACGGTGCCCATCATCGCGGCGGTGTTGGGCGAGTTGAACATGCCCGAGCCGATGCCGACGATGAGCATGAAGATGGCGGGGAACCAGTAGCTGGTGTCCCGCTCGAGGGTGGTCATCAGACCCAGGCCCAGAGCGGTCACCCCCATGCCGAGTGACGCCAGCACGCGTGAGCCCTTGCGGTCGGCGTAGACACCGGCGATCGGTGAGGCGACGAGCATGCCGGCCGCCAGCGGAGCCAGCTTCAGCCCGGCCAGGAGCGGCGAGTTGCCCTGCACGCCCTGGAAGTAGAAGACGAACACGAAGGTCAGGGCGAAGCGGGCCAGGCCGTTGATGAACGCGGCGATCGAGGCCAGGCTGAACAGCCGGCTGGAGAAGATCGACAGGTCGAGCATCGGGTGCTTGTGCCGGGACTCGACGAGCACGAACAGCGGTAGGAACACCGCGGCCACGACCAAGGCGATGATCGCCGGCCCGGTCCAGCCCGAGATGCCGCCGCGGGAGACGCCGTAGACCAGACCGGTCAGGCCGATGAGGAACGTCAGGGTCCCGGCGGCGTCGAAGCTGCGGTCATCGGAGCGGCCGGTGATCTCCTTGAGGATCGAGAAGGCCCAGAGCGCACCGAGCAGACCGAAGGGGACGTTGAACCAGAACACCCAGTGCCAGGAGATCTCGACCAGCGCCCCACCGAGGACCGGGCCGATGACCAGGCCGATGGCCGCCACCATGGTATTGGTGCCCATGGCGACGCCGAGCTCCTCCTTGGGGAACGCGTCGGTGACGATCGCGGCTGAGTTGGCGAAGAGGAAGGCGCCCCCGATGCCCTGGATGACGCGCCAGATGATCAGCTCGGTGCCGGAGCTGGAGAAGCCAGCGCCCAGGCTGGCCGCGGCGAAGACCACAAAGCCGGCGATGTAGGCCTTCTTGCGCCCGAACTGATCCGACAGGCGCCCGGCGGACAGCACGAGCACGGTGGAGGCGATCATGTAGACGAGGATCACCCACACCAGCTCGAGGATGCTGGTGTGCAGGTTCCGCTCCAGGTCGGGCAGCGCGATGATCAGCGTGCCCGAGTTGACCGTGGCCAGCAGCATGCCCAGGCAGGTGCAGGACAGAGCCCACCACTTGTAGTGGCTGTGGTCGGCGTCGACGCCGATGCGGCGGCGGCGCTCTGGCGGGGCTGGCACGGTTGCGGTCACGGAACGGCCTCCAAAGCTGCGGGAACTGGCTTCTTACGTGAACGTCAGAATAGCAGCGATCTGAACAGGTTGCCTTCAGTTCTCGAACGCGACGACGGTCGCCAGCGCGACGAACGTGCCGATCAGCGCGGCGCCCTCGAACACCGTCGCCTCGCCATCCCCGGTGATCTGCCAGATGAGGATCGCCGTGCCGATCAGCGCTCCGATGTAGACGGGGGCGAGCTGGAAGGTCAGCTGGGTCTTCAGCGCGAGGGAGATGAGCACCAGCGCCGGGTACATGAACGCGGCGACCTGGGCGACCGAGGACTTGACCACGGAGATGGCCAGATCGTTCTGGCGGCGCAGGGCCAGCACGATCGCCACCACGTGCTCCACCGCGTTGCCGGCGATGGCCACGATGACCAGCCCGGCGAAGGCCTGGGAGATGTGCAGCTGATGGATCGTCG
>CAZZVR010000186.1:0-7905 GCA_964657595.1 Burkholderia sp. PAMC 26561 | reverse complement strand
GCGGTGCCGATGGCGATGAACTCGGCCATGTCCGCGCCCCACTCATAGCGGCCGATGTCAAGCCGCACCCCGACCACTCCGTCCGCACCGAGCTGCTCGGCCTCCTCCTCCATCCTCGTCATGGCCAGCTCGCGGGCGTTGTACATCGCCTGGCTGAGCACGTCGAGCTCCATGTTCTGGCGCAGGCTCTGGAACTGGTAGCCGATGTGGTAGATGCTCGAGCCGACGACGAGTCCGACCGGCTCGAAGCCGGCCTTCTCGACGCACAGGTACTCGTTCACCGACAGGTCGGAGGTGAACAGACCGCGGCGGTTCATCGCCAGGCGCTCGGAGGCGTGCTCGGCGAGGCCCTCGGTGCTGGTGGGGTCGTAATCGGCCATGGCGAAACTCCTTATTTGCCGAGACTCATCGACATCATCGGCTCCCCCAGGGGAGCCGGGTGGGGTGGGTGGGCGCCCAGCCGGATGGCGGTGCCCAGCACGTTCATCGTCACGTAGAACAGGTTGTACTTGTAGCCGCCCATCTGCTCGTACTCGCGATGGTCGATGGTGTGGGTCAGCGTGGAGATCACGATGTCGTTGGCCCCCACCGCGGTGCCCTGGCGGCGCACCTCGGACATCACCCGGGCGCGGGCGTCATAGACGCCCTGGGAGATCTCGACGATCTCCATGTTGCGGGCGCCGGCGCCGCCGAACATGCCGCTGGAGTTCATCACCCAGTTCGAGTTCATCGACAGCTGCACGCAGATCACCGAGGTGTGGCCGACGACGCCGCACACCTCGGCGCCGATGCGCCGCAGCTTGTCGACCTCCTGGCCCGACAGGGTGCACATGCCCAGGGGGCGCTGGCCGCGGCTGCCCAGGCCGAGGTCGCGCACCGCCGTGCCGAACACCACCAGCTCGGTGGTCCCCGGTCCCCCGACCGAGCTGCCGTTGATCTCCAGGCCGATCACCCCGTCCGCGGCGGCGAACTCCGCCTCCTGGCGCAGGCGGTCGAACGCCCGGTCGCGCGCCAGGTTCCACGGGTCCGAGAGCTGGCGAATCTCCCCGGACATCCCCCAGTTGCCGGCCTGGTTCCCACCCCAGCCGTGCTGGACGACCGAGGATCCCATCACCTGGGCCACAGGTTGCAGGCCGCCGGCCTGGGCCAGGGCGAACTCCTTGGCGCTCAGGTCGCTGGTGAAGAACGGCTGACTCGAGGTGGCGACGCGCCTGAGCCGCTCCTCGGCGCCGAGGGGGATGCCGCCCTGGCGGATGCGCTCGAGGTCGACCGCAGCGGCGCGTGCCTCCTCGTCGGTGGGGGCGGCCGGCCGCTTGGAACCGAACAGGGGCATGCTCACATCCTCCCACGTTCGCCTCGGAGGCGGCGAAGAACCGTCCCGGCCACCGGCGCGGACGCACTTTGGCCACATGGATATAGCCGCGGTCGCACGCGGCTTGGGAACATGCCCGCTCCGACGCCGGGGCCATCGCCAGCGCGTCACCTCGCCATGAGCACCACCCTCATCCAGAACGGCACGGTCGTCTCGGCCACCGGACGCACCCAGGCCGACGTGCTCATCGACGGCGAGTCGATCGTGGCGCTGATCGCCCCCGGCGCCGAACCTTTCGGTACCGGACTCGTCGCCGATAGGACCATCGACGCCACCCATAAATATGTGTTCCCCGGCGGCGTGGACGCCCACACCCACATGGAGATGCCCTTCGGCGGCACCCAGGCGAGTGACACCTTCGAGACCGGCACCCGGGCGGCGGCCTGGGGCGGCACCACGACGATCATCGACTTCGTCGTGCAGTACCCCGAGCAGCGCGTCATGGACCAGTACGCGGCCTGGCACGCGAAGGCGGCCGGCAACTGCGCCATCGACTACGGCTTCCATCAGATCCTCTCCGACGTCCAGGACTCCAGCCTCAGCGCGATGGACGAGCTGGTCGCCGAGGGGGTGACCAGCTTCAAGCTGTTCATGGCCTACAAGGGCGTGTTCCTCTCCGACGACGGCCAGATCCTCCGCGCCTTCCAGAAGGGCGCGTCCAACGGCGCGGTGATGATGATGCACGCCGAGAACGGCTCGATCATCGACGTGCTCGTCGACCAGGCGGTGCGGGCCGGCCACACCACGCCCTACTACCACGGCATCACCCGCCCATGGCAGGCCGAGGAGGAGGCGACCCACCGGGCGATCATGATCGCCGACCTCACCGGCGCGCCCCTGTACGTCGTCCACGTCAGCGCCAAGCAGGCGGTCGAGCAGATCGCCGCCGCCCGGGACCGCGGGATGAACGTGTTCGGCGAGACCTGCCCCCAGTACCTCTACCTGTCGCTGGAGGACCAGCTGGCCGCGGTGTCGGAGCGCTGGGGCGAGCTCGAGGGCGCCAAGTGGGTCTGCTCGACGCCGCTGCGCTCCCAGCACGAGGGCCACCAGCACCACATGTGGCAGAGCCTGCGCACCAACGACATCCAGCTCGTGTCCACCGACCACTGCCCGTTCTGCATGAAGGACCAGAAGGAGCTGGGCCGGGGCGACTTCTCCAAGATCCCCAACGGGATCGGCTCGGTCGAGCACCGCATGGACCTGCTCTACCAGGGGGTGGTGAGCGGTCAGATCTCGCTCGAGCGCTTCGTCGAGATCACCTCGACCACCCCGGCGCGGATGTTCGGGCTCTACGGGCGCAAGGGCGTGATCGCCCCCGGGGCGGACGCCGACATCGTCATCTACGACCCCGCCGGACACACGACCCTCGGCATGGACGCGCCCGGGCGCAGCCATCACATGAACATGGACTACTCGGCCTGGGAGGGTTTCGAGATCGACGGTCATGTCGACGTCGTGCTGTCACGCGGCACGGTGATCGTCGATGCGTCCGGCTACGTCGGCGCCACGGGCCACGGCCGGTACCTCAAGCGCGGCCTCTCCCAGTACCTGCTGTAGAACGGACCTGAGCATGGACTTCGGACTCGTCCTCCAGGCCGACCCGCCGGCCGCCCGGCTCATCGCACTGGCCCAGCGCGCGGAGGAGTACGGCTTCAGCCACGTGTGGACCTTCGACTCGCCGCTGCTGTGGATGGAGCCCTACGTCATCCACAGCCAGATCCTCAGCGCGACCCGGCGCATCAAGGTCGGCCCGTTCGTGACCAACCCGGCCACCCGGGATCCGACGGTGACCGCCAGCGTGTTCGCCACCCTGAATGAGATGTTCGGCAACCGCACGGTGTGTGGCATCGGCCGCGGGGACTCGGCGGTGCGCGTGCTCAACGCCGAGCCGACGACGGTCAAGGCGATGCGGGAGGCCACCCACGTGATCCGCGAGCTGGCCAACTGCCGCGCGGTCGAGGTCGGTGGCACGAGCCTGCGCTTCCCCTGGGCGAGCAGCTCGGAGCTGGAGGTGTGGATCGCCGCCTACGGGCCGCTGGCGCTGACCGCGGCCGGCGAGGTGGGGGACGGGTTCATCCTGCAGCTGGCCGACCTCGAGCTCGCGCGCTGGATGATCGGCTTCGTGCGCGATGTCGCGGCGGCGGCCGGCCGGGACCCCGCGGCGGTGACGTTCTGCGTGGCCGCGCCGGCCTACGTCACCGACGGCTCACCCGAGGCGCTTGCCCACGCCCGGGAGCAGTGCCGCTGGTTCGGCGGCATGGTCGGCAACCACGTGGCCGACATCGTCAAGCGCTACGGCAGCGAGGGCGCGGTGCCCCAGGCGCTGACCGACTACATCGCCGGGCGCGAGAGCTATGACTACAACGAGCACGGGCGCGCGGGCAACCCCCACACCAGCTTCGTGCCCGACGCGATCGTCGACCGCTTCTGCATCATCGGGCCGGTCGCGGATCAGGTGGCCAAGCTCGAAGCCCTGCGCGAGCTGGGGGTCGACCAGTTCGGGCTCTACCTCCAGCACGACGCCAAGGACGAGACGCTGGCCGCCTACGGCAACCACGTGATCCCGCAGGTCAACGTTCCGGGGTCGGCGCGGGACTGACCGGAGTGGGTGGGTGCGGCCGGGCTATGGGCCCGGCCCGCGGGGCGCTAGAGGCTGCCCACCCGCACCAGCGACTTGATCGCGCGGCGCTCGTCCATCGCCGCGTAGGCGTCGGCGATGCCCTCCAGGTCGGTCTCGTAGTTGAGCACCCGGCCGGGGTCGATGCGCTCCTCCAGTACGTCGGCGAGCAGCTCGGGGATGTAGGTGCGCGCCGGGGCGATTCCGCCGCGGACGCCGATGTTGGACGAGAACAGCTGGCGCACCGGCAGTTCGATTCCGTGGGGAACCCCGACGTAGCCGACCATGGCGCCGGGCCGGGTGATGGCCAGGGCGGTCTCCATCGCCTGACCGGTGCCGACGCACTCCAGGGTGGCGTCGACGCCGACCCCGTCGGTCAGCTCCCTGACGCTGGCCACGGCCGCCTCACCACGGGCGGGGACGATGTCGGTGGCGCCGAAGTCGCTGGCCAGGCGCTGGCGGTCGGCGTGGCGGCTGAGGGCGATGATGCGCTCGGCGCCGAGCCGGCGGGCGGCCAGCACCGCCGACAGCCCGACCGCGCCGTCGCCGACCACCGCGACGGTGTCGCCGGCGCTGACGCCGGCGCAGACGGCGGCGTGATGGCCGGTCGCCATCACGTCCGACAGGGTGAGCAGTGAGCGCAGGGTGGCGTCGGAATGGCCCGACCCGGGTACGGCGACCAGCGTCGCGTCGGCGAAGGGCACCCGCACCGCCTCACCCTGGCCGCCGTCGCTCTTGCGGGCGAACGCGCCGCCCTGGGTGCAGGCGGAGGTGATCCCGTGGCGGCAGTTGGGACAGGCGCCGTCACTGAACATGAACGGGGCGATGACCAGGTCGCCCCGGCGCAGCGCAGAGACCTCCGAGCCGAGCTCCTCGACGACGCCGATGAACTCGTGTCCGATCGGCCCGGGATCGAACGGCGTCTCCCCGCGGAAGAACCACAGGTCGGTGCCGCACACGCAGGCGAGGATGACCCGGACGACGGCGTCGGTCGGCGCCTGGAGGGCGGCGTCGGGGCGGTCCCCGGCGGTGACGTGGTGGGGTTCGTGAAAGATCGCAGCGCGCATGGACTGAGACTTTGCCAGGCCGGTAGGTTGGATCCCATGGAGATCACCCGCACACGCATCGACACCATGCACGGCCCAGCCGACTGGTTCACCGGCGACGCCTACATCGACGCCGTGGCCGCCCCGGCCGGCACCTCGACCTTCTCCGCCACCTGGGTGCACTTCACCCCGGGTGCCCGCACCACGTGGCACACCCATCCCCACGGCCAGACGATCTTCGTAACCCAGGGGGTCGGGCTCTGCCAGCGCGAGGGTGGGCCGGTGGAGGTCATCTCAGCCGGTGACCGCGTGTTCTTCGCACCGCAGGAGAACCACTGGCACGGCGCGGCGGCGAACCGCTTCATGTCCCACATCGCCATGCAGCAGAACGACGCGTCGGGCAGTCCGGTCACCTGGGGCGTGCACGTGAGCGACGCGGAGTACGCCGCAGCCCCCGCCACGGGCAGCTGAGCCGAGCATGGAGATCGGCATCGACAGCTTCGTCTCGGAGGTCACCGACCCGAGCACGGGGAAGACCTACTCCCAGCAGGACCGCATGGCCCAGTTCCTCACCGAGGTGGTGACCGCTGACCGCGCCGGCGTCGACACCTTCGGCGTCGGCGAGCACCACCGCCGCCACTTCCTCGATTCCGCACCCGTGGTCATCCTCGGCGCGGCCGCCGCGGTGACGCAGACGATCCGGCTGCGCAGTGCGGTGACGGTGCTCAGCGCCGATGATCCGGTGCGCCTGTTCGAGCAGTTCGCCACCCTCGATCTCATCTCCGGTGGGCGTGCCGAGATGGTGCTCGGACGCGGCTCCTTCGTCGAGGCGTTCCCGCTCTTCGGGCTCGAACTGGAGGACTACGACACGCTGTTCGACGAGAAGCTCGAGCTGATCCTCCAGCTGCGGGAGGAGTCCCACCCCCACTGGCAGGGGCGCCACCGCGCGGCGCTCAGCGGCCAGGGGGTGTATCCGCGCCCGGTCCAGTCACCGCTGCCGATGTGGATCGGGGTGGGGGGCACCCCGGCCTCCTTCGTCCGCGCCGGCATGCTCGGGCTCCCGCTCATGGTGGCGATCATCGGTGGCGAGCCGCGGCGCTTCCGGCCCCTCGTCGACCTCTACCGCCGCGCGGGCGCCGAGGCCGGGCACGACCCGAGCACGCTGTCGGTCGGGGTGCACTGCTTCGGCTTCGTGGCCGAGTCCGACCGTGACGCGGCTGACGCCTTCTGGCCCGGCTACCACGCCATGACGAGCGGGATGAGCCGCGAGCGGGGCTTCCCGCCGCCCACGCGCGCCCAGTACGAGGCGATGCGGTCCGAGCACGGCGCCTTCTTCATCGGCAGCCCTGACACCGTCGCGGCCAAGATCGTCGCCCTGTCACCCGCGCTGGGCGGCATCACCCGCTTCACCATGCAGATGACCAACTCGGTGATGGCCCCCGAGACGATGCTGAGGGCCATCGAGCTGCTGGGCGGGGCGGTCAAGCCCCGCGTCCTGGCCGCTCACTGACCCGCGGGGATCTTCAGCAGCTTGCGTGCGCGCTGGGCGAGCACGTCTCCGGCCGCCACCGGCGCCTTGACCTTGGCAAATGTGGCCAGCGCCGCCGTCTGCTCGCCCTTGAGCGACTCGGTCAGCCCGAGCGCGAAGTCGCGCTCACCGGTGGCCTCGTCCCGGGCGCCAGCGACCCAGTCGGTCTGGCCGAGCTTCTGCGCGCTCGTGGCCGAGGCCTGAGACACCACGGTGGCGGCGTGCTCGACCTTGACCACGAAGCTGCGGATCTGCGGAATGAGCTTCCGGGCCGCCGCCGCGGTCTTCACCTTCTCGAAGTTCGCCAGCGCCGCCAGCGCCGGGTCGGCCTTGATGATCTTGTCCTGGGCCTCGATGACCTGCACCACGTTGGCGGCACCCGCCTGCGCGCCGCCCGCCGGTACACCGTCCGCCAGCGCGGGAGCCGCCTGCGCACCGCCCGCCGCCAATCCGACCAGGATCACCCCGGCGAGGGCACCCAACCGCGTCCGTCGCATCATGACTTCTCTCCCTCTCACGGTTCACTTGGGCACGAACTGAGAGGCGATCCTACCCGTCGTCAGGTGACGACGGTACGCGGGGACGGCTCGCTGGCCACCGGGGTCAGCTCGATGTGCATCTCGCCCCAGTCGATGGTCACCGCCCGGCCGCGCCAGGGGGTCTCCTCCGGATGGTCGACGTCGGGGCGCAGCACCCGGACACCGTTGACGCGGTGGGCGTAGCGCACCGCGTGGATGCGGATCGTGCGCTGGGCCTGCAGCGGGTGCAGGCGCCAACCGGCTGCCAGCAGCGTCGCGCCGTGCCACAGCTCCCAGTGCCAGCGGCTGAAGGAGACGCGCCCGCGCGGCAGGAGGCGCAGGTCGTAGTGCAGCCCGATCGGTTCAGTCATCGCTCTCTGCCTTCACGATAGGTGGCGCGGCGCGTCATCGTCCGCAACCTTCCGCGGATGTCTGCGGGGTGGTGACGCTCAACATCGGACGCGCGAGAGCCGATACCAAACCGATGGGGCTTGGTGCACATCGCCCGGGTCATTATCTGAGTGCGGCCGTGATCGCACCGCTGGTGCTCGCCCTCGCCGCGATGATCGGCGCCTACTGCGGCCTGGACGGCTCCGCCTGTTACGACGTGGCGTGGACGGCGGCCGCGGTGAGCGCCACCGTCGGCACCCTGGCCGCCCGGCAGCGCGCCCGGCCCGAGAACCGGTCGCGCTGGACGCTGTGGACGGCCGCGGCGGGCAGCTGGCTGGCGGGGCAGCTGATGTGGGATCTCTACGGCGTCACCGGGTACGCCGGGCACCCGAACCCGGCCGACCTCTGCTGGTGGGCCTTCGCCCTGCTGGTGA
>CAZZVR010000185.1:0-7936 GCA_964657595.1 Burkholderia sp. PAMC 26561 | reverse complement strand
AGCGCGCTGTCCGTCAGATCGTTGTCCCCACCGAGACCGTCTCGGAGATGAAGGACAACCAGAAGATCTCCGTCGAGAAGCGCACCATGCCCGGCTACGTGCTGGTCAACATGGATCTCAACGAGGACTCCTGGCAGCTCGTCAAGGGCACTCCCGGGGTGACCGGCTTCGTCGGCGCCTCCCAGGAGCCGGTGCCGCTGACCCAGTTGGAGGTCGACCGCCTGCTGCACAAGGGCGAGACCGGCAATGGTGGCAGCGAGGCTCCGCGCCGCTCGCGCGCCCAGTTCACCATCGGTGAGTCCGTCAAGGTCGTCTCCGGCCCGCTGTCTGACTTCTCCGGTGAGATCTCCGAGGTCAACGAGGACGGGCAGAAGCTCAAGGTCCTCGTCTCCATTTTCGGCCGGGAGACCCCGGTCGAGGTGGGCTTCGACCAGGTCAAGAAGCTCTAAACAGCGCTGGCGAGTCGCCGGTCTGTGAGACCGGCGACGTGCGTTACCGTCCCCTGATGGGCGCGCGTTATGACCGCATCGGCGTCGGCTACGCCCGGACCCGTCGTGAGGATCCAGCGTTGGCGGCCCTCATCGGCAGCTCACTCGGGGACGCGGTCAGCGTGGTGAATGTCGGTGCCGGCACCGGATCCTATGAGCCCACTGACCGCCGGGTGATTGCGGTCGAGCCAAGTGCGGTGATGGCCGCTCAGCGCGACCCGGCACGGCCCGTGGCCCTGCGGGCGGGTGCCGCGGCACTGCCGCTGCACGACCAGAGCGTCGACGCCGCCATGGCCGTGCTGACCCTGCACCACTGGGGTGCCGGCCAACGCCAGGGGGTGGCCGAGCTGCGCCGCGTCGCCCGGGGACCCGTGGTGATCGTCACCTTTGACCCGCGCGTCAGCGCCGAGATGTGGCTGGCCCGCGACTACCTGCCTGAGGTGGCCGCGCGCGACCGTGTCGAGTTTCCCGAGATCACCGACATCGTCGACTGGCTCGGCGGTGATGTGCAGGTCGTGGAGGTGGAGATTGGAGCTGACACGCCCGACTGGACCTTCGCCGCCTTCTGGGCTCATCCCGAGCGTGTCAGCGACCCGCTGGCCCGCGCGGCCACCTCCGCCTTCGCCCGGCTCCCCGGGGCGGTACAAGCGCGCGCCGTGGCCGCCGTGGCCGCCGACCTCAACTCTGGGGAGTGGGACCGCCGCTACGGGCGCCTGCGTTCACTGAGCGCCTACGACGCCGGTCTGCGCCTGCTCTGCGCTCCGGGTTGAGTCTGCACCGAGCAGGCGCTTTGGTGAGCTGCGAGCACATCACAGAGCGGACCGGCTGGGTAGCAGTTCTGCTACCTTCCCGCCATGGCGACGGTCCCCCAGAAGGAGCTGCGCAACAACGTCGGTGAGGTGCTGCGACGGGCTGAGGCGGGGGAGGAGATCACGATCACGGTGCAAGGCCGGGAGGTGGCCCGGCTCATACCCGCCCACCGGCGCCAATGGGTCAGTGGTCGGGCTCTCAGTGCGGTCTGGGATTCCGAGGCTCCGCGCACGCTGACAGACGATCTGGCTGACTTTCCCGGTGGTCTGATCGACCCCTTCAGTTGAATCCGTGCGCGTCCTTCTTGACACCTCGATCCTGATCGGCGACTCCACGCCCGGTGACGTAGAAGCAGCCATCAGCGTGGCGTCGCTGGCCGAGTTGCACTTCGGGGTCGGGGTCGCCAAGGATGCGGATGAGCGCGCGCGGCGGATCCAGCGGTTGGGGGCGGTCGAGGCGACATTCGACGCGCTGCCCGTCAACGCGGCGGTCGCCCGTGAATGGGGCAAGCTGGCCGCGGCCGTGACCGCCCGCGGTGGACAACCACGGCGGCGCGCGATCGACCTGGTGATCGCCGCGACGGCGACTGTGCACGGAGTCACGCTGCTCACCGGGAACCTTGGCGACTTCGAGATCATCGCTGACCTCGTCGATGCCCAGGCCCCGGAGCGGTGGGTGGGTTGATTCAGATGTCGTCGCGCGTCAGCGCGATGGTGAGCTTGGGCGCCTCGGTGACCAGCGCGGCCAGGGGAGAGGACTCCTCGCTGGCGCGGAAGGCACGGTAGGCCGCGTCGGCCTCGAGTGACTCCCAGGTTTCGACGACGAGGAAGTGCGTGGGGTCTGCGTGATCCTGGGTCACGACCACCGACACGTTGCCCGCAAAGGCGCGGGTGGTCGCCAGAACGTCCCGCATGATCGCGGGGGCCGCGTCGAGCTGCTCGGGCTTGACCTTGACTTCAAGAATCGCGGTGACGCTCATCGGAGGTTCCTCTCGCTCAGGGGGTGGGGTCTATCCAGTGTGACGACGCCTCCGAGGGCGTGCGGGCAGCGTCACTCGTCGTCGCCCTTACACCGGAACCGCGCTGACGCGATCAGCTGGCGCGCACGACCGTGACCCGGTGTGTGACGGGTTTCTCGCCCGCCAGGGTCACGACGGCGGCGTGTCCGGGAGCGTTGGCCCACGGGGAGCTGCGCCGGGCGGTGACGGAGACGCTCAGCGCAGATCCGCTGGGCAGTCCGCCGAGCGTGGCCGTCGTCGTGGTGGCGAGGGCGTGGTGAACGGCGCCCTTGCCCTTACCGGCGGTGACGGTGATGAGGTAGGAGCCTGCCCCGGTCACCGGCCGCCAGCCGACGCTCACCGTGGTGTTGGCTCGGTGGGCGTGCAGCTGGGCCGGAGCGGGCAGGGCGGCGGGGCTCTGGGCCCGGAAGTGGGCGAGGACGACCTGCTCGCGCGTCTGTCCGTTCTGGGTGACGATCGCCACCAGCGTGCGGGCGGGGGCGAAGGCGAGCGAGGGTGAGAAGGTGATCGTCCCGCGCGCCCCGTGGGCCTGCCCGATCACGCGGTAGCCGCGCTTCCCGCTCCCGGCCTGCTCCTCGAAGGTCACCTTCTGGCCCGCGAGCGGATGCAGGCTGTAGCTGAAGCGCTCCTGGGCACCGGCGACAGGACGCAGCTCGGCGTGCACGTTGGGGTCAGCCAGGGTGCCGGCCTGGTGGATTGCGGTGATCGGCACCGAGCCGGAGTTCACGTTCACGTGCCAGGTCCCGGCGGCGTGGTTGATGAAGAAGTAGGTCGTGTGGGTGCTCTTCCCGTCGGCGATGACCACGTCCTGCGGTGTCTTGACGTAGTCATCGGCCGGGGTGTCGATCGTGCGGCCACCGGGTCCCACGAGCGTCACCTCCGGCGCGTTGCCCTGCCCGACGACACCGATCACCGCCACTTTCTGGTTGTCGGGCACGGTGAAGGTCCGCGATACCTGCACCGCCTGAGGGAACGCGCGGAACCCGTCAGCTCTCAGATGGGAGCCCGGTGCGAACTTGGGGAGTGAGCGGAACGTCTGGATGTCGCAGGTGTCGAAGAAGATGCGGACGTGGTCCGGGAACACGACGCCCCCGCCCGCGTGGGTGAACCCGAGGTCGGCGCAGACCCCGATCCCCTTGTCCGAGATCACGCCCTCGGCGCCCAGGCAACCGGAGAAGAGGTACAGATCAAGGCAGCCCTCCACGTCACCGTCGAACTGGAAGTGGGGGGGATCGATGCCGAGGTCGACCCCGCTCTTGAGCGAGAACGGGCCGAAACCGACGTTGATCGAGCCGCCGACGTTGAAGTAGCCGTTGCCGTAGTCGATGTACTCGTTGCTCACCTTCTGACACAGGAGGGAGCCGGCGGCGTTGAGGTTGAGCCCGAAGGGCGCGAACCGCACCGTGGCCTGACCGGCGATCGACACCAGGGAGCAGCCCAGCACGTTCGGGCCGCCCGTGATCGTCGCGTTGGCCGAGATGACGGTCGGATGCAGCCGGAGGCTGCCGCCGAGCTGGGTGAGGTAGATGTTGAACGGACCACCCAGATCGATCCCGGGGCTATCACCCGCGCTGTACTGCAGCGACGCCTCCCGGAAGCTCCCGCCGGTGAACTCGATCGTCCCGCTGATGTTGCCGATCACGGGGGTCAGCTGGAGCGTCACCGACGCATACAGCAGGCCATCGGAGGCCCGGTAGCGGAGGGTGCCCTGGGAGATGCCGACCCCGCCGAAGTCGAGGTGAGACAGGCTCGCGTCGAGTGAGGACAGGTTGATGCCGTCGACCGCATCGGCGGTGATCACGGCCTGGGCGGTGGCGAAGTTCCCACCTGCGCCGGTGAACTGGTCCGGGAGGACGGCGTTCGCATACAGTCCCGCACAGTCGTACTGACATCGGTAGCCGTCAGGCAGCGTCTTGCCTGCGGGATACAGGTCGACGTTCAGCGCACCCGTGAGGGGCAGCAGTGAGCCGACGAGCGGGATGTTGTCGGCCAGCGTCAGGTTGGCCAGATGCCCGCCGTTGGCGGGCAGGTAGGCGGTCAGCGGGATCGGCTCGGGGGTGATCAGGGTGCCGTGGAGGTACAGCCTGACGCTCGAGCTCGCGATGGCGTCCAGTGACGGGATGATCAGGATCGGCGCCCCGTTCTGGGGGTCGATGTTGATCCCGTTGAGCGACACCGACGAGTAGGAGTAATAACTTGGGAGCCCGACCGACTCAAGGTCCTGGGTCACGCCCTTCAGTGCGGAGGCGGTAACGGCGGGGGTCGAGCGGTACCCGGTCGGTCCGGGGAACCCGTCGCCCACCACCAGACTGGGCAGACAGAGGATCTCCCCGGTGGATGAGCAGATCGCCTCCCCGAGCTCGGCCGTGATGCCGCCCGGGAGGTTCTTGGGGTCGAACACCTCAGCCAGGCAGCCGTGGACGTCGACGGCCCCGAAGTCGAGATCATCGGTGCATCCAGCCGGTGGGGCGCCGCCCACCGGGCCCCGCGGTGGCGCCGCCGGCTTCTTCGGGGTCAGCGGGGGGACCGGAAGTGAGCTGGGGCCCTGACAGACCCCGTCGATGCTGGCCAGGCTCGTCGCCGCGCGGCGCCTGACGTTGAGACGCGAGGCGATGCTCACCGTCTTGGTCGCCGTCGACACCACTGAGTCACTCGCGCTCAGGGCACTCAAGGTGACCGCCTCACTAATCGGGCCCGATGACTCCAGCTGGAGCTGGGACTCACTGGCCGGACAGACGATCTGGCCACCGTGGTAGGTCCACTTGTAGATCGTCACGCCGGTCGGATCTGACGAGGTCGCGTCGAGGGCAACGCCGCCCGGCGTCGCCGAACCCACCGTGAAGCTGGTCGTCGGGGAGCTGGGGGGAGCGGAGGGGGAGGACGAGGTCGGAGCCGGGGTGGAGGTCGTCGTCGCGGGGGAGGTGCTCGTCGACGCGCCCGCCGGTGTCAGCTCAAAGGCGCCGATGTCGCAGTTGGCTGTGGTCGGGCGGGCGACGCCGCGCTGGTCAGTCGCGGAACAGCTGGCCGCGGGCACCTGGGCGAGGGCGGGGCTGCCGGCGGGCAGGGCGAGCGTGGCGGTCGGGCCGCCGTTGTTCGCCAGGGCCCCGAGCTGGGGGTTGGTGTTGGGAAGGTCACCCGGCCCGGTGAATCCGCAGGTGTTGGCATCCTCGAGGTTGTGGCCGAGTGTGGTCAGCGGACTGGGGCTGGCGCAGTTGCTCGGCACCGGTCCGGCGCCGCCGCCGGCCGTGGTCGTATTCCCCGCCAGGATCGTGTTCTGCAGCTGGGCGCTGCCGGTGGAGATGCCCACACCCCCGCCGCCCCCGCGGGCGGCGTTCCCACCTTCGGCCTGCTCGGTGTTGTCAGCCACGGTGGAGTTGGAGATCGCCACCGTGTTGTTTGCGTCGTTCCAGGAGTAGATCCCGGCGCCGAGCCGGGCGGCGTTGGCGACGATCGTCGAGTCGTCGATCGTCAGGTGCGCGGGCAGGTCCGCCGTCCCCGACGCGGCCGGCTCACCGTAGTTCTGGACCCCGCCCGAATCGTCGCCGCCGCCGGAGCAGGCGGAGGCGTTGGCGCTGATCAGGGACCGCTCGATGCTCAGCGTGCCCCCGGTGTTCGATACGCCGCCACCCGAGCAGGCGAAGCCGTTGGTGATCCAGTCATCGTCCAGCGCCAGCGTCCCGCTGGAGAGAATGTCCCCGCCGAAGTAGCCGTTGGCAGAGTTCGCGTCACCGCCGGAGATCTCCAGGCCCGACAGGGTCACCGTCGGCGCCGAGCCCCCGCTCGGCGCCTCGATATCGAAGACCCGGTCCCCGGAGGTCGAGCGGTTGCTGGGGACCGGCGCCTCGACCGTCGTGAGGTTCGCGCCGGAGCCGGCGATGGTCAGGTTCGCGGTGATCGCGATCTGCCCGTAGGCCGAGTCCAGGATGTAGTCCCCCGCGGGGACGTTGATCGTGTCGGGCGGGGAGGGGTGCGCCTCGACGTACATGACGAGCTGGCGCAGGGAGCAGTTCGTCGCCGTCGCGCTTGGGCACGCCGTCGGGGTGGTGTCGGCGTTCGCGCCGACGGTGTAGGTGGCCGCGCGGGCCCCGGTCGGAGCCACGATCAGCAACGCCGCGGCGACGAAAACCGCCACGACGAGATGCCGGATGCCCAACCGCGAGCGAGATAAGAGTTCTATTAGCATTGCCCGGGGCGCAACCTATTCCTTCGGCCCCCCGAAGGCAACCCGGAATGCGGCGAGTCGCTCCGGGGCCGGTTGCGCGGGGCCTCGGCGCCGCCCGCACGGGGCCTGAGTACCCTGTTCCAGACGTGGCCGGTCCCATAGACCCCCTCAGGGGGTAGGCCGGCACTCATTCATCCACTAGGAGGCAGCTCGCGGAGCTGTCGCTCGTACTAGGAAAGAGACATGGCGAAAAAAGTTCTCACGCAGATCAAGCTGCAGGCCGTGGGCGGCCAGGCCAGCCCCGCGCCTCCGGTCGGCCCCGCCCTGGGCCAGCACGGCGTCAACATCATGGAGTTCGTCAAGGCGTTCAACGCCCAGACCCAGGCTGACACGGGCACCGTCATCCCCGTGGTCATCACGGTCTTTGAGGACCGCTCCTTCACCTTCATCACCAAGAGCCCGCCCGCGGCGATCCTCATCAAGCAGGAGCTTGGGCTCAAGAGCGGCTCGGCCGAGCCCCACCGCGACAAGGTCGCCACGCTGAGCGACGCGCAACTGACCTCCATCGCGGAGAAGAAGATGAAGGACCTCAACGCAAACGACATCGATGCGGCGAAGAAGATCATCGCCGGGACCGCCCGTTCCATGGGCGTCGAGATCGGGGCATAGACATGGCGTCTCACGGCAAGGCATATCTGGATTCCAAGCAGCAGTACGACCGCATGCGCGAGTACACGCCCGACGAGGCGCTCGCCCTGGTCAAGCAGCTGTCGAAGGCCAAATTCGACGAGTCGGTCGAGGTCCACATCAAGACCGGCCTCAACGTCCGGCACGCCGACGAGCAGCTGCGCGGCACCATCGCGCTGCCCAACGGCCTCGGCAAGGAGGTCAAGATCGCAGTGTTCGCCCAGGGCGACAAGGTCAAGGAGGCTGAGGACGCCGGAGCTGACATCGTCGGCGGCGAGGACCTGGCCAAGCAGATCCAGGAGGGCTTCGACGACTTCGACATCGCCATCGCGACGCCCGACATGATGCCGATCGTCGGTCGCCTCGGCCGCATCCTCGGCCCGTCGGGCAAGATGCCCAACCCGCGCGTCGGCACCGTCACCATGGACCTGGCCAAGGCGATCGAGGAGTCCAAGGCCGGCAAGGTGGAGTACCGCACCGACCGCAACGCGATCGTGCACCTGGTCATCGGCAAGCGTGACTTCGACCAGCAGAAGCTGCTGGAGAACTACGCCGCGGTGATCGAGGAGATCATCCGCGCCAAGCCGTCCGCCGCCAAGGGCCGCTACCTCAAGAGCGTGACCTTCGCCTCCACCATGGGCCCGGGCATCCGCGTGGACCCGAGCATGGTGCGTGACGTCGCGGGGGAACCCGCCGCCGCATAGGTGTCGCCGGGCCGTGGGCCCGGCTCAGAGAAGCTCCCGAGCGGGTCCGGATCTCAGCTGAGGTCCG
>CAZZVR010000184.1:0-7983 GCA_964657595.1 Burkholderia sp. PAMC 26561 | reverse complement strand
GATCTGCGCCTTGCTGAGCCCCCATGCGCGCAGCTCGGCGAGGGTGAACACTCGCCAGCTCGCCCGGGCGGCTCGCTCGAGCGCGTCCGTGTCACGTTCGGGCGCCATAGCCGTCCAAACGTGACACGGATCCGGGCCGCCGTGGGGCCGGAGGCGCGAAGCGGTACAGAACCCTGACCATCCCGTCACAGAGACGAGACGATGGTTACGGCGAGTTGCGCTCCCAGATCAGCCGCAGCCCGGTCAACGTCAGCACCGGGTCCACCTCGTCGATCGCCCCCCGGGCGAACGGCACGACCGACGGCGCAAGTCCACCGGTGGCGATCACCACGGTCTCCGGCCCCAGCTCCTCGCGCAGGCGCCGGACGATCCCCTCGACCTGCCCCCCGAAGCCGAACGCGATCCCGGAGCGAACCGCCTCCACCGTCGACTTGCCGATCAGCGCCCGCGGTTCGAGCATCTCGACGCGCGGGAGCTTGGCCGCCCGCTCATACAGCGCCTCGAGCGAGATCTCCGCCCCCGGCGTGATGATTCCGCCGAGGTACTCCCCCGCGGCGGAGACGACGTCGTAGGTGATGGCCGTGCCGAAATCCACCACCACGCACAGGCCCCCGATCCGCTCGTAGGCGGCCACCGAGTTGACCAGCCGGTCGGCGCCGACCTCACGCGGATTGTCGATGCGGATCGGCATCCCGGTCTTGAGCGCCGGCCCGACCACGAGCATCTCGTGGTCGAGGTAGCGGCGGGCCATCAGGGCCCACTGGTCATTGAGCTGGGGCACCGTCGAGGAGACGATCGACGCGTCCACGTCATCGAAGCCGAAGCCCCGCAATGCGAGCAGGTTCGACAGGGCGCTGCCGAGTTCGTCCTGGGTCGACTCGCGCACGGTGGCGAAGCGCCACTGCTCGACGACCTCAATGCCCCCGGTGGCGAACAGCCCGAAGTGGGTCTGGGTGTTACCGACGTCGACGACGAGCAGGTATCCGGAACTCTCGGGCACGGCCGGGGAATATATGAGCTAGAGCAGCGGTGGCCCAGCCACCCGGACCGCCTGGCCGTCGAGCCCGGCCAGCACATCAGCCAGGCGCCGGCCGTCCGGGGGCGCCAGCGCCAACCCGGGATCGAGCTCCAACAGCGGCACGAGCACGAAGCGGCGCTCGACCACGCCCGGGTGCGGCAGGGTCAGGCGCTCGGAATCGAGCACCACCTCACCGAGCAGCAGGACGTCGATGTCGATCACCCGCGGACCGTGGCGCGGCCCGCCGGGCACGCGGCCGAGCGAACGCTCGAGATCCTTGACCACGTCGAGCAGCCCCAGCGCCGACAGCCCGTCCGGGACCGAGACACGCAGACAGGCGTTGAGGAACTCCGGCTGGTCGAGCACCAGCCCGACCGGCTCGGTCTCATAGACCGAGCTGGAAGCGAGCACCGGCACCCCCGCCGCCGAGAGTCCGGCGACAGCCGCTGACAGATGTGACCGTCGGTCCCCGACGTTCGAACCCAGCCCGAGGAACCCGATCACGCCTCGCGCCAGACCTCCACGGAGACCTCGCCGACGGGCAGCGGGATCGGCGGTTCGGGCTTGGCCGCCTTGATCCACACCGCGTGGACCTCGTACTCCTCGATCAGCCGGTCGGCGATCGCGCCGCACAGCCGCTCCAGCGTGCGGTAGGAGCGCTGCTGGGCGATCAGCGCCACCACGTTGCAGACCTCGCCGTAGTCCACGGTGTCCTCGACCCGGTCGGTGATCGTCGCGTCGGACTCCCCCACGTCAAGGCGGATGTCGATGAGCAGGCGCTGGCCGATCTCGCGCTCGGCGTCGGAGACCCCCATGTGGGTGTAGAGCGACAGTCCGCTGATCTCGATGGTGACCTCGGGCTCGGGGTGGCCCTCCTCCTCGCCATCGTCGTCGGAGTCGTCCTCGTACTCGTCTTCGGTCTCGTCTTCGTCAGCCATGGCTCGATCTCTCCAACACGGGGTGAGCGTGCACCCTACCAACGCCCCTCGGGGCCAACCGCCCCGAGCGTCGCCGCCGCCACCACGAGGGCGTCGTGCACCGGCGCCACATCGTGCACGCGGAAGATCCGGGCCCCCCGCTCGAAGGCCAGCACGTTGGTGACGATGGTTCCGGCCAGTCGCCCCTCCGGAGCCTCCGAACCGGTCAACGCGCCGAGAAAGGTCTTGCGACTGGTGCCGACGAGCACCGGCCGGCCCAGCGCGACGAGTTCATCCACCCGCCGCAGCAGTTCGAGGTTGTGGGCGAGCGTCTTGCCGAAGCCGATGCCCGGATCGAGCATCACCCTGTCCTCCGCGACGCCCTCCCCCACCACGAACTCGAGTCGTGCGGCCAGGAACGCCTTGACCTCGGAGACCACATCGGCGTAGACCGGGTGGGCCTGCATCGTCCGCGGTTCGCCGAGCATGTGCACGAGACACACCTCAGCCCCCGTCGAGGCGGCGAGACCGGCGAGCTCCGGCGCGGCGCGGAACGCCGTGACGTCGTTGATCAGCGTCGCCCCCGCCGCCAGGGCCGCCGCCGCCACCCCGTATTTGGAGGTGTCGATGCTCAAGCGGACCGATCCGGCGCGGCCGACGCTGCGCAACGCCTCCGCCAGGCTCTCGATGACCGGCACGACGCGGGCGAGCTCCTCAGCCTCGGGCACCGGAGCGGCACCGGGGCGGGTCGACTCGCCGCCGATGTCGAGGATCGACGCCCCCTCCGCCGCGAGGCCCAGCCCATGGGCCACCGCGGCCAGGGGGTCGAGGAACGCGCCACCGTCGGAGAACGAGTCCGGGGTCACGTTGACGATGCCCATCACGTCGAAGGCCGGGCCGGCCCCGACGCTCACGTATGCGTACCGCGCGGCCCGGGCTCGCCCGGCCAGCGTCCGGTGCGCGCGTAGTAGTCGCGTGCCGCCTCATCGGCATCGCGGTCCGCCCCGTCGTGGGTGTTGAGCCGGATGAGGTAGGCGAGCAGCACCCACATCACCGCGAGGACCCACAGGGAGACGCCGATGGCGGAGTAGAGCGAGTGCTTGTCGGTGGGGAACGAGGTGAACACCTGCGAGCCCGAGTCGACGTTGGGGATGCTGCCGTTGACGTCGCTGACGTGCGCGTGCCCGAGGAGCACGAGCGCCACGCCTCCGAGGAGCATCAGCAGCGGCGGTGCCCAGCGGAACAGGAGAACCAGCCAGCGCGTACGGGTGCGGGGCTCTGTGGCGGCCACGATCTCACCCTAGCGCCATCGCGTTCGCAAACGATGAAGCGCGGTTGAGCTCGGCGCTCGCCTGCACCCGGCGGGCGTGCCGGCTACTCGGAGGCGAGGCCGGGGCGCGGGATGCCCCGCGGCTGGGCCTGGGGGGCGCGCTCAGGCGCGGAGGGGAGCTGGGCGGGCTGGGGAGCCTCGGTGCCGAACACCGCCTCCTCAGAGGAACCGGCCAACAGCGCCTCGAACTGGTCGGCCTCGATCGTCTCGCGCTTGATCAGCACCTCGGAGATCTGGGCGAGCGACTCACGGTGCTGTCCGAGGATCTCCAGCGCCTGCTTGTGGGCGCCCTCCACGATCTGGCGGATCTCCGCGTCGATCTCACGAGCCACGTCGTCGGAGTAGTCGGGCTCGGAGGAGAACTCGCGGCCGAGGAAGGGCTGGCCGTGATCATGGCCGAAGACGCGCGGGCCGAGCTTCTCGGACATGCCGAAGCGCATCACCATCTGCTTGGCGGTCGCGGTGACCTTCTCCAGGTCGTTGGAGGCGCCGGTGGTGATCTCGCCGAAGACGATCTCCTCGGCCGCACGGCCGCCCAGCGTCATCGCCATGGTGTCGAGCAACTCGGCCCGGGTGGTGAGGAACTTGTCCTCGCCCGGCAGGCTGATCGTGTAACCGAGGGCCTGGCCCCGGCTGATCACCGAGATCTTGTGAATGGGGTCTGAGTGGGGCAGAAAGTGACCCACGATCGCGTGTCCCATCTCGTGATAGGCGGTGATGCGCCGCTCACCTTCGGACATCACGCGGGTCTTCTTCTCGGGGCCTGCGATGACCCGCATGATCCCCTCTTCCAGCTCGGTCTGGGTGATCTCGCGCTTGCCGTTGCGGGCGGCCAGCAGGGCGGCTTCGTTGACCAGGTTGGACAGGTCGGCCCCGGTGAAGCCCGGGGTCTGCCCGGCCAGCACGTCGACGTCGATCTCGCGCGCCAGCGGCTTGCCGCGGGTGTGGACCTCGAGGATCTTCTTGCGGCCGCCGCGGTCGGGACGGTCGACGACGATCTGGCGATCGAAGCGACCGGGACGCAGCAGTGCCGGGTCGAGGATGTCGGGCCGGTTGGTCGCCGCGATCAAGATGATGTTGTCCTTCATCTCGAAGCCGTCCATCTCCACCAGCAGCTGGTTGAGGGTCTGCTCGCGCTCGTCATGACCGCCGCCCATGCCGGCGCCGCGATGGCGGCCCACGGCGTCGATCTCATCCATGAAGATGATGCAGGGACTGTTCTGCTTGGCCTGCTCGAACAGGTCGCGGACCCGGCTGGCCCCGACGCCGACGAACATCTCGACGAAGTCCGAGCCGGAGATCGAGAAGAACGGCACGCCCGCCTCCCCGGCGACCGCGCGGGCCAGCAGTGTCTTGCCGGTGCCGGGCGGGCCGTAGAGCAGCACGCCCTTGGGAATGCGCGCACCCAGGGCCTGGAACTTCTTGGGGTTCTCCAGGAACTCCTTGATCTCGTGGAGCTCCTCGACGGCCTCGTCGACCCCGGCGACGTCGCGGAAGGTGATCTTGGGCGAGTCGACGGCCATCCGCTTGGCGCGGGACTTGCCGAAGCTCATCACCTTCGAGCCGCCGCCCTGGACCTGGTTGACCAGCAGGAACCACAGGCCGATCATCAGCACGAAGGGCAGCAGGTAGATGAGGATCGAGGCCCAGGCGCTGGAGGACTCGCCCTGGACGGCCACCGCCTGGGGGCCTTCCTTGCTGTTGGCGATGATGTCGTCGGTCAGCGTCTTGAGAGCATCGTTGGGGTAGCCCACCGAGTACTTGCCCTGCCCGTTGTTGAGCACCACCGCGACGGTGTCGTTCTTCTGGTTGAAGTTGGCCGACTGGACCTGGCCGTTATGGATCTGGCGAACGAACTGCCCGTAGGTGTAGTTGTTGCCCGAGTGCGAGCCGCCGATGAGCTTCTGCGCGAAGAACGCCAACACCACCACGATGAGGATGGGGAACAGCGCGCTCTTGAAAAAACGGGTCATCGCTCGACTCCTCGCTCTCCCGCGCGCCGGTGTCCGCCAACGGCAGGAGCGGAGAGAACCGAAAAGGCTAGCAGTGTCATGGTTGCTTGAGCGTGGCTACGTAGGGCAGGTTGCGGTACCGCTCGGCATGGTCCAGTCCGTAGCCGATGACGAAGGCGTCCGGCAGCTCGAAGCCGACGTACTTCGGGGTGGTGTCGACCCGGCGGGCCCCAGGCTTGATGAGCAGGGCGCACACCTCGAGGCTGGCGGGCTGGCGGGCGGCGAGGTTGCGCAGCAGGTACTGCAGGGTGAGGCCCGAGTCGACGATGTCCTCGATGATCAGCACGTCGCGCCCGTCGATGGCGGTGTCCAGATCCTTGAGGATCCGGACCACGCCGGAGCTCTTGGTGGCCGACCCGTAGCTCGAGATGGCCATGAAGTCCACCTCGCACGGGATGGTCAGCGAGCGCATGATGTCCGACAGGAAGAACACCGCGCCCTTGAGCACGCCGACCAACAGCACGTCCCGGCCCGCATAGTCCTCTGAGACCTGGGCGGCGAGCTCGCGGACGCGCCGCGCCAGGTCGGCTTCGGGGACCAGGATCTCCCCGATGGCATCGTCGGCGGCGGCGCTCACCCGGTTGATTCTGTCAGCGATCCAGCGGCGGTGTCCGCTCGAAGCGGAGAAGGCCTCCGGTCGTCACCGCGCGGACCCCACCGGGAAGGTCGAGTTTCGCGTCGTCGGCCATGGCCAGGATGTCGTCGATGCGGCGTGCCAATCCGGCGGCGGGCCGGCCGGCCGCCTGATCGGCAAGGTGCTGCACGGCGAGCCGTGACAGCCCGTGCGGCAGCGAGCGGAGGTGGTCGAGCGGAACGTCGGTGCGTGCCGCGATGGCGTTCACGACCTGCGCGTCCAGCACCGCGCCTTCCTCGCGCAGCACGGTCGCCAGAGCCAGGACGTTCTCGGACGCGCCCGGGTGCAGGTCGTTGAGCAGTGGGATGAGCTCGTGGCGGATGCGGTTGCGGACATAAGCGCCGGAGTCGTTGCTCGGGTCGTCGCGGTAGACCAGGCCGCGCTCATGGCAGTACCCCCCGGTCTCCGCGCGCGAGACGCCGAGCAGCGGACGGATGAGCTGTCCCACCCGGGGCGCCATGCCGAGCAGGGCCCGGCGCGAGGGCGAGGAGATGAGGCGGTAGAGGACCGTCTCGAGCTGGTCGTCGGCGGTGTGGCCGGCGGCGTGGTCGCCCGTTGGCGCGCGGCGTCGAGCCGCGGCGTAGCGGACCTCCCGGGCCCAGGCCTGGAGATTCCCGCGGCGCGGTGGACCGGGTGGGCGCTCGATCGCCAGCGTGATCCCGAGCTGCTCACACACCGCCGCACAGTGGCGCTCGTCAAGCACCGCACCCGGCCGCAGGCCATAGTTGACGTGCAGCGCGGCGACCTGGGCGGGACCACAGATCCGCACGGCGAGGTCGAGCAGGCAGGTCGAGTCACGTCCACCCGAGAAGAGGACGAGGACCGGACGGCCAAGGGTGAGCCGCGCGGCCCCGCGGACCGCCGCCTCGAGCTCAGCGGCGGCGCGGGCCATCCGCGCGGGTCAGACCTCGAGGTGGGGGTAGTCGCTGGCGACCAGGGCGCGGTAGTGGGCGAACAGCGGCTTGATGATCGGCATGAGGCCCAGTGCCGCCTTGACGTCACCCGAGGCCTTGATGCGGCGGCGGGCGATGGCCATCGCCACGTTCTCCTTGCCCTGGAAGTAGCGGTTGGCGGTCTCAGACGCCATGGTCATCCTGACCTTGGGCTTCCAGGCCACGTCGTCGGTGTAGGCCCACACGAGGTTGGGCTCGTCACCCTCGCCAGCCCGGATGTTGACGATCAGGTCGAAGTCGCTGAACTCGAAGCGTTGCGGGGTGTCGGCGTTGCGCAGACGCGGGCCGATCTCGGGGTCGGTGCTCATGATCTCGAAGGTCCGGTCGATGACCTCGCGGAACTCCGCAGCAGAGTTGAAGGTGGGGCTCACGGCCGGTGAGTGTAAGGGCCTAATCTGCAGCGGGCTTGGCGATCCACATCAACCCGACGGCCGAGCTGGCCGAACGCGTGCTGCTGCCCGGTGACCCCGGTCGGGCGCTCCGGCTCGCCCAGGCCCTGATCGAGGCGCCGAAGATGTTCAACCACAACCGCGGGCTGTGGGGCTACAGCGGTCCGGCCATCCACGACGGGCAGGCGCTGACGATCCAGAGCACCGGCATGGGCGGACCCAGCGCGGCGATCGTCATCTCGGAGCTGATCGGCCTCGGCGCCGGGCGACTGCTGCGGGTGGGCACCTGCGGCGGTCTCGACGCGGGCCTCGAGCTGGGACAGCTGCTGGTGGTGACCGAGTCGGTGGCCGACGACGGGACCAGCCGTGCCCTGGGGGCCGCCACCCGGGTCAGCGGATCACCCGCCCTGCTGCAGCGTCTCCGGGACGTGACCGACGCGCCGGACACCCACTCGGGTCCGATCGTCTCCACCGATCTGTTCTACGACGCCGAGCACCGGCTGGAGGAGTGGCGCGGGCTGGGGGCCCGCGCGGTGGAGATGGAGACCGCGACGCTGTTCGCGCTGGCTCACAAGCGGGGCGTCGACGCCGGCGCGCTGCTGCTGGTGACCGACCTGCTGGTGCCTACCGGGGACCTGCACCTCGATGAGAGTGGGCGGCTGGCGGGCGAGCTGGCGATGGGCCGGACCGCCGTGGCCGCGCTCAGCTGAAGCCGCCTTCAGTTGAGGCC
>CAZZVR010000183.1:0-8005 GCA_964657595.1 Burkholderia sp. PAMC 26561 | reverse complement strand
CGGCGACTAGCGCGGATCGCCCGCCCCGGCGATCACCCGCGACAGCAGGTGCATGGCCACCGTCGTCGAGCGCTCGCGGATCGACGCGCGATCCCCCGGCATCAGCGTGTGACGCACCAGGACCCGACCGTCAGCCGAGCTGACGGCGAACCATACGGTGCCCACCGGCTTCTCCTCCGAGCCGCCGCCCGGGCCGGCGACCCCGGTGATGCCCACCCCGAAGGTCGAGCCCAGGCGGGCCCGCGCCCCGTCGGCCAGGGCCACCGCGACCTCCGATGACACCGCCCCCACCGACTCGATCAACCCAGCCGAGACCCCGGCCACCTCGGCCTTGGCCGCATTCGAATAACACACCAGGCCGCCCAGGACGTAGTCAGAGGAGCCGGCCAGGTCGGTCAGGCGCCCGGCCAGCATGCCGCCGGTGCAGGACTCGGCCGTGGCGACGGTCCAGCCCCCGTCGCGCAACGCGCCGGCCACCAGCGCGTCGATGGTCTCACCGTCAGGCGAGAACACGTCGTCGCCGTGGCGCTCGAGCATGAACTGCTTCAGCGCGGCATAGGACTCCGAGGCCTCTGGGGAGAAGCGCGTCGACACCTCGATCTCGCCCCGCCGCAGGCAGGTGGTGATCTCCAGCGCTGACAGGTCGATGCCCGCCTCGTCGGCCGCCCGCAGGGTGACCGAGATCTCCGCCTCGGGGATCCCGAACATCCGCACCATCTCGCGCCGGAGCACCGGCGCGCCGGCGATCGCCGCGGCAAAGACCTCGCTGGCCACCGCGGCGGGCCACATCGCCTTCAGCTCGCTGGGCGGGCCCGGCAGCACGACCACCACCGGTCCGCCGAGACCGTCGGCGGGCGCCACGACCAGGCCGGGCGCGGTGCCCACCGGTGCGAGCACCGTCGCGCCGACCGGCACCACGGCCTGCTTGCGGTTGGCCGCCGCCAGTGCCGCGGGGTCGATGTTTCGGAACCGTCCGCTCAACCGGGCCAGGATCGCGTTGATGGTCTGCTCCAACTCGGCGTCGAGCACCATCTCCCGGCCCCGGAACTTCCCCACGATCTCCGCGGTCAGATCATCGGCGGTCGGACCCAGGCCGCCGGAGGTGACGATGACCTGGACCCCTTCGGACTCGAACCATTGCAGCCCGGCCAGGACGTCGTCGGGGCGGTCGCCCACCACGAGGATCCCCTCGACATCCACCCCGAGTGAGCGCAGCTGTTCCGACAGCCACGGCCCGTTGCGGTCGGTGATGATGCCGGTCAGCACCTCGGTGCCGGTGACCAGGATGCCGGCGCGCACCGGCGCCCTCCCGGTGAAGACAGCTACGTCCATACCCTCAGGAGACTACGCGCAGGTGGGGCCCTGGGGCAGCACCGACACGCCCTTGGGGGTCACCTTGAGGCCGATAGCGGTGGCGCTGGCGGCCAACTTGTAGGGCTTGCCGTCGGCGGTGACGGTCACGTTGGCGTTGCCCAGGGTGACCAGCAGCTGGGATCCGCGCTGCACCGGCACGGTGGTTCCCGCGGTCTCGACCACTGCGTCGATCAGCTTGGCTCCGGCCGGCGTCTCCACGCACACCCACACGCTTCCGGTGGGGACCAGCTTCAGCGTCGCCTGGGTCGGCACGGCGGCGACCGCCGTGGTGGTGGTCGTCGGCCTCACGGGTGTCGTGTGGGTCAGCGTGGCCGGCGTGGTGCGCGTGATGCCGCGGGCCGCCTTGGGGGCCGGGGATCCGTTCCCGCGCCCGATGAGATACAGGGCCACGCCTGCCGCGATGAGGACCAGCGCGATGATCACCCACGGCGGGACGCCGATCCCGCGCCGGACCCGGGCCCCCCGGGCTCCCCGCGCGCGCTCACGTTCGCGGTCACGTTTGACCGCCGACAGCGGACGCGCATCCGGGGCGAGCTCATAGCGGCGCTTGTACTCGTCCAGCAGCGCCCGGGCATCGAGTTCCAGGTACTCGGCGTAGGTGCGCAGGAACGATTTGACGTAGACGGGCCCGGGCAGCAGGTCCCACTCCTCGTTCTCGATCGCGCGCAGGTACTTGGCGCGGATCTTGGTCCGCATCTCGACCTCGCCGATGTCGATGCGCGCGCGCATCCGCGTCTCGCGCAGCGTGGCACCGATGTCCGAACCCATTTCTGGCATGTCCCAGGCCAGAGGCTAGCGGGGTGTCCGGGCGCGCCGAAGCCTGCCAGAAACGCTGCAAGCGCCGGAATCTCAGGTCAGCTAGAACTCGGAATCCGGCACATCGGAGACGGACTCGGCGTCGTCGTGGAGCGGACCCGGGACCTCGGGCCCCGTGGCGTCGCCGGAACCGCCCTTACCGGTCTCGGCCAGGGCCACCAGCAGCCGCGGCACATCGGCCTCGCTCACCAGCACCTGGCGCGGCTTGGAGCCCTCATAGCCGGAGATGATCCCGCGCCGCTCAAGCATGTCGATGAGCCGCCCCGCCCGGGTGTAGCCGAGGCGCAGGCGGCGCTGGAGCATCGAGGTGGACGCCGTCTGCATCTGTGCGACGAGAGCGATCGCCTCCTCGAGCAGCGGATCCTCATCGGGATCGAAGCCGTCGTCCTCCGAGGTCGCGGTGGCCTCGTCAGCGTCCTCCACCTCGGCCAGCAGCTCCTCTCGCAGCTCCGGCTCGCCCTGCTTGCGCCAGTAGGCGGTGATCTCCTCGATCTGGGGCTCGTCGATGTAGGCGCCCTGGATGCGCTGCAGCCGCGAGGTGCCCACGGGTGAGAAGAGCATGTCGCCCTGGCCGAGCAGCGACTCGGCGCCGCCCTGGTCGAGGATCACCCGCGAGTCGGTCATCGACGACACCGCGAAGGCGATGCGCGAGGGCACGTTGGCCTTGATCATGCCGGTGATCACGTCGACGCGCGGGGACTGGGTGGCCAGCACGAGGTGGATGCCCACCGCGCGGGCCTTCTGGGCGAGGCGGATGATCGAGTCCTCCACGTCGGCCGGAGCGACCATCATCAGGTCCGCCAGCTCGTCGATCACGCAGAGAATGTAGGGCAGGTGCGTCTCGCCGCGGGATTCGCGCACCTTGTTGAGCTCGATCAGGTTGCGGGTGCGCGACAGCGACATGATCCCGTAGCGCATCTCCATCTCGCGCACCAGGTTCTGCAGTGCGTTGGCGGCCATGCGCGGGGAGGTGATGACGGGGGTGAGCAGGTGCGGGATCGACTCATACAGGTTGAGCTCGACCTGCTTGGGATCGATGAGGACCAGACGCACGTCGTGCGGGGTGGCCCGCAGCAGGATCGAGGAGAGCATCGAGTTGACACAGGCGGACTTGCCGGCGCCGGTGGTGCCGGCCACGAGCAGGTGGGGCATCTTGGCCAGGTCGGCGCCGATCGCCTTCCCCGAGATGTCCTTGCCCAGCCACACCGTGAGCGGCGACCAGCCCTCGGGCGCCTCCTGGTAGACGTCGCCGAGGTGGACGATGCGCCGCCGCGCGTTGGGCACCTCGATGCCGACCGCGGTCTTGCCGGGGATCGGCGCGAGGATGCGGATGTCGGTGGCGGCGAGTGCGTAGGCCAGATCGTCCTTGAGGTTGGAGACCTTGGACATCTTGACCCCGGGCGCCAGCTTGATCTCGTAGCGGGTGATGTGCGGGCCGGCCACGCGGCCGATGACCTTGGCGTCGATTCCGAAGTGCCCGAGCGCCTCGACCAGGGCGCCCGCGACCAGCTCCTGTCCGGCGGTGTCGGGCTTGGACGCCTCGGCGGTGGAGCGGGTGAGCAGACGTGCAGTCGGCGCGCGCCACTCGAACGCGGGGTCCTCGGTCACCGAGTCGCGGTAGCGCCCCTGGGGGGTGAGATCATCGGGATCGAGCTCCCGGTCTATGGGACCGGGAGCCTGGGCGGCGCGCAGCTCGGCCGCCGCAGGGGACTCGATCCGCGGCGCAGGCTCCAGCTCGGGCTCGGCCTCGGGCGGCTCCGGCTCCACGAACACGCGGGGGTCCGGCGCCTCGACCTCGTAGGGCTCATCCTCGCTGACGGCCTCCGACGCGTAGGGATCGAACTCGTGGACGTCGGCCTCGAACTCGGGCTCCTCGAAGATCGGGATCACCGGGGCGTCGTCCACCGCGGTCGCCTCGACGTGGGTGGCGTGGATGACCATCTCCGAGGTCGGCGGGTCCACCTCTGGTGACGACGCCATCGCGTCGAGGTCCTCGTCGTCCGGTGGGGCGTCCCAGAACTCCTCCGCCTCGGGCCGCGGCGCGCGGGTGCGCTCGGGCATGCGGGTGATGGTGATCTCGGCCAGGCGCATCGACTGGTCGCGGGTGGCGAGCACGACGGAGGCCAGGGTGGCGCCCGACAGCAGCACAGCGGCGGCGATGAACAGGAAGACGGCGACGATGTCCGCCCCGGCGGTGGAGATGAGGTGGCCGAGCACCCAGAACTCAGAAGCGCCGATGACGCCGCCGCGCGCCTGGAGCACCCCCCCGCTCCAAAATTCGGCCCCGTGCTCACGGCCGGGGCCGATACCCAGCGTGCCGGCCGCCATGGCCAGCGTCAGGGCGACCCCGAGGCACACCATGCCCGTGCGCAGCGGGCGGGTCGGCGGCCCGTTGCGCAGCTCCCGGCCGAGCACCAGCGCACCGGCGATGACCAGGCCGACGGGGACCAGGTAGGCGAACACGCCCATGAGCAGGCGCAGGCCCGAGACGATCCCGTGCCCGAGGGTCCCGCCACCCCAGTGCAGGTAGGTGATGCCGCCGAGGAAGATCCCCAGCGCGATCAGCGCCAGAGCGAGCAGGTCGACGTGATGGGGCTCGAGGTGCATGAGCCCACGCAGAGACGGCCGGCTGGCCATCTGGGTGCGCCGCGCCCGGGTGGGCGGCGGGGTCTTGCGGGCCGCGGGCTTCCTGCCGGCGGCGGGCTTGCGGGCAGGCGACTGCTTGGTCTTCGTCGAGGCGGCGGGCATCCGGCCTTTGTTTCGTCGCCCGCGTCCTCATTCCTCTCCCCCCTGGGCGCACCCCGCCGGGTCCGGGCGGCCCGACCCGTACCATGGCTGTTTCCATGGTGACCGACTTCGACCGCCCCGCTCGCGTCCTTGTCGTCGAGGATGACGACGCGATCGCCCAGGTGCTCCAGCGCTCGCTGCGCATGGAGGGCTATGACGTGCGGTTGGCCACCGACGGACTGGCCGCGCTCGACCAGGCTCACGCCTTTCTCCCCGACCTGGTCATCCTCGACCTGGGACTGCCCAAGCTGGACGGCATCGAGGTCGCCCGGACGCTGCGCAAGACCGACGACGTGCCGATCCTCGTGCTGACCGCCCGGGACGCCGTGGAGGCCCGCGTGGAGGGACTGGACTCAGGTGCGGATGACTACCTGGTCAAGCCGTTCGAGCGCCAGGAGCTGCTGGCGCGGCTGCGCGCGCTGCTGCGCCGCCGCCCGCCGCGCGGACAGGCCGCGCTGGCCGTCGGTGATCTGACGCTCAACCCCGACACCCACGAGGTCCACCGCGCCGAGCGGGTGCTGGAGCTGACCCAGCGCGAGTTCGAGCTGCTCGAGTACCTCATGCGCAACGAACGGATCGTTGTCTCGCGCCAGCGGCTGCTGGATGAGGTGTGGGGGTATGACCCCTTCAGCATGACCAACACGATCGAGGTGTTCGTGTCCAATCTCCGGAGGAAACTCGAAGCGGATGGAGAGCCCCGGCTCCTTCATACGATCCGCGGCGCGGGTTACGTTCTTCGCGTATAGGCGGGTTCCGGTCCGCTGGCGTCTGGCCGGCGGATCCGCGGCGCTCACCTGCGTGATCCTCGCCAGCTTCGCGGTGATCGTCGGCGTCCTCGCCGACGGCCAGGTGCGCAACCTGTTCGTCGAGTCGATGTCGAACAACTTCGCCACGCTGCCCAACAGCGTCGCCGCCCGCGAGGTATCCGGCACCACCGTCTGTCAGGGCAACCTCCCCGAGCTGGCGGCCCTCGAGAACGCGCAGATCCGGCTGTTCGACATCGACGGGACGGTGCTGTGCTCGTCCAACCCCAATCCCAAGACCGGCCAGCCGACCAACAGCCCGGTGCTCTATCCCCCCCAGAGCGGGGAATCGAGCAACACCACCCAGACCTATCAGCAGTACGGCAACGAGGTGATGGCCCGGTGGATTGCCTGGGGTTCAGACAGCCACGGCTGGCTCGTCTACGCCCGCCCGCTCTCCCAGATCGACCAGACGCTCTCGCGGATCCGGGTGTTCCTCGTCTTCGGCGTGCTCGGCGGGGCGATCCTCGCCCTGCTGGCCGGTCTCTACGTCGCCCAGCGTGCGATGCGCCCGGTGGCGCTGCTGACCGATGTCGCGCGCGAGATCGAGCTGACCCGCGACCCCACCCGACGCATCCCCCACCCCGAGGCCGAGGATGAGGTCGCCGAGCTGGCCCGCACGCTCGAGGGGATGCTCGCCTCCCTGGCCGCCGCCCGCTCAGATACCGAGTCGGCGCTCAACCGCCAGCGCGAGTTCGTGGCCGACGCCTCCCACGAGCTGCGCACACCCCTGACCAGCGTGCTGGCCAACCTCGAGCTGCTGGCCGACGAACTGGAGGGCGAGCAGGCCGAGTCGGCCAAGTCCGCGTTGCGCTCCACCCGCCGGATGCGCCGCCTGGTGGGCGACCTGCTGCTGCTGGCCCGCGCCGACGCCCAGCGTGAGCAGCCCCACCGCCCGACCGATCTGGCCGAGGTGCTGCGCGACGCCGCCGGTGAGCTGGGACCGGTGGCCGAGGCGCACGAGCTGACCGTCTTCCCGGAGCCCGCGGTGATCGACGCCGACCGTGATGAGCTGCACCGCCTGATCCTCAACCTGATCGAGAACGCGCTGCGGCACACGCCGGACGGCACGGTCATCCGCGCCGCCACCGGCATCGACGACGGTCAGGCCCTGCTGGTGATCGAGGACGACGGGCCGGGCATCCCCCGAGAACTCCACAGCCGGGTGTTCGATCGCTTCGTGCGCGGCCACGGCGACAGCGGCCGGGGCACGGGTCTCGGGCTGGCGATCGTGCGCGCCGTGGCTGACTCCCACGGCGCCGTGGTGGCGCTGGGCAGCTCGCGGGAGGCCGGCGACGATGATGGTCCCGGCACCCGCTTTGAGGTGCGCTTCCCCCTGTCGGAGGCGGCGCCGATCCCGCTGACCGATGAGCTGGGCGTCGAGCCGGCCGCCGGAGCCGGCGGCGCTCAGACCTCGACGACGACGGGCAGGACCATCGGCCGGCGCCTCAGGCGGTCATAGACGAAGGCGGCCAGGCCCTCGTGCAGCTCCTGCTGGAGGTCGTCGATCTCGCGGATCTTCTTCCGGGCCGCCTTGTCGAGGATGTTCTCCACCTCGCCGCGGATCTGAGCCGCCAGGCTGTCGGAGTTCTCCATGAACGGGACACCGCGGAAGATCACCTCCGGGTCCTGCACCATCGTGCCGTCCTGGGCCGAGACGCTGGCCACGACGATGAAGATGCCGTCGGCCGACAGGGTGCGGCGGTCGCGCAGCGCGACGTCGGCGGGGTCGCCGATGTCCACCCCGTCGACGAAGATCATCCCCGCCTGGACCTTGTCGCCGAAGCGGGCGCCCTTGGCGTCGATCTCCAACGCCAACCCGTTGTCGGACTCGAAGATGTCGTCGGGGTCGATCCCCACCGCCTCGGCCAGTTCGGCGTGCAGGCGGATGCGCTTAAAGTCGCCATGGATCGGCATCACGTAGCGCGGCTTGACCAGGTTGAGCATCAGCTTCAACTCCTCCTGGTAGCCGTGGCCGGAGGCGTGGATCGGAGCGTCGGCGGTGGTGATGACGTCACAGCCGATCTGGTAGAGCCGGTCGACGGTGTCGTTGACCGCCCGCTCGTTGCCGGGGATCGGTGTGGCCGAGAACACCACCGTGTCGCCCCGGTGGAGCTGGATCTGGCGATGGTCGTTGTGGGCCATGCGCCGCAGCGCCGACAGCGGTTCACCCTGGGAGCCGGTGGAGATGATCACCACGCGGTCATCCCGGAAGCTCTCGACCT
>CAZZVR010000182.1:0-8006 GCA_964657595.1 Burkholderia sp. PAMC 26561 | reverse complement strand
GAGCGCCCGCCGCGGGACGGTCGGAGCCGTCGGGGTGGACGGGCGGGGACGCCCGAGTGCCCAGGCCAGGGTTGGAAGCGCCAGGGCGCCGATGACGATGCCCGGCCACAGCCAGTAGTCGAACCCGAGGAAGAAGGCGTGGGGCACGTCGGAGACGAGATCCCACACCACGGTGGCCACCAGGGCGAGGATCCCCGCGCCGGCCAGCCCGCGGTTGGGGTCCGACGCGGCCAGGGCGAGGGCGACGGCGCCGGCGGCGAACACCGGCATGAGGTAGCGCAGGGTCGAGCCGACCACCGCGACCAGCAGGGTTCCGTGGGGCGGCAGTCCGGTGACCGGGCCGACGGCGTACTCGAGCGCGCCGGCGGCCACCACCAACCCGGCGACGAGCAGCCGCCGGCGCCGGAGGGCCACGGCCCCACCGGCCGTGGCGATCCCCACGACGATGAGCACGACCCCACCCGACAGCCCCGAGACGTAGCCGTGCAGGTGATCGAGCAGGGTGGCGCGGAGGTTGTCGAGCAGCGAGGTGGAGAGGTAGGTGATGATCTGCGGGCGCGGGTCACCGCTGGGGAAGCTGGAGAACGGCCACAGGGGCGAGCCGTGGTCGACCCAGTTGCGCAGGTACCAGATGAGCCCGGTGGCGATGGCCAGGACGGCGGCGCCGAGCAGCCCGCGCCAGTGGGGCCTGAGGTCACCGCGGCGGAACCAGACGGTGGCGGCGAGCAAGATCACCGCGTAGGAGAGCACCGTGGTCTTGGTCCCCACCGCCAGCCCGGCGGCCACCACGGCGGCGGCGAGCAGACCCGGGTCACGGCGGGCCGCGAGGCAGAGGGCTCCGGCGCAGGCCAGCCAGGTCATCGCCTCCAGGTCGGTGCCCGGCTCGTACCAGGCCTGGACAATGAGCGGGACCAGCGCCAGGGCGGCCAGCGCGAGCACGCGGACCGGCGGGGGAGCGCCCAGCTCCGCCAGCCCGAGCCAACCGGCGCCGAGCAGCAGCGGGACCGTCGCGACGGTGAGGAGCAGCGCGGCGGAGAAGCCGTGGGTGATGCCGGTGGCCCAGGCCAGCAGCACCTCCTCGGTGACCGGATAGTTGCCCACCGGCAGCCCGTAGAACTCATCCAGCACCCGGCCGGTGTGGCCGGACTGGACCCAGCCGACCACCTCGGGCAGGTGGTAGGTGAGAGCGTCCTGGCCCAGCACGGGCCGGTGCAGTTCGATCGCGGCGATCGCCACCAGCGCTCCGGCGACCCCGCCCCAGCCCGCGAGGCGCACCGGGCCGGCGCCGCGCAGGGTCAGCGACAGCTCAACCAGTGGCCCGGGCAGGGGGGTCGAGCCGCTGGTCCGGCGTCGGGTCAGTGCGATGACCCCGGCGCTGGCCAGGGCGAACAGGGTCAGCGCCGCCGCGCTGCCGCCCAGACCGAGGCGTCCGAGCACCAGCGCCTCCAGCACGGCGAACGCTGCGGCCAGGGTCACCGCCGACAGCGATCGCGCCAGGCCGCCCGCCGTCGGAGCCAGGGTCGCGGCGAGCCCGAACCCGGCGCTGACCAGAGCGCCGGCGGCGATCACCAGCAGGAGGCCGTCCAACCAGGCTGCGCCGAACATCACCTCAGCCGCCCAGGCCCCTCACGCCGAGTATTTGCGCGAGCGCCAGATCCCCCGGCGGTGCAGCACCAGGCGCAGCCCCGCCCACAGGGTCTTGAGGCCGTAGATGGTGGCGGGCTTGAGCGAGATGGAGGACGCGTCGTCGAAGTAGCGCGACCGGGCCGGCACCTCGGTGATGCGCATGCCGAAGGCGGCGGCCTGCATGAGCACCTCGGAGTCGAAGGAGAAATCGAGGGAGTTGCGCAGGAACGGGATGGTCATGAGGAACTCGCGGGAGTAGGCGCGGTAGCCGGTGTGCAGCTCTGTGGCGTGGATGCCCATCAGCCGGTTCTCCACCGCGGTGAGGAGGTGGTTGGCCACCACCTTGTAGAGCGGCATCCCGCCGCGCCGGGCCGCGCCCGGCTCGGCCATGCGCGAGCCGAGCACCATGTCGGCCTCACCGGCGAGGATCGGGGCGATGAGATCGGGGATCAGCCCGGGCTCGTACTGGCCGTCGGGGTGGAGCATCACCACCACGTCGGCGCCGCGCTGCAGCGCCTCGAGGTAGCAGGTCTTCTGGTTGCCCCCGTAGCCGACGTTGTGGGGGTGGGAGATGTAGTGCAGGGGCAGCGAACGGGCGACCTCGGCGGTCTGGTCCGTCGACTTGTCGTCGACGAGGATGACCTGGGAGACCGTGTCGGTGGGGATCGCCTCGAAGGTGCGCTCGAGCGTCCGCGCGGCGTTCATCGCCGGCATCACCACGATCACGTTGGGCTTGTGGGTCGGGGGGACGGCCAACTCGGGGCGGGAGGCTAGAGCAGGCGCGGGTACCCGGTCACTCGCGGTCACAGACGGCGACCAGGTCGAGGGAGATGGCCAGCTTGGAGTCGCTGCCACCCGACAGGGTGAAGTCGGTCGGCTCGATCTGCTCGGCGCCCGGCAGGGCGGTGGCGCGGCTGGCCGACAGGCGCCGGTCATAGAGACGCTGGCGGGCGCGTCGCGGGATGAAGCGCCGCAGGCGCAGGGGATCGAGGGCGAGCAGCCGGTCGAGCTCCCCGTGCTCTGTGTCGACCAGGCTGAGGTAGCGGTGGGAACCGAACAGGCCGAGCACCTCGACCCGGGCGAACGGCGACATCAGGGCACGCAACTGGGCGGCGTCGAACTCGACGTAGTGGTAGGGGTCGATGATCTCGTCCGGACGGCCGAAGGTCAGGCGGTTGGGGGTGACGAACACGGCCCGGCCGCCGGGCACGAGCACCCGCTGGCACTCGGCGATGACGCGCTCGGGGTCGGGCACGTGCTCGATGGAGTGCACCGAGAACACCGAGGCGAAGCTGGCGTCGGGGAAGGGCAGCGCCCGCATGTCGGCTACCACGGTGTGACGGTCCTGGCCCGCGAGCACCGCGGCGGCGATGTCGGTACCGACCGTCTCCCGCGGGGCGAGCTCCTGATAGGAGTGGCCCACCCCGCAGCCCAGGTCGAGCACCCGGCCGGGGCCGAGCAGACCCGCCCCCAGGCGGTAGGCGGCGACGTGGCGCTGATAGGTCGGGTTGAACCCGCCGGCGCGGGTGACCACCCGCTCGCCGGTGACCGCGTCAGGCATGGGCCGGCCGGGGTGCGAGGGCGGACCGGCGCGCCTGGACGAACACTGTCCCGCCGTGACCGGCGCGCACCTCGGCGACCGACAGCAGCGCCGCCAGCGGGGCGAGGGCGACGCCGGCCGCGAGGGTGCCAGCACGGCGCCGGGGGCTCAGCGCGGCCGCGCGCGCCTCGGGCCGGCGGATGGCGTCATAGAGGTCCGGGTGGCCGGGCAGGCAGACGACCAGACCGTGGAGCCAGCCGAACAGGACCTGGCCGCCGCGCCAGTAGCTGACCTGCTCGATCGCGAGACCCCGGGCGCGCAGGCGCTGCAGGAGCGCCGCGGCGGTGAGGTGGGTGAGGTGGCGGGGCAGGTCGAGCGCGAGCCAGCGCTCACCCAGCACGCGAGCCTGCCACGAGTCGCGGTTGGGCACCGCGATGATCAGCACCCCACCGGGCGCGAGCAGCTCGGTGGCATGGTCGAGCGCGGCGGGGGCGTCGGGCAGATGCTCGAGGGAGTGCCACATGACCACACCGGCCCACTCACCGCGGCGAGCGTCGAAGTCGGCCAGCTCGGCGGCGACGACATCGGCCCGGCCGGCCTGGCCGGGCCGGGCGGGCTGGGCGCGCTCGAGCCCGACCGCCTCGCGCCCGCGTGCCGCGAGGGCGTCGAGCAGCGACCCGTCACCGGAGCCGACGTCGAGCACCGGACCGGGCGGCGCGGTCGCGTCGATGCGCGCGGCCAGCGCCCCGCGGGTGCGGGCCAGGAGACGGTCGGCGCCGGCGCTGAAGCGTCCGGAGTCGGGGCGGTAGGCGCCTCCGTAGGCGGCGTCCAGCTCGGCGGCGTCCGGGACCGGATAGGTGCTGGCCACGCCGCAGTCGCGACAGCCGCGCAGACGCCGCCCGGCGGGCACGGTGGGGCCGCCGCACCAGGGGCAGACCGGCACGGCGGCGGTCACCCGGTGAGCGACACCGACTTCGCCGGCGTCCGACGCTCGATGTTGCCGGCCGGGTCGACGATCGCGCCGATGATCGAGGCGCTGACCTTGCCGTGCTTGGCCAGCGCCGCCTCCATGACCCCCTGCTCCCTCGGGGTGATGGGAATCTTCAGCGTCTTGGATCCGGCCGCGGTGAGGTGATAGAGACCCGAGTAGAGCGTGACCGTCTTGGCACCGCGGATCTTGATCCGGGCCAGCGCGCCGATCTCACAGGCGCCGTCACAGGTCACCCGGTCATACAGGACGCCCCGGGCCACCGCACCGCGGTTGGCCGGCACGGTCTGCGTCACGCCGACGATCGCCGGCTGGGCGGTCAGGGCGGCGCTGGCCAGATTGACCAGATTGACCCCGCCCCAGCCCGAGGCGGAATCGAAGCCCGTCGCGGCACTGCAGCAGCCCAGCGGCTTCCCGCTGGAGATGAACGGTCCCACGTCATTGGAGCCGACCGTCACATCCGAGAAGACCAGCGACGCGGAGGCGGGGTTGGTCCCCAGCTTATACAGCAGCGGGTTGACCTGACCCAGCCCCTGCTGCTTGTGCTGGCGCAGGAGCTCGTCGACGAGCGCCAGCCCGCCGGCCAGCAGCGGGGTCGCGGCACTGGTCCCGCCGACTGACTGCCAGGGGTCTTGCTGACCGGGCAGGTCCGACACGCACTCGGGCTGGGCCGAGCAGTAGACATCAAAGCCGGGTCCGATGTCGGCCAGCAGCGCGACGTCCGGCTCGACGCGGTAGGCGCCCTTGACCACGGCCGCCTGGTAGGCCGGGCGCTTGAACACCGTCGAGGTGCCCCCACCCCCGGCCGACCCGGGTGAGGCGGCGTCGTCGTTCCACACGCTGGCCGACTGGATCACGTTGGCGGAGTCGAGGACCAGGTTGGTACCGCCGACCGAGGTGATCCAGGGTGAGGAAGCGGGGAAGTTGACCGCCAGCTTGGACAGCGGCTCGGCGTTGGCCGAGGTCGAGTTGACGCAGTCTGATGACCCGTCGTCCCCACTGGCGGCGAGCATGCTGATGCCGCTGGCGGCGGCCTCCTCCAGGGCGGCCTCCACGTCGCTCATGCCCGACAGGCCGATGGCTTGGCGGACCTGGGGCTCACACAGGCCGAGGGAGGCGGAGATGACCTCAGGCTTGTAGCCGCTGTTCTGCAGCGGGGCGGTCATCGACGCCAGCGCACTGGCGATGTCCGACGAGCTTTCATAGACATCGATCTCCGACAGCTTGGGAGCGGCGGCGTCGAGCACCTCGAGGTCGAGGGTCGCCTCGCCGCCGGGGGCGAGACCGGCCTTGGTGACCGCCTGATTGGCGCGGAAGGCGACGATCTTGGGCAGCGACAGACCGAAGCACGTGGCGAACTTCTGGATGTCGGACTTCTTGAAGCCGTCGACCTCGATGAGGGCGACGCGCTCCCCCTGACCCGCGGTGCCCGCGCCCTGGAGCCCGTCGAAGGCGTAGGCGTGCAGGTACTGGTTGGGCGTGAAGCCCCCGACCTTGCGGGCGGCGGCGCAGCCGCTCGTCGTGCCGGTGGCGGTCTTGTACCCGGACCCCTCGTCCACATCGGTCTGGGTGATCGGCGCCGACAGGGAGGTGAACGCGCTCTGCCCGGTGGCCCGAGCGTCGGCGGCTGAGTCGGCGGAGTCGGGGGTTCCGGCGCTGGTGCGGGCACGCTGGAGCGCGGGCGAGGCGAGGATCGGCCGGGTGTTCAGTCCCACCACCCCGGTCACGGTGCCGCGCAGGGCGGCCGGAATTGTCACGCGGGTGGCCGGCGCGGTGTAGGCGTCAGCGCGGGAGCCGCGGCGGGTCAGCCGGGTGGAGAACAGCGCCGCGGCCCGCGCGCGGGGCAGGGTGGCGTCGACGAACAGCCCGGTGGCGTCCACCCGCACCCGGGTCGCTCCGTGGGCGCGCAGGTAGCTGACCACCTGGGCCTCTGCGCGGGCACCGGCACCGAAGTGCGCCGACAGCCAGGCGATCGAGCGGTAGTGGCGGTACTCAGGGTCAGTCGGGGTGGCCACGCGGGTCGCGTAGCGCTGGAGCGCGGCGGTGCGGGCGGCCAGCGGCAGCACGAGGGACAGCGAACCGGCGGGCGTGGCCGCGGGCGGGACGGTCCTCGCCATGGCGGTGGCTGGTATCAGTCCGAGCAGAGCGCAGAGCACTGCGGGGATGAGGAGGCGATTGCGGGTCATCAGCTGGCGTCAACGAGTGCCGGAACCGAAACGCTCGCACGACGCGCGAGTCATTCTGTCCGAGACCTGAAGTCGGCGCGCCGCACGAGGGCGCCCCCGCGAGCGTAGGGCACAATCTCTGCGCGCAGCTCGCGTCGCAGCTGTTCCAAGCGCGCCACTTCGGCCTTGAGGTCCTCGGCGCGCTTCTCCAGCGCCGCCACCTTGCGGCTCATGAATTCGAGTTGGTTCTCGAGTTCCATGACCTTCTCCACCCCGGCCAGGTTGAGACCGAGCTCGGCGGTCATCTCCTGGATGCGCTTGAGGTGCTCGACGTCGGCGTGGGAGTAGAGCCGCGTGCCCTTGGGCGAGCGCTTGGGCTCGATCAGCCCGCGGGCCTCGTACATCCGCAGGGTCTGGGGGTGCATATCGGCCAGCTCGGCGGCCACCGAGATCATGAACACGCCGCGGTCGGAGTCGACCTCGACCCGGGTGGTCGTGCGCACGCGGCGCATCGACATCACGCCATCTCCTCGGCCGGCGAGCGCTCACCGGACCCCGAGGCCGAGGCGGAGGCGGGGTTCACCCCGGCGTCCTTGAACAGCTTCTCCCGCGGGTTCGTCTTGGTGGCAGCGGCGAGTTGATCCACCGCGGCGGCCTGTTCCGGCGTCAGCGTGCTGGGAATGTCGATGACGAAGCGGTAGTGGAGATCGCCGTTGCCCTTGCCGCCGCTGCGGGGCGGACCCTCGCCGCGCAGGCGCTGCACCGTGCCGTCCTGGGTGCCGCGTGCGACGCGCAAGCGCTTGGTGCCATTCAGCGTCGGCACCTCGACGACACCGCCGAGCATCGCCTCGTGGGGAGCCAGCGGCACCTCCACCTCCAGGTTGTCACCGACCCGCTTGAACACCGGGGACGACGTCACGCGACACACTACGTAGAGATCTCCGGGAGGCGCACCGCGCAGCCCCGGGTCACCCTTGCCGGCCAGCTTGATCCGCGTGCCGTCCTTCACACCGGCGGGGATGTTGACCCGCAGGCGCTTGATCGAGCGCTGCGCGCCGGTCCCGGCACAGGTGGGGCAGGGGTCGTCGATAACCGTGCCCGAGCCACCGCAGTTGGAGCAGGGCTGGGAGATGGAGAACACCCCCTGGCTCTGGGCCTCGACGCCGCGGCCGCTGCAAACCGGGCACACGCGCGGGCTGGTCCCCGGCTTGGCCCCCGTGCCGTGACAGGTGGGACAGGCGTGAGAGGTCGGCACCGCCAGCGGCACCTGGGTGCCGTGCACCGCCTGGTCGAAGCTCAGCTGGACCTCGGTCTCCAGGTCCCGGCCGCGCGCCTCAGGCGCTCGTTGCGCGCCACCGCGCACCCCCGGACCGGTGCCCGCGCCGGCCGCGCCACCGAAGATGTTCGACAGGATGTCCCCGAAGCCGCCGGGGATATTCGAGGTGTCGAAACCCTGGGAGAAGCCCTGGGTGAACCCGCCCAGCGGACCGCTGGCGCGGTCATATACCTTGCGCTTCTCCGCATCCGACAGCACGTCGTGGGCCTGGGAGATCTGCTTGAACCTCTCCTCAGCGGCCTTGTCCCCCGGATTCCGGTCCGGGTGGTATTGACGCGCCAGCTTGCGGTAGGCCTTCTTGATCTCCTCGTCCGTGGCGTTCTTGCCCACGCCCAGGACCTTGTAGTAGTC
>CAZZVR010000181.1:0-8051 GCA_964657595.1 Burkholderia sp. PAMC 26561 | reverse complement strand
CATGAACGGGCGTGAGATAGGCGGCTGGCTGCAGGTCGATATCGCTGCAACCGCCAGCAACAGTGAGCTGAACCGGTGGATCGAGCCGGCCGTGCGCTACGCGAGATCTTTGACCCCGAAGTGACCGACCTGCCAGGGCGTCACTCACCGACCCCAAGCTCTAGCTCACCGGCCTGAACGGAAATCAGGGAGAGCTCGGGGCCGGCACGAGATTTGCTGAACTGTGGTTCAGAGGAAGCGGTGGATTGCTTCGTCAGCCTGATCCTGGATTGTCGGATCGCGCAGATCGGCGTTGACTGTGGCCTGGTCCGTGACGGGCCCGGTGAGCTGGTTAGCGGCGCTGGCGTAGAACGCGCCGTTGGTGAGGGATGGGTCGGTGATCCCGTCGATCAGTCGCTGGGCTCCCACCTCGAGGCCGTGCCCGATCTTGAGAGTGGGCGCTATGCGGGGAAGGACGTGGCGGACAAGGAGCCGCGCTGGAACCGGCAAATCACGGTTGACCTCAGTACCTGCGGTGTTGCCGGGAGACATGGTGATGAACCGCAGCTCGGGGTGCCGACGCGGTTGAGCGGCCATCCACAGAGCACCTAGGTATTTCACCTGCCCGTAGGCCAGGCCAGCGTTCACCTTGGCGCCTGCAAAAAACGAGCCGTCGATCACCGACGCGAACTCATCAGCGGATGAGCTAGCGAAGGTCGGCCGGGGTATGCGCAGCTTGGGAACGCCGACGGCAGCTTCGCTTCCGACCAGTTCAACCACCCCGGACATCCTTCCGGCCGCCAGCAGACCCTCCAGCAGGACGACGTGGCCTAGAACGTTCGACGCGAAGAGCTGGGTGACCCCGTCGGCCGTTAGAGCCATCGGCGTCGGGCCGCCACTTCCGCCCGCGTTCATGACCAGCGCATCCAGCGGCGCTTTGATCGACGGGATTGCCGCTGCGATCGAGCGGGGATTCGAGACGTCCATGAGCACGACCTCGAAACTCGATCTACCTGTCGTGCTTTCCAGGTCGAGCTGCGCGGCCCGGGCGCGCTCGGGATTTCGACAGCCGAGGTAGATCTTGGCGAAGTCTCCCCGGAGCGCGAGTTGTCGGGCGACCTCTTTGCCCAGGCCGCTGTTTGCGCCCGTGACGAGAACGGTCTTATTGGTTGTGGATGCCATCGAACCTCCTTGGGGCAGTCCCTCTGTGCCGAGCACTCTGACTCAGATCTTGAGACGATGGGGCGTTCTGAGGATCAGCCACGGAGTTGACGAACGAAGTCGGCGACGGCTCGGCCGACTTCCGGTCCGCTTGAGTCGGGGAGGAAGTGCCCGCCGGGTACTCGCACCTCAGTCTGATTTGGGAGACCCTCACAAAAGGTCGCGAGCCGTCCGATGGTGAGAAAACCCGGGTCACCTCGGACCCACAGTTTCGGTGTCGTGCTCGTCTCAAGCCATTCGGAAGTTGCCGTCTCGACTTCCGCGACGATGGCTGGTGTTCCGTCGAGAGGGATTTGGCGTGGCCAGCTGAGCATCGCTCGCCGTTCTTCACCCGCGTTGAGGAACGGGCGGCGATACTCGGCGTTGTCCTCATCGGACAGGTTGTGCTTCTCGGTCTCGATGAGGAACGCCTCGACGAACAGGTTGTCGCGCAGGATCATGTCCTCTCCCGCTTCTGATCGGAACGCCCGAAAGGTCTCCCGAGACGCGTCGTCGGCGAAGTCGTCCCAGGTCATTGGCATTGGCGCGGCCTCCATGTAAGCGACGCCCTGTACCCGGTCAGCGTGTTGGCGCGCCCAGTCAAAGCCGAGTGTGGCACCCCAGTCGTGGATCACCAGGATGACGTCGTGGTCAAGACCTAGTTCTTCCCACAGCGCGAAGAGGAACTCGCGCTGCTCGGTGTAGCTGTAGCTGTCAGGCCCTGCGTTTGGGAGTTTGTCTGAGTCTCCCATGCCGATCAGGTCACAGGCGATCAGGCGTCCCAGCCCGACGCATTCGGGCATCACGCTGCGCCAGGCATACGAGCTCTGGGGGTTACCGTGCTGAAAGACAATCGGGGCGCCCTCACCCTCGTCGATGTAGGCCATCTTCTGGCCTCGGATCTCGATGAACTTCTTCTCCGCAAATGCGCCTTTTGCCTGCTGGGTTTCCATCGCGAGCCTCCTGACCGCGACGGAGGCTGTTCCCCCGCCGCCATTTACTAGATCGAACGCTAAACTATCAGGTGGGGATTTGAAGAGCTCAATCAGGAAAGGTGATCCATATATGGGACGGCGTCGCACGTTTGACACAGAAGAAGCTGTCGCGACCGCGACCACGCTGTTCTGGAGGGGCTATGACCAGACCTCACTCAGCGATCTCACAGAGGCGATGGGAATCGCGCCCGCGAGCTTCTACTTCGCCTTCGGAAGCAAGGAGGCGCTGTTCCGCCAGGTGGTCGACCGTTACACCGCCCAGCAGGCCGACGCGTTCGAACACGCCTTCACCGCCCCCTCGCCAACCGCGGCGGTGAGAGAGCTGCTGCGCGGTTACGTCGACGTGGTAACGGACCCCGCCCATGTGCCGGGCTGCCTCGTGGTCAACAACTCGCCGTCTGTCGGACCGCCCGACACACTGCGCCACTGGCTGGCTGAAATCCGCCAGGCACTCTGCTCCCGGTTAGAGAACCGATTTCGCGCAGACCTCACCGCCGGCACCCTTCCGCCGGATTCCGACCCCGCGGCGCTCGCCCGCTTCGTCGCGACCCTGGCCGGCGGCCTCGCGGTCGAGGCTCAATCCGGAACCGGGCGCCAGGACCTCTACAAGGTCATCGACCTCTCCCTAGCGGCCTTCCCCACCGTCAAGCTGTCGACGACTGCCGGCTGATGGTCGCGCGTTCGCTCTCCTATACGCAGTTCAGAGTCACAGGCCGGCCAACCCGCCTTCAGCGCCTCCGCGAACTCGCACTCAGACAACCCGTTGCGCAACGCAAACCACACCCCTCGACCACCTGTGACAAAGACTGCACACGTCAGAAGCGGACCGCCTGTCAGCCCACGAAGCACGGGCCAGCCGGCGAGTCAACAGCCTTGATTAGTGCAAGACCCCGAGCCGACGACTCCCTTCAACGAGCAATCGCGCTGACGCCTGCTCCGCCGCTCGACGAGTCGCCTCGCCGCGCGCCTGCTTTTCGGGCGTCGGTTCCGACGCGGCCGTCTTCAGGCCAGCCAGCCAGCGGCAAACTCGCCCCGGCGAGGATGGATGATGTGCTCAGCCCCCGGGTGCTTCTTGTCCTGCGCCCGCTTGCTCTGGAACACTCTTACCAATGGATCGGGTTACCGCTGTAGCGATTCTCGATCGGCTTCATCAAGCACAGAACGCGTTCTACGGCGGCGGCGACGATCACGCGCTGCGAGCGCTGCTTGACCCGAGCATCACATGGACTGTGCCTGGCTCGAGTCCAATCGCGGGTACCTATTGCGGAGTGGATGAGGTCCTCAACTACTTCATCGCTCGTCGTGACCGAGCCGCAGGCACCTTCCGGATGCATCGCCATGATGTCTTGGCAGGACAGGGCGCGAAGATCGCTGCGCTGACTAATGGGACCGCGAGCATCAGCGACAGGGAGCACGCGTGGTCCACCGTCGGGCTGTACGAAATCACTGAAGATCTCCGGATAGCTGCGTGCTGGCTGCTTCCGCTCAATCAGCGAGCGTTCGACACGATTTGGTCCAGCTGAAGCGCGGCCCGATCGACGTGCGACGCGCGGAGCCCACCAAATGCCCTTGGCGGACTGTGGTCCGGCTCCGGCTGGCCGCATTGCCGCTCGGGCGGACGCCGGTGTTGGTGGCTGCTCTCGCCGTGCGCTGGGTCCGAAGCGGCCACATCAGGAGCGCGGCTAGCCGGGTGGGCCGTCCCACAGCGCGGGCGGGATATGTCGTAGTTAGGCCCGTCAGCCAGGTGGGTGTCTGAAACGAACGCGTCCGGCTGCGGTCCGGTTCGAGGCTCGGCAGTAGCCTGGACGCGTGCTGTTGACGATCTCCACAACGCGGACTCCGGCGACAGATCTTGGCTTTTTGTTGCACAAGCACCCTGACCGGGTTCAGTCGTTTTCGATGGGTTTCGGCGACGCGCGTGTGTTTTATCCGGAGGCGACGGAGGAGCGGTGCACCGCGGCGCTGCTGCTGTCGGTCGATCCGGTTGGACTGGTTCGTCGTGGCCGCGGGTCGGGTGGCTTCGCGCTGGCGGAGTACGTGAACGACCGTCCCTATGTCGCGTCGTCGTTTCTGTCTGTGGCCATGGTGACTGTTTTCAAGACCGCGATGTCGGGGGTGTGCAAGGGCCACCAGGAGCTTGCTGACTCGCAGATCCCGCTGGAGGCAGATCTTCCCGTGGTTCCCGCTCTGGGGGGTGAGTCGATGGTTCGGCGTCTCTTCGAGCCGCTGGGCTACGAGGTCAAGGCCAGCCCGATCGTGCTCGATGAGAAGTTCCCTGAGTGGGGCGCTAGTCGCTACTTAAAGCTGAAGCTGTCCGGCGTCTGCAAGCTGGCTGATCTCTTGACGCATCTCTACGTGCTGTTGCCGGTGCTTGATGATGAGAAGCATTACTGGGTTGACGAGGCGGAGATCGAGAAGTTGATGCGCCGCGGCGAGGGATGGCTGGGCGGCCATCCAGACCGTGATCTGATCGTTCGCCGCTACCTCAAGCAGCAGGCGAGCCTGTATCACCCGGCCCTGGCGAGCCTTGATGAAGCCCAGCCAGAGCAGGAACCGGAGGGCGAGGACAACGAGCTGGATCGCGAGGAACGGCTCGAGGAGCGCGTGTCGTTGCGAGATCAGCGCCTTACGGCTGTTGAGGCTGTGTTGCAGGACTTGGGTGCTCGGCGGGTGCTCGACCTCGGCTGTGGTCCTGGCGCGCTGCTACAGCGGCTGATTCGAGATAAATACGAGCAGGTGGTCGGCGTGGATGTGTCGGCTCGCGCGTTGGAGATCGCCGCGAGACGCTTGCGGCTTGATGAGATGCACGACGCGGAGCGTCAGCGCATCTCGCTGCTGCAGAGTCCGCTGACCTACCGCGACAAGCGGCTGATCGGTTTTGACGCGGCAGTGCTGATGGAGGTCATCGAGCATCTCGACCCACCGCGGCTCGCTACAGCGGAAGAGAACGTGTTCGGATCCGCACGTCCCGGAACGGTCGTGGTCACGACCCCGAACGCTGAGTTCAACGTCACCTGGGAGGCTCTCCCGGCTGGCGAGTTCCGGCATGCCGACCATCGATTTGAATGGACACGCGCTGAGTTCGGGCGTTGGGCAGACCGGGTTGCTGGGCGTTACGGCTATTCCGTTCGCTTCCAGCCGATCGGCCCCGAGGATCCTGATGTTGGGTCTCCGACGCAGATGGCGGTGTTCAGCCGATGAGAATCGATCTTCCCGATCCGAGCCTCGTTGTCCTGATCGGGCCCTCCGGCTCGGGGAAGAGCTCATTCGCCCGCAGGCACTTCGGGCCGACGGAGGTCATCTCCTCCGACTTCTGCCGCGGACTCGTCGCCGATGACGAGAACGACCAGGCGGCGACACCAGATGCCTTCGCGGTGCTCCAGTTCATCGCGGGACGCCGGCTCGCTCAGCCGCGGTTCACGGTCATCGACGCCACGAACGTGCAGCGCCAATCCCGTCGTCCGCTCATCGAACTCGCCAAGGAACACGATCTCTTTCCCGTCGCGATCGTCCTCGACATGCCGGAGGAGATCTGCCAGCAGCGAAACCGTGCTCGCCCAGATCGCGACTTCGGTCCACATGTCGTGAGGAACCAGCGCTCGCAGTTGCAGAAGTCGATCAAGGGCCTGCAGCGCGAGGGGTTCCGGCGCGTGTCGGTCCTGCGGTCACCGGAAGAGGTCGAGGCGGTAGAGATTCGTCGGAACCCGCTGTGGACAGACCGGCGCACAGAGCACGGCCCTTTCGATGTCATCGGCGACGTCCACGGCTGCCATGCCGAGCTTGTCGAGTTGCTCGGCGAGCTGGGCTATAGCGTCGCTGAGAACGGGATCGAGGTCACGCCACCAGAGGGCCGAAAGGCCGTGTTCGTGGGTGACTACGGCGATCGGGGACCAAACACCCCCGGTGTGCTGAAGCTCGTCATGGGAATGGCCGAGGCCGGGACAGCGATCTGTCTACCGGGGAACCATGACACCAAGCTCGTCCGCAAGCTCAAGGGCCGCGATGTGCAGATCACCCACGGTCTGGCCGAGACCCTCGAGCAACTGAGCTCGGAATCTGAGACGTTCCGCGATCAGGCCCGCGATTTCCTTGACGGCCTGGTCAGCCACGTCGTTCTTGATGACGGCAAGCTCGTGGTCGCGCACGCCGGCATGAAGCAGGCCTACCAGGGCCGGTCGTCCGGTCGTGTCCGTGACTTCGCCCTATTCGGAGAAACCACCGGAGAGACAGATGAGTTCGGACTGCCCATTCGACTTCCCTGGGCTGCGGACTACCGCGGCCAGGCTGCGGTCGTCTACGGCCACACACCGGTGGCCGAGCCGGAATGGGTTAACAACACGATCGATATCGACACCGGCTGTGTCTTCGGAGGGCGCTTGAGTGCACTGCGCTGGCCCGAACGAGACCTCGTGTCCGTTCTCGCCGCGCGCACCTACTACGAGCCCGCCAAGCCACTCCCGCAGACGAACCACGCCGGCGCCGAGGATCAGCGCCCCCCGTTCCTCCTCGATGTCGAGGACATCGCTGGCAAACGGATCATTCAGACCGGATATGCCCGCAAAGTGACGGTGCACGAGGACAACGCAGCCGCTGCTATGGAAGTCATGAGCCGGTTCGCGATGGATCCGCGCTGGCTCATCTACCTGCCGCCGACCATGGCACCCACGGCCACGTCTCAACGCCCAGCCGTCCTTGAGCATCCCGAGGAGGCCTTTGCCGAATACCGCGCAGAGGGCGTCGAGCACGTCATTTGCGAGGAGAAGCACATGGGCTCCCGTGCGATCGTGGTCATCTGTCGCGATCCGGGTGTCGCACAGGCGCGTTTCGGGATCGAATCCGAGGAGGGCGGCGTCATCTACACCCGCACGGGGCGGCAGTTCCTCGACAACCAGGCTGATACCGCCGAAGCACTCGCTCGGATCCGGCGAGCTTGTAATGCTGCAGGGCTCTGGGACACCCTCAACACAGATTGGCTGCTGCTCGACTGTGAGCTGATGCCATGGTCCGCAAAGGCAATCGACCTCATCCGCCGCCAATACGCCGCGGTTGGCGCGGCAGCCACCGCTGGGCTTGACGCCAGCATCAACGTCCTTGACCAAGCTGAAGGTCGCGGGCTCGATGTCGCCGGCCTGCTGGCCACACAGCGCCGCAGAAGCGAGCACGGCGAGCTCTACCGAGAGGCCTACCGCCGCTACGTCTGGCCCACCCAGACCGTGGCCGACCTTCGTCTCGCACCATTCCACGTGCTCGCCGCCGAATCCGGCACGTTCTTTGACCGCCCGCATGACTGGCACCTCGAACTCTGCGACAAGCTCGTCGCGGCCGATCCCAACTGGTTCACCACAACCAACCGGCTTAAGGCCGACCTCGTCGACCCGGCAAGCGAGGCCGCCGCACTCGAATGGTGGGAGCAGCTCACCAGCGCCGGCGGCGAGGGGATGGTCGTCAAACCGGCAGCCTTCACCGCCCAAGGCCGCAAAGGCCTCGCTCAACCCGGCATCAAATGCCGCGGACGCGAATACCTCCGGATCATCTACGGACCCGAATACACCGACCCGACCCAGCTCGAACGCCTCCGCAACCGCAACCTCGGACGCAAACGATCCCTAGCAATCCGAGAGTTCGCGCTCGGAGCAGAGGCGCTCAAACGCTTCGTCGAGCGTGAACCCCTCTACAAGGTGCACGAGTGCGTGTTCGGGGTGCTCGCCATGGAAAGCGAACCTGTCGACCCCCGACTCTGACCACCGTCTGCACACGCCAGGTCACCAAGCCCCACCTTCGTTGTCGCGTCAATCGGCCCGTCAACCCTTCGTGCCTCCTTTGCCGCTCCTGCGGCCATCTGAGCCGCGGCGTCACGACGGCTGGTCCTCGCCGAGA
>CAZZVR010000180.1:656-8224 GCA_964657595.1 Burkholderia sp. PAMC 26561 | reverse complement strand
GGGCCGGAGGTGTAGCCTGGCGCGCCATGGATCTGCAGCTCGCCGACAAGCGCGCGGTGGTCACCGGCGCCAGCCGCGGGATCGGGCTGGCCGTCGCCCGCACCCTCACCCAGGAGGGTGCCCGGGTCGCCATCGTGGGCCGGGACAGCGAGGCGCTCAACCGCGCCGCAGAAGAGCTCGGCAGCGGCACGGTGACCGCCGTGTGCGATGTCGGCGATCCCGACGCGGTGAGCGCCATGGCCGCGCAGGTCACCCGAGAGCTCGGCGGGGTCGACATCCTGGTCAACTGCGCCGCTCAGGCCAACACGGGCCCGATGGGGGATGACCAGCTGGATGAGCAGCTCAACGTCAAGCTCAAGGGGGCCCTGCGCTGTGCCCGGGCCTTCGCCCCCCAGATGCAGCAGCGGGGCTGGGGGCGCATCATCACCATCAGCGGTCTGGCCGCCCGCAGCAGCGGCTCGGTCGTGGGCTCGGTGCGCAACGTCGCGCTGGTGGCGATGACCAAGAACCTGGCCGATGAGTACGGTCCCGACGGCGTCAACGTCACCGTCGTGCACCCGGGCATGACCGTGACCGAGCGCTTCGGCACGACCATGGCGAAGATGGCCGAGGCGCAGGGTTCGACCCCGCAGGAGGTCGAGGCCAAGCTCGGTCAGGGGGTGACGATCGGGCGGATCGTCACCGCGGCTGAGGTCGCCGACGTCGTCGCCTTCCTGGCCAGCCCGCGCAGCGTCGCCATCGCCGGCGACACCATCGCCGCCGGCGGCGGCAACCGCGGCCCGATCTACTACTGAGCGGCCGGCCCCGCCCATGCCGAACCTGCCCGAGCCCGTCATCGTCGCCTTCATCAAGGCGGCGCGGTACAACAAGATCTGGGTCGACAGCGCGGCGGCCCAGGCCCACCTGACCGACCGTACGCTGCGGCCCGAGGCCTACGGACCACCCCGGCGCCTGCGCACAGACGTCACGGTGGTCAAGGAGCACTACCGCGGCTGGCCGCTGTACCGGATCACCCCGACTCACGGCACGCCGGCGGGCAGCGTCATCTACGCCCACGGCGGCGGCTGGGTCAATCAGATCGTGGCGCCGCACTGGAACCTGTGTGCCCGCATCGCCGCCCGCGCCGACACCACGGTTCTGGTGCCGATCTACCCGCTCATCCCCGAGGGCACCGCGGCCGCGGTGGTCGACACCGTGGCCGACCTCGCCGCCGACGCCGTCGCCACCGGGCCGCTGTGCCTGGCCGGTGACTCCGCCGGTGGCCAGATCGCCCTGTCGGCCGCGCTCGCTCTGCGCGACCGCCACCACGCCACCGCGGCGCGCACCATCCTCATCTCACCCGGCCTGGACGCGACGCTGAGCAACCCGGAGATCGCCCGGGTGGAGCCGACCGACCCGTGGCTGGGTCAGCCGGGCATCCGCGTGTTCACCGAGCTCTGGCGGGGTGAGTTGGCCCTGGATGACCCCCAGGTCAGCCCGGTCTACGGTGACCCGACCGGCCTGGGGCCGATCACCCTGTTCACCGGCACCCGCGACATCCTCAACCCCGACGCCCGGGTGTTCCGTGATCGCGCCGCCGCGGCCGGGGTCGACCTCGACTACCACGAGGCCGCCGGGCTGGTGCACGTGTACCCGCTGCTGCCCACCGCCAGCGGTCAGGCCGCGCGCCGGCTCATCGTCGAGCAGCTGCGCCGCGCGCTGCACCCCGCTTAGTCGGCGCTGAACGCCTCGGCCCAGGCGAGCGCCGTGCCCGCCAGGTCGACCAGCGCGGCGTGCACGGCCACCGGATCCTGGCTGCCGCGCGCGCGGGCCACGGCGCGGACGTGCTCGGCCAGCTGCTCGGGTCCCGACATCGGCGGACCGACCGCCCGGGACACCGCCAGACGGTTGCGCTGGCGCTCGCTCTGGCGGGCGTCGTGGTGCACGCCCGGGGAGCGGGGGACCAGACCGGCGGCGTCCGCCGCCTTGGCGAAGCTGCCGAAGTGAAAGCGCACCGAGGCGGCGCTGGGCCAGTCGCCCTGGTGGTAGCGCGCGGTGCGCCACTCCTGCCCCAGGCGCCGCGCGCGGGCGGGATCCCAATCGGCCATGGTGGGGACGTCCCCGTAGCGGCGGGTCCACTCGATCAGGGCGGTGAGGATCGCCTCGGGACCTGACAGGTTGGGGCGCTGGCGACTCGGCGTGCGCCGTGGGGTGAGGCCGGCGGCGCGGATCGCCGAGTTGAAGTTGCCGAACTGCCCGCACACGATCTTGGCGCTCGGCCAATGCCCGGACTCAAAGCGCTCCGCACGCCAGTCCTGGCCCAGGCGCCGCGCGCGGGCGGGCTCCCAGTCGATCATCTTCGGGCTCTCACCGTGCTCGGCCTGCCAGGCGTGAATGGCGCTGAGGATCTCCTCCTTGGAGAACGACCGCGTCCGGCGGCTGTGCGGCGGGCTCGCCGTCCCCGACTCAGGGCGGCGGGGAACCGAGAAGCCGGCCAGGGCGGTCACCGTCTCAGACCCGCAGTTCCAGCGCGGCGGCGAGCGCGAGCGCCCAGGCGCGGTCGGAGTCGTCCTCGAAGTAGTCCGGGTGCATGTGGGCGATCTCGCCCAGCCCGAACAGGACCCGGCTGAGATGCGCTCCCAAGGCGCCCACGGCCGCCTCGGGGTCATGCTCGGCCACCGCGTCGATCACCGTGGTGTGCTGGGAGACCATCTCGGCGATGTAGTCGTGCACGGGCAGGCTGAGCCGGCGCACGCGGTTGAGGTGACCGCTGGCGCGCTGGGAGATCGACCAGGCGATCGAGCGCCCGCCGATCGCACACAGCGAGCTGTGGAACTCGTCGTCGAGGAGGTAGAAGCGCTCGAGGTCGGCGGCGTCGCGGGTCTCGGCCTGGCGGGCGACGATCGCGCGGAGGGCGGCGATCTCCGCCTCACCGGCACACACCGCCGTGTCCGCCACCGCGGCGCACTCCAGCGACTCGCGGATGAACTGGGCATCCTCCAGCGCGGCCCGGGTGATCCGGGCGACGAACGTGCCCAGCTGGGGCACGATCTCCACCATCCGGTCATCGCGCAGACCCAGCAGCGCCTCGCGCACCGGGGTCCGGCTCACGCCGAGCCGCTCGGCCAGCTCGTTCTCGGATAGGCGCAGGCCCGGGGGGAACTCGACCGTCTCGATCGAGGTGCGCAGCGACGCGTAGACCTGGGCGCGGGTGGACCCACCGGACACGCGAGATGAACGCTTGATCTCCACCCTGAGAACACTACCATACAAGTGTGCAGGGCCACTGCCGGCACACCCAGGCACCCGCCGCCGAGACCCCGAGGTGTTAGCGTCCCTGAGACCCCGTGAGGAGAGGAGACCGCGGTGTCGGTCACAGCGCAGTTCAAGCCCCGGCCCACCCGCGACGCGCCCGCCAACCTGGGCGACTACGACGCAGCGCGCGCCGCCTTCACGGTGGCGGCACCCGAGCGCTACAACCCGGTGCTCGACATCGTCGAGCGGTGGGCGGCGGAGGATCCCAACGCCCCCGCCGTGCTGTCCCTCGACGCCCGTGGTGACGTGGTGGCGCTCCAGAGCGCGGCTGATCTGGCCGCCGCCTCGCGCCAGGCCGCCCGGGCGATGCTCGCCGCGGGAATCGGCCGCGGCGACCACGTCTTCGTCATGCTCGCGCGCATCCCCCAGTGGCATGCGGCGCTGCTCGGCGCCATGCGGATCGGTGCGATCCCCATGCCCGGTCCCAACCTGCTGACGCCCAAGGACATCGCGGACCGGATCACCCGGGCCGGAGCCACGGCGGCCATCACCGACGCGGCCGGCGCCGCCAAGGTCGACGCGGCCGGGGTCACGCTCGCCGCCCGCTGGTGCGTGGGCGATGCCCCGGCGGGCTGGGAGGACTTCGACACCGCGTGCGGGCGGGCCGGTGACGGCCCGACCCCGGAGAACCCGACCCACCGCAACGACCCCCACCTCCTCTACTTCACCAGCGGCACCGTGTCGCTGCCCAAGATGGTCCAGCACGCCCAGGACTACGCCCTGGGCCACGTCGGCACGGCGCGCTTCTGGCACGACCTGCGCCCGGGGGACCTGCACTGGACCGTGACCGACACCGGTTGGGCCAAGGCGGCCTGGGGGGCGCTGTTCGGCCAGTTCCACGAGCGCGCGTGCGTGGTCCAGGTGCAGCTGGGCAAGCCTGACGCCGACACCATCCTGTCCATCCTCGCCCGCCACCAGATCACCTCGTTCTGTGCCCCGCCCACCCTGTACCGCCTGCTCGTCCAGGCCGACCTGCGTGCCTATGACCTGTCGGCGCTGCGCCACTGCACCGGCGCGGGGGAGCCGCTCAACCCCGAGGTCATCCGCGCCTGGCGTGAGGGCACCGGCCTGACCATCTACGACGGTTACGGCCAGACCGAGTGCACCTGCATCGTGGCCAACTACCGCGGGGTCGAGGTGCGTCCCGGCTCGATGGGTAAGCCGGTCCCCGGGTGGGACGTCGAGATCGTCGACGACGCGGGTCAGCCGGTCGAGGCCGGTGCGGTCGGCAACGTCGCGGTGCGCCACGACGGGCGCCGCCAGGTCGGGCTGTTCCCCGGCTACTACGAGAACCCCCAGGCGACGGCCGAGGTGTTCCGTGGCAACCACTACTTCACCGGGGACAAGGCCGCCCGGGACGAGGACGGGTACTTCTGGTTCGAGGGCCGCAACGACGACGTGATCACCTCCAGCGCCTACCGCATCGGACCCTTCGAGGTGGAGAGCGCGCTGGTCGCCCATCCCGCGGTGATGGAAGCGGCGGTGGTGGGGCGCGACGATCCCGAGCGCACCCAGGTCGTCGTCGGGATCTGCATCCTGGCGCCCGGCCAGCAGGCCAGCCCCGAGCTGGCCGGTGAGCTCCAGGACTTCGTCAAGGCCCACACCGCGCCGTACAAGTACCCCCGCGAGATCCACTTCGTGGAGGCGCTGCCCAAGACGATCAGCGGCAAGATCCGCCGCAGCGAGCTGCGCGGCTGGCTGCTCGACGGCCGTCTGCCCGCCGGCGGGAGTCACCCCACGGCCTGAGGTGACCGGCCGGGACCGCCGCCGGGTCAGCGTGCCCGGGCCGGCACGCGGTCGCCGGCGCGGGGGCGGGGGCGACCACGTTCACGCTCGCGCTCGAACTTGAGCGCGAACACCGGGCAGGCGTCCACCGCCCGCTTGGCCAGCGCCACCAGCTCGGGGCTGACCGGCTCGCCGCTGATGATCGGATAGCCCCAGTCATCCAGGGTCACCCGCTCGGGCAGGATCTCGGCGCACATCCCGTGCGCGGTGCAGCGGATCGGATCGACGCGCAGCTGGCCGGTCATGCCGTCACCGGATCTCGGCGCGAGCCCGCGCGGGGATCGGCCGGGGGCAGGGAGCGCGCGATCGGCGCCGCCGCCGGCGTCTCACATTGCGCACACGGTCCGTGGACGGCGTGATCGGAGAATTCGGTGGCCATGACGTCGAGCGCCGTGGTCACGTAGCGGGCCACCCCGTCAGGGTGGGCGCAGCCACCCCGGCGGTTGACCATCGCGCACCAACGCTGGATCTGGGCGAGGGAGGTGAACCGGTCAGCCGCCTCGGGGCGCGGGTCACACAGACCTTCGAGCGCCCCGGCGATCGCGTTGAGCCCGAACACGCAGGGCCCGCATTGCCCGGCGCTCTGGCGCGCCATCCAACGGGTGACCCGGGCCACCTCTGACACGCCGCAGACCGACTCGCCCAGGGCGAACACGATGCCCGCTCCCAGGGTCAGGCCGCGGGCCCGCAGGGCGGGCTCGTCCAACGTGAGCTCCAGCGCCTCGGGCATCGCCACCCAGGTCCCGGCATAGCCGCCGAGGAGGATCGCCGACGGACGTTCGCTGAGGCCACCGGCGGCGCTGAGAGCGGCCGCCACCGTGGTGTCGGGCTCGACCTGGACCACCGCGGTCTTGCCCACCGCGCCGCTGACGGTGACACAGCGCCCAGCGTTGTAGTTGCCGTCGGCGACCCGGCCGATCTGGGCGAACGTCTCGGCGTTGGACACCAGGGTCGGGCGCCCCCCCACGCCCTTCTCGAACGGATAGGGCGGCGTGGCGGTGGGCTTGGCCTCCCGCCCGCTGAGGAAGTTGATCAGCGCGGTCTCCTGACCGCTCACATAGCCGTCAGGGGTGGCGACCACCTCGACGCTGGGGGCGCGGCGGCGGTCGAGCTCGGGGCGGTTGGCCAGCACCGTCTGGACCGTCTCGATCGTCCGCACCCGGCGGTGATCGACGGCGATGATGATCGTGTCGGCGCCCAGCGCGTCCGCCACGGTGAAGGCGCCGTTGAGCACCGTGTCGGTGCGGGCGCCGAGCAGGAAGCGGTCCTTGCGGCTGAGGGGCTCGCCCTCGGTGCCGTTGACCACGACGATCGGCGTCCGACGCTGGGCCGCGACGGCGCGCAGCTTGGTGGCGGTGGGGAAGAACGCTCCGCCGTGGCCGTGCACCCCGGCGCGTTCCAGCGCATCGATCAGCCGGTCCAGATCCATTCCGTCTCCTCTGCGTTCAGGGCTCAGCCGGGGTATCACACGCGCTCCAGTTCCGGGAGTGCGCTGAGGTTCTCCACCGGCGCGAGCCGGGGGACGGACAGGAGGCGCACCGTCAGGGCCCCGAGCACCATGGCCACGCAGGCCGCGTCGATGCCGAGCATCCAGACGGCCCAGTGATCGGTGCCGTTACCGATGCCGTGGGCCACCGCGACCGGCCAGGCGAGGTAGGCGAGCCAGTGGATGGAGCGCCACACGCGGAAGCCGAGGCGCACCCGCAGCAGGCTCGTGATGACGATGGCGAGCAGCAGGTCACAGGCCGCCGACCCCAGGCCGACCCAGAAGGCGCTGTAGGAGTGGGCGAAGGGCAGGAACACCGACAGCAGGGGAACCGACACGAAGCTGTCGGTGACCACGGTGACGATGTGGATGGCCAGGAACACCACCGCGAGCAGGGCGACGTTGCGGTGCACCCGGTCGATGACGAACCGCGGCCAGTGGTCGGTGGCCAGCCGCGAGCGGTTGATCAGCCCGAGCGATACCGAGACCGAGAAGAGGATGAGGGTCATCGCGCCCGCGGCGCGGATCGCGTACCAGTGGATCATCGCAACGCTCCGGTTAGCTGCGCGAGGGCAGGCATGGGTGAGGTGTCCTCAGGCCAGCCGCCGACGGCGACGACCGTGCCGTCGTAGGCGACGAGGCGCCCGGCGAGTCCCTGCTCCTCCAGCCAGTCGGGCGCGTCGTCGCCGAGGATGATCGCCGCCGTCGACGCGGTGTTGGCGTCGACGCAGTTGGCCGCGGTGACGCTGGCGGTCCGCCAGGGACCGTCCGCCGAGCGCCAGGTCCGCGGGTCGATGATGTGGTGGCCGAGGCCGCCCGGCCCGCGCCGCACCGTCGTGCCGGAGGTGGCGAGGGCGCCGACGCTGAGCGACACCGTCTGGCCCGGCGCGGTGCGGTCACCGCGGTGGTCGTCGGTGACGTGGACGGGCCAGCCCGCCGCCGGGGTCTCGCCGGCCAGCGCGATGTCGCCGCCCAGGGACACCAGCACGCCAGCGCCGCCGAT
>CAZZVR010000180.1:0-646 GCA_964657595.1 Burkholderia sp. PAMC 26561 | reverse complement strand
CGATCGCCCGGGCGATCGCGGTGGCGGCCCGGTCGGCCGCCAGCGCCTTGGCGGTCGCGCCCAGGTCGAGCATCACCCCGGCGGGCAGGCGGATCGCCCAGCCGAGCAGTTCGATCTCCTCCCAGCCGGGGTCCGCCCCCAGGGTCGGGTCGACCAGTCCGTCGGAGGCCTCGGCGGCGCCGACCGCGGCGGCCACCGCCTCATGCAGGGCCGCGCTGGTGGCCACGACGCCGCCGGCGTGGGCGTTGAGGTGGGTGAGCTCGGAGTCGAGCCGGTAGGAGGAGGCCGCCCGGTCGATGCGGTCGAGCTCGCGACGCAGCACCGCCTCGGCGGTGCTCAGGCAGGCGGGGTCCGCCACCTGCACCAGCGCGGTGGTGCCGATCGCCTCCCAGCGGGCGGTGACCGGCGCCGGAGCGCTCATGACGCCCCCGAGCTGACCACGCCGGAGCGGATGCCGGTCTTTCTGTTGGACGCCGACCCCGATCCCAAGACGGGCGCGCCGACCGACGTGATCTATGGCTTTCCGGATTTCGCCGGAACAGGGGTCAAGGCGGCGTCGCACCTGCTGGGCCATACGCTGGCGAGCGCCGACGCGGCGGAGCAGGACGCGGGGGCGGAGGACACGGCGCCCATAGCGCGGGCGTTG
>CAZZVR010000179.1:0-8283 GCA_964657595.1 Burkholderia sp. PAMC 26561 | reverse complement strand
GCTCGCATCCGAGTGCGTCACCATCACGCCCGCCGCGCCGTGGCCGCGCACCGCGGCGTCCCCGCCCCACAGCCGGTCCAGCGGCAGGCCGGTCACGGCGACGACGGCGGTGCCGCCCGCGCCGGCGCTCAGGGCCAGGGCGGCGAGCAGCGCCTTGAGCGCGCTGCCCTTGACCACGCCGCTCAGCACCGCCCCGCCGCCGACGGTGGCCGCCGCGCCGGTCCCCCCGACCGCGGCCGCGCCGAAGATCCCCTCCTTGAGCGCCAGGGTCGGGAACACCGGCAGGAGCACCCGCAGGCCGTGGCGCTGGCGCTCGACCTGGGTGCGGAACTCGCGGCACCCATCACAGTCGCGCAGGTGCCGGCGCAGGTTGGCCCGGCGCAGGGCGGCACCGCGGCCCACCGACAGCTCGTGACGGATCTGCTCACACGGCGTGGCGCGCGTCCTTGGACGCGCTGAGCGAGCTGCGGGCCTGGTAGACGAGCGCCTTGACCTTGTCGGGGCGCACGCCGAGCACGTCACCGATCTGATGGTGGGACAGAGCGTCGAGTTCGGAGAGCACCAGCGCCGCGCGCTGCGCCTCGGGGAGCTGGGCCATGTCCGACAGCAGCTCGCGCAGATCCTCGCGCTGCTGGACCTGGCTGCTCAGGCCTTCGGTGGCGAGGTGGTCGAAGTCGTCGGTGGGCTGCTCGCGCCGCGCGCGCAGGATCGAGTAGCAGCGGTTGCGAGCGATGGTGAACAGCCAGGGCCGGACGTTGATCTCCTTGCTGGTGTAGGCGAGCTCGCGGTAGGCGGCCATGAAGGTGTGCTGCACCGCATCCTCGGCCTCATGCGCATCGCTGAGCAGATGGCGGCAGAAGGACAGGATCTCTCGGTGGTGCCGCTCGTACAGAGCCTCGAAGGCCCCCTCCTGTCCGTCTCGAATCATCGCCACCAGACGGCTGTCCGAACTGAGAAGCCGCACCCGCGGCGACGCAGTCGGAAGCATGGACGAGGTTCGAGGAAGTGCTCCCGCTTCCATCCGGTCCCCTATTCACATTGTCGTTCCGAAACCTGTTCCGGGGGGCTATTACCCAGTTAGGCGTAGGTCGTATCGCTGCTTTTCAGCAAATCATAGCCAGGCAATGGGAATCCGTGAACAGATGTTCACTTTCTGACAATTGGGCTAGCGCCGGACCGGGCACGCGGGCACGCCCACCACGGTGACTCCGGGTGCGACGGCCCGGGTGACCACCGCTCCGGCACCCACCACCGCTCCGGCGCCGATCACCAACGGCTGGCCCGGGTGGCCGTTGACCGTGATCGACCCCGTGCCGAGGAAGACGTGGTCGCCCAGCTGATTGGTGCCCGACAGCTGCGTGCCCGGCGACAACGTGGCGAAGGCCCCGATCACCGTGTCGTGGGTGATGCTGCAGTTGACGTTGACCTGGGTGTGGCGCCCGATGGCGATGTCGGTGGTCACCACGCTGCCCGGGCAGATCACCACCCCGGGCTCGAGCTGCACATGGGCGAGGTCGATCTCCACGCCGGGGTGGACCAGCGGCGGGGCACTCACCAGCCCGGCCGCCTCGGCGGTCCCGATCAGCCGCTCGCGCAGGCGGGAATTCCCCACCGCGGCGATCACCCCGGCGCCGGGGAAGCGCCGCGCGGCCTCCGCTAACGGCCAGGCACCCGATCCGTGCACGAGGCTCCCGGACGCGGAGTCGTCGTCGATGAAGCCGAGCAGATCCCAGCCCTCGCCCTGCCAGACCGCCCGCTCGGCCCACGCGGCGATCTCCCGCCCGGACCCCCCGGCGCCGTAGATCAGGAGGGGGCGACCCATCCCCCGCTCTCGTCCTCGTGATAGAGCCCGTCGCCTCCGGTCAGCGTCCCCACGGTCCGCGCGAGGATCTTCAGGTCCAGCGCCAGCGAGCGGTGCTCCACGTAGTAGATGTCCAGCGCGATCCGCTCGGGCCAGCTGAGGGATGCGCGGCCGTGGATCTGGGCCCAGCCGGTGATCCCCGGCCGGACCGCCAGGCGGCGGCGCTGGATCTCGGTGTACTGCTCGACCTGGCTGGGGAGCGTGGGGCGGGGACCCACGACCGACATCTCGCCGCGGATGACGTTCCACAGGTTGGGCAGCTCATCCAGGCTGGTGCGCCGCAGCCAGCGGCCGCTGCGCGTCAACCGGAAGTCGTCGGCCAGGATGGCGTCACCGGCTCCCATCGTCTGGGCGTTGTCGACCATCGTGCGCAGCTTGTAGATGCGGAACGGCACCCCGTGGCGCCCCGCCCGGGTCTGGCGGAAGATCGGTTGACCCCGGGACTCGAGCCGGATGATGAGGCACAGCACGGCGATCAGCGGCGCGGTCACCAGCGCCACCGGCACGGCGATGGCCAGGTCGAGCAGCCGCTTCACCGCGTGCCCTCGACCGGCTCCCACATCACCCGCTGGCGACCCGCGACCCAGTCGACGAAGCCGGCACCCAGTGACGCGGTCGTCCACACGTAGTAGCGGGCGATCAGGGCCAGGCGCAGCGGCAGCAGCGGTGCCGCCACCGCGGCGGCGATCACCCCGAGCTGCAGCGCGAAGGTCACCACGTAGACCCAGCCCGCGCCGAGCAGCCACGCGTTGGCGACCAGCGCGATGAGGTGCAGCAGCGGCGAGGCGTAGCGGAGGATGCGGTGGGAGAAGATCATCAGGGCGTAGGTGAGACCGTAGCCGCGCGGGGACAGCATGCCGCCCAGGACCACCGTCGGCCAGGCGCGGCTGGCCATGCGCCGCTTGCGGCGGAATTCGCCCTCGATCGAGGGAGTCATCTTTTCCGTCGCACGCGCGGCCGGGGCATAGCGCGCACGCCAGCCGGCCTTGACCAGCGTGAAGGGGAGGGAGATGTCGTGGCTCATCACCGGTGCCATGACCACGTAGGCCTCGCGCCGGACCGCGTAGATGGCGCCGTTGCCGGCGGTGATGCTGGCCAGCGCGGACTCCTGGCGGCGCAGGAACATCTCATAGCGCCAGTAGACCCCCTCCTGGTTGGTGGCGCCATCCGCCGCGGTGAAGGCCACGTCTCCGCAGACATAGCCGGTACGGGGGTCCCCGAACGCGTCCACCAGGCGGTTCAGGGCGTCGGGGGCCCAGCTCGAGTTGGCGTCGGAGAAGGCGAAGATCTCCCCGCGGGCCAGGGCCACCGCGGCGTTCTGGGCCGGGACCTTGCCGGCCCGGGGCAACTCGAGCACCCGGTCGGCCCCGGCGGCCCGCGCCTGCGCGGCGGTCGCGTCGCCGTCTCCGTCGACGGCCACGATCACCTCGGTGCGGGGGTAGTCGAGCGCCGCCAGGTTGGTCACGCGCGCGCCGATGACGTCCGCCTCGTGATGGGCGGCGACGATCACCGACACGAGCGGCAGCTCCCCGTCCCAGCGCACCGGGGCCGGCGGGCGCCGGCACCGCGCCAGCCCGGCCAGCAGGACCCCGTAGCCGACCTGGGCGTAGACGAGCAGCGCCAGCGACAGCCAGAACAGAACCGTCACGTGAGGGCCCGGTAGAGGGCGAGCGTCTGGGCCGCCGCCGCGTCCCAGGAGTAGAGATTCTCGGCGGCCTGTGAGGCCGCCGCACCGAGGTGGTGGCGTTCCTCGGGGTGGTCGATCAGCTCCTGCAGGACCTCCGCCAGCGCCACCGCATCCCCGGGCGCCACCGGCCGCACCGCCCCCGCCGCGATCGGCTCGAAGAACCCGCCGAGCTCGGAGACGACGGTGGCCTTGGCGGCGGCCAGCGCCGTGGCCAGCACCCCGGAGAAGCCGAAGCGCTCGGACTTCAGGTAGGGCAGCACGACGATGTCGGCGGCGGCGAACAGCGCGGACTGCTCGGCCCGGCTCACGTAGCGGGGGACGTAGCCCACGCCCGCAGGCACGGACAGCTCATACATCGGGCGCCCGACGATCCACAGCTCCCCGCCGTGCACGCGGCGCCAGGCGCCCAGCAGCGTCTCGATGCCCTTGTACGGGCGCAGGAGGCCGAAGCACAGCACCACCGGACCGGTGGGCGGCGTGAGCTCAGGCGGCAGCTGGCCGGGCGGTCCGAGCGCCAGCGGGCCGTGATGGATGACGTGGAGGCGCTCTGGATGCAGACCGGGGAGGTTCGCGGCCAGGAGCCGGTCACGGGCATAGGCTGTGTGGACGATCACCGCGTCGGCGTGGGTGAGGCCCCGCGCGCCGTGGGGGTCATGCACGGTGAGGACGGTCGGGCGTGCGGGTCCGAGCCGCGCGTCGAGGCGCGTCGACCACTGGAAGTGGACGATGTCGGCGGCGTCGGAGCGGTAGCGCAGGAGGTCCGGGGCATGCTGGACTCGCTTGCTCAGGGTGCGCAGGCGTGAGCCCGCCGCGCCCACAGCGCGGCGGTAGAAGAGCTCCTCCCGGATGTAGCCGTCGGGCTCGGGTACGTCCCCGTAGGCGAAGGCGCTGGTGATCAGGCGCACCTGCGCGCCGGCGCGCGCGAGCGCACCGGCCAGCGCGGCGTCATAGGGCGGCGAGTAGGCCGGGGGGTCGAGCAGGTCAACGCGCATGGTTGGACTGGCGCAGGCCGATCTGCTCCTCGATCCCGAGGAGGCACTGGACGAACAGGAACCGGAGACGCTCGGCGCGGCTGAGCCGGGCTCGGGTGGCGGCCGTGTTGCCGTCGGCGCGGAAGGCCACGCCCGGGCCGATGTGGAGCTTGTGCAGGAGGATCCGGGCCAACCGGTGCAGGCCGGGATCGGGATGGAAGCCCGGCCAGCGCGACTCGAGCCAGCGTGCCCCGGCGGCGTACCCGCGCCACTGGCGCCGCAGCTCGGTGAGGCTCTCGCGGTACCGGTGGCGGACGACCGCGTCGGGGGCGAAGGCCAGCGTCCATCCGGCGTCCTGCAGGCGCCAGGTGAAGTCGGTGTCCTCCCCGGCGCGCACGCCCTCGACGTAGCCGTCGACCGCGTCGAAGGCGGCCCGGCGGACGAGCAGGTTGGCGCTCGAGGCCCGCGGCTTGTAGGGGTTGGCCAGGTGTGAGCGCTGGCCGAGGAAGTTGCGGCTGGCGCCGTAGCGCGCGGCCAGGGTGGGCCGGGCGACGAACCCGGCGATGTCCCCGGTGATCGCCCCGACGGTGGCGTCGATCGGGGTGGCGAAGAAGCGCTCGAGCAGATCCGGGGGCGCGAGGGTGTCGGCGTCGAGGAAGAGGATCCAGTCGGTGTGGGCCGCCCGGGCGCCGGTGTTGCGGGCGTGGGCGGGGGAGCGCTCCCCGGCGGCACGGACGACGGTGATGTCGGGCTGGTCCGGTGCGACGGTGCCGGAGTTGTCGGCGAGGATGCGCTCGTCGCTGGCGCGGAGGGTGAGGGTGCGCAGCAGCGCGAGCGCGGCGTCGGCGGCCGCGCGATCCCCCGCGAACGGGACGACGACCGACACGTCCGGCCGGTCGACATCCTCGTTATGACGGCCATAGCCATCATTTGGAGGATCTTGGGTCACCCGAGTCTCCGCAGCAGACGCCGACCGGCCTGCAGTTCGGAGCGGGCGAAGAACCCGGTGGCCAGCAGCGCGGGCGCGATCACCGCGAACACGGCGGCGCGGGTAACGAACCCCAGCGCGTCGGTGTTGGGCAGCAGGTCGGCCCCCAGCACGGTCAGGCCGCCAACCACCACGACCAGGTGGGCCAGGCGCCGCCACTCGAAGGCGACCGGGAAGACGCGGCGCACCAGCAGGTACATGACGCCGAGCATGGCCACGTAGGCGCCGCACAGCGCCATGCCGCCCCCGGCGATGCCCAGGGCCGGCACCAGCAGCACGAGTAGGACGACGTTGACCAGGACACCGGCCAGCGCCGCCCCGATGTTCCGCCGCGTCACCTGGGCGCGGCCGGCGATGACCAGGAACACCACCCACAGCCCGTACAGGGCCCAGCCGAGCGACAGCCAGGGCACCGCCCGGTAGGCGGCCAGGTAGCCGGGGTGGGGGGCGAGGAAGCGGATGATGTAGCGCGCCTCGAGGGTGAGGCCGGCCACCACCCAGCCGGTGATCAGCGCGTAGTAGGTGGTGACCAGGCCGTAGAGCTCGGCGGCCTCGGCGTCGTCGGTGACCGAGTAGGCCAGCGGCGGCCAGGCGTACTGGAAGGCGGTGACGATGAACACCACCGCGCCGGCCACCTTGACCGCGATCGCGTAGCGGCCGGCGGCGACGGTGCCCTGCTGATGGACGATGTACTGGCGGTCCAAGACGCTGAGAGCGTAGACCGACGCCTCCGCCGGAACCGTGGGCAGACCGAAGCGGAACAGCGTTGCGAAGGATTGCAGCGTCGGGACCCTGCGGTGGGGCGCCAGGCTCGCGCGCATGCTCCACCACAGGCCCAGCAGCACCACGGTGGAGACGGCGTAGTTGCCGAGCAGCAGACCCTCGTAGCCGCGGTGGAGGACGACGACCAGCAGCACGGTGACCCCGATCGTCCCGAGCACGTTGATCAGGGTGACGGTGGCGTAGGCGCGGAGGCGCTCGTCGACGCGCAGGATCGCCTGACCGAGCTCGAGGTTGGTGAAGGCCCAGATCCCCAGTACGGCGACCCGGTAGGGCCCGGGCACGCCCCGGGAGGTGATCAGCTCAGAGATGGGCGTGGCGGGGATCAGCAGGATCAGGCAGGCGACGGTGGTGGTGGCCATGAGGAACAGCACCGCGCGACGGGCCAGGGCGGCACGACGGGCGGGGTCGGCGTCGGTGTAGTGGAAGCGCAGGAACGCCTCGATGATCCCCACCCGGACGACGATCGAGATGAGCACGACGAAGGTCATCAGGGTCTCGGCGATGCCGTAGCCCGACGGCGCGATCTTGCCCGTGTACACGGGGATCAGCACGATCGCGAAGACCTTGCCGACGATGTTCGCGAACTGATAGGCGCCGAGTGAGCTGACCAGGCGCTTGAGGTAGCCGCTCATCGTGGAGCGCTCCGTTAGCGGAGCACGACCTGCCAGACCCGGCTGAGCAGCTCGCCCGCGTCGACGTCGGAGGCGAGGCTGGCGCCGAAGTCGGGCAGGCCCGCCTCGACGACGGTGCCGGCACCGAGGTGGAAGCCGACGATCGACACCGCGCTGGCGGCCACGCCGGCGGCCGAGGCGACGCGCCCGCTGGGCGGGCTGAGCACCTGATAGCGCGGGAACTGGAGTGCGGCCGCGGTGGAGAAGATGCCCAGTCCGTCCGTCAGCTCGAGGATCGGTTCGCGGTAGGCGGGCGACACGCTGGCGTGGCGGACGCCGAAGGGGTCCACCGCGAGCGCCTTGGCCGGGCCCGCGATCGGGCCGTCGGTGCCATCGCTGATCTCCGCCGCGCTCTGGAGCGAGTGGATCGAGTCGGCGAAGACTCCGCCCCCGGCGGACACGAAGCTGCGCAGGCGGGGGGCCAGCTGGGCGGGCAGCCAGGTGAAGGTGCCATCCAGCAGCACGCCGCTGCGGCCCGCCAGCGACGGGCCGACGCCCTCGGCGAGGGCCACGTCGGTGGTCAGGTCATAGCGCAGACCTGAGGTGTCGAGGAACTTCAGCAGCGCTGCCGCGTCGCCCACGCCGGCGGGCAGACCGGCCACCAGCGGACGCTCGAGGCTGATCTGGCTCCCGTTGGCCAGGGTGTCGATCAGTCCGTCGGAGTCGTCGTCGGTCGCGTTCGCGCCCTGCCAGGTGAGGGCCGGCAGCACCACGAGCACCTTGGCGGCGGCCCGGGCCCCCACGGCGCTGGCCACCAGCGGCACCGTCGTGGTGTGTGACCCCGCGGCCAGGGTGAGCTCATACAGGCCCACCCCGGGCATGCGGACCCGCAGGTCGCTCACCGCGCTGTGGCCGTGGAAGATGACCGCGGCACTGCCGGCGCGACGCAGCGCCCAGGTGTAGCTGCCACCGCCGGCGTTGACCCCGACGCTGGCCAGGGACCCGGCGGCGACGGGGGTCATCGGCGGCTGGGCGTCGAGGTAGCTGACGTTGACGCCGGCCCCGGCGGTGCTGTGGGGGGCGGGGTCGGTGACCTGCGGGTAGGTGCCCGTGGTGCAGGCCTGGTCGGTGACCTTCACCCCCACCAGGTAGCTGCCCGCCGGAGCGGGGCGCCCCTGGATCGTCCCGTCCCACACCGCGGTCTTGATCCGCGGATTGATCCCGAAGCTCTTGACCAGCCGGAGGGGACGGGCGGCGTTGCCGGTCGCGCGGTAGACGAGCACGTCCCCGGTCCGGTAGCGCCCGGGGACGAGGTGGATCGTCGCGGTCTGATGCGCCGAGGTGCCCGGCGTGAGGTACGGCGTGGCCCCCGCCGGTGAGGT
>CAZZVR010000178.1:3356-8320 GCA_964657595.1 Burkholderia sp. PAMC 26561 | reverse complement strand
TTCGTCGCCCAGAGCCCGGGTGTCGTTCATCGCCGGGATCACCGTGTCGTGGAAGTACCGCGCGAGGGTCAGCTCACCGTCGCCGTGGGGGCCGTTCTCCTCCAGGTTGGCCTCCTCGAGCTTGGTGATCGCGTAGTAGAACTCGTCGATCTTGGCGCGCAGCTCCGAGGCCAGCTCGCCCATCTCCGCCGCCGACAGCTCGTTGAGGTAGCGGACTGCGGCGGGCAGCAGCATCGTCCGGGCGATCGTGGCGGTCGACTCGGACTCGATGTTGAGCTTGGTCACGTACTGCTCGAGGTACACCTCGTACCGCGCCTCGGCCTCGCGCTCGTTGAGCACGCCGTACTTGGAGAACAGCTCGATCGCCTCGGGCGTGACCAGCTCTGGCAGCGCGTCGGGAGTCGAACGCAGGTTCTTCAGCCCACGCTTGGCCGCCTCCTTGGGCCACTTGTCCGAGTAGCCGTCACCGTTGAAGACGACGACCTTGTTGTCGGCGTAGTGCTTCTGCAGGATCGGCGGCAGCACCGTCTCGAGCTTGGCGCCGCGCTTGGACAGCGCCGCCTCGAGCTCGACCGCGAGCCCGTCGACGGCCTCGGCGACGATCGTGTTGAGCACCGTGTTGACCAGACCCAGGGACTGACCCGAGCCGGGGGCGCGGAACTCGAACTTGTTGCCGGTGAAGGCGAATGGGCTCGTGCGGTTGCGGTCGCCGCCGTCCAGCGGCAGGGTCGGCAGCACGGGAGTGCCCAGACCCAAGAAGGACTGCGGCGTCGACTTGGCCGCCTTGCCCTTCTCCAGCGCGTCGAAGGCCTTCTGCAGCTCGGCGCCGAGGAAGATCGAGATGATCGCCGGCGGCGCCTCGTTGGCCCCCAGGCGGTGATCCTGGGCCGCGGAGGCGACGGTCGCGCGCAGCAGGCCCGCGTGCTTGTTGACCCCCTCGATGACCGCGGTGCAGAAGAACAGGAACTGCCAGTTCTCGCCTGGGGTGTCCCCCGGGTTCATCAGGTTCTCGCCGTCGTCGGTCCCCATCGACCAGTTGTTGTGCTTGCCCGAGCCGTTGACGCCCTGGAAGGGCTTCTCGTGCAGCAGGCAGACCAGGCCGTAGCGGCGGGCGGTCTTCTGCAGCACCTGCATGGTCAGCTGCTGATGATCGGCGCCGACGTTGGAGTTCTCGTAGATCGGGGCGATCTCGTACTGGGAGGGGGCGACCTCGTTGTGGCGGGTCTTGATCGGGATACCCAGGCGGGCCAGCTCCGCCTCGCACTCCATCATGTAGGCGAGCACGCGCTCGGGGATCGAGCCGAAGTAGTGGTCGTCGAGCTCCTGGCCCTTGGGCGGCTTGGCCCCGAACAGGGTACGGCCCGTGGTGATGAGGTCCGGGCGCTCGAAGTAGTACTGCTCGTCGATGAGGAAGTACTCCTGCTCCGGGCCGACGGAGGTGAAGATGTGCGTGGCGGTGGTGTTGCCGAACAGGCGCAGCGCGCGCACGGCCGCCTTGGACATCGCCTCCATCGAACGCAGCAGCGGGATCTTGGAGTCGAGCGCCTCACCGCTCCAGGACACGAAGGCGGTGGGGATGCACAGCAGCGCGCCGTTGGGGTTCTCGAGGATGAACGCCGGGCTGGTGGGGTCCCAGGCGGTGTAGCCGCGAGCCTCGAAGGTCGAGCGGATGCCGCCGTTGGGGAAGGAGGAGGCGTCCGGCTCGGCCTGGATCAGCTCCTTGCCGGTGAACGACGCCAGCGCGGTGCCCTCGCCGGTGGGGCCGTAGAAGGAGTCGTGCTTCTCCGCGGTCAGCCCGGTGAGCGGCTGGAACACGTGGGAGTAGTGGGTGCAGCCCTTCTCCAGCGCCCACTCCTTCATCGCCAGCGCGACGGCGTCGGCGACGGTCGCGTCCAGGGGAACGTTGGTGGCGAGCGTCTGGGACAGCTTCTTGTACACGTCCTTGGGCAGGCGCTGGCGCTGGACCGAGGCGGAGAAGACGTTCTCACCGAAGATCTGGTTGTCGGGGCTGGTCAGGTCCTTGAGGCCCATGCTCTGGCCGTTGGGACTCCACTGACTGGCCATGACGTTCTGCTGGCGAATCGGAGACATATGTGTGGTAATTCCTTCCTGTCCGCTGGCCCGCGCAGCTATCGGGAGGCGCGGGATGCGATGAGGGCGTGAGCGTCGTGAGACTATGCAACCCGCCGGGCCGGATCATTGTCCCTATGGCTAAAGCGCCCCGGGGAGTCGTGGCCTGATGGCCCGACCTTGGCTCAATTGGTGTTGACGACCTTGCCGGCGCTGTTGATGTAGGCCCCACGCGGCTTGGCGCTGATCACGACCTTCAGCCGGCCCCGCGTGCCCGCCCCGGAGGCGAAGGCCTTGCCGGCCAGGCCGGCCGCGACCTGGTAGGCCACCGTGTAGGCCCCGGGCGCCAGCGCGGTGACATGCCAGTCGAACACCTTGGTGTCACCCGGGCCGAGGCTGCCGAGCGCCCACGTGTTCGTGTAGTCGGTGGCGCCCGCACCGGGACCGCCCTGGCGGCAGGAGTAGCCACAGGGCCCGGGCGCCTGGTTGATGACCCACACCGGACGCGAGCGTCCCGCGAGGATCGGCTGACCCGCCGCCGGGGCGGCCAGCAGCGTGCCGAGGGCCTGGGCGCCGGAGCCGTACTTGGGGTTGGTCAGCGTGACGGCGACGTTCGGCATCGTGCGCCGCCCGGTGTTCTTGATCCGGATGATCAGCTGGCTGTTCTGGGCCAGGGTCTGCCGGGCGGGGAAGGAGGCCTTGACCCGGGCGGCAAACGTGCCCGTCGCCTGGGTGGATTGGCCCTGGTTGGCGGTGCTGGCGCCACAGCCGGCGAGGGCGGCGGCTGCCGCCGCTGTCGCGATCGTGCTCCAGACGCCTCTCCTCACCCGGGCGAACATACCAACGCGGGCGCCGGTGGTGTGCCGCCCGCCGGGGTGCCGGGTGCGGCGGGCCCCACGATTTGTGTCCCGGCCGCCTCCCCGCGCTTTAGGCTACGCGCCGAGGAGACGTGAGAATCGCTGTCGACAGGGCCCTGGGCCCGACCAAGGGCGTGCTCGAGCAGGCCGGTGAGATGGTCGTGCTGACCGGCCGCACGATGGTGTCGGCGGTGTCACCGCCCTACTCCTACGGCCCGGAGTTCGTCGGCCAGTTCATGTTCGCCATGCGGCTCTGCTGGTTCCCCCTGCTGGTCTCCACCGTCGCCTTCGGCTATGAGGCACCCGGACTGCAGGCGGCCAACTTCCTCGTGCTGTTCGGGGCTCTGGACCGGTTGGGTGGGTTCTTCGTGCTCGCCTCCATCCGTGAGTTCGCCCCCTTCGTCGACGCGATCGTCCTGGCCGGGGTGGCCGGCACCGCGATCACCGCGGACCTGGGCGCCCGGCGCATCCGCGAGGAGCTCGACGCGCTCGAGGTGCTCGGCGTCGACCCGATCAAGAGCCTCGTGGTGCCGCGCTTTCTCGCGCTGATGCTGGTCACCGGCCTGTTCGACATCTACGCGCTGCTGTTCGGGATCTTCGGCGGTGTCCTGGCCACGCTGGTCAATCACGCGCCGCTGGGGCCCTTCTGGGCGACCTTCTTCAACAACGCGTCGACCACCGACCTGTGGGGCTCGGTGATCAAGACGACCCTGTTCGGCGCGATCATCGCGGTGGTCTGCTGTTACAAGGGCATGACCGCCGAGGGAGGCGCCGAAGGGGTGGGTCGCGCCGTCAACCAGGCGGTGGTGATCGCCTTCCTGGGGATCTTCGCCTTCAACTACGTGTTCACCCAGCTGCTGCTGGCCACGCACCCGGCCCTGACCACGATCGTCAAGTGACATGAACGTCACGGCGTCCTTCGAGAGCTTCGGCGACATCGTCGTCTTCGTCCTCCAGGTCCTGCGGCGGCTGGTCAACCTGCGGGTGTTCAAGTACTTCGGTGAGGCGCTGCGCCAGTCCGGCATCCTCATCCTGTCCTCGACCCTGGTGATCTGGGGCCTGGTCTTCATCATCGGCCTGCAGTGCGGGATCGAGGGGGCCTACTTCAACCGGTCAGTCGGCTCACCCGCCTACGCCGGTGCCTTCTCGGCGTGGTGTGACCTGCGTGAGCTGGTCCCGTTGTGCTTCGGCTACATGATGGCCGCCAAGGTGGGCACGGGCATCGTCGCCGAGCTCGGCTCGATGCGGATCTCCGACGAGATCGACGCGCTCGAGGTCATGGGCATCAGCGGCGTCACCTTCCTGTGCGCCACCCGACTGCTCGGCGCCCTGATGGTGCTGCCGTTCATCTACGTGTGCTCGATCGGTGCCGGCTTCCTCGCCTCCTACCTGGCCGTGGTCCAGCAGATCGGCGACGTGTCCTCGGGAGGTTTCTTCCTCATCTTCTGGGAGTTCCAGAATCCGCCCGACCTGCTGTTCAGCTTGATAAAGGCGATGGTGATGGCCATCATCATCGTGCTTGTAGGCTGTTACTACGGCTATACCGCGAGTGGCGGGCCAGTGGGAGTGGGCACCGCGACCGCGAAATCGATGGTCTTCAACATCGTGGCCGTGCACATCGTGGGAATGCTCGGGACACAGCTCTTCTGGGGCGCCAATCCTCGGGCTCCAATCGGAGGGTGAGAGAGAGATGCGGTTTCCACTTGGCAGGCGCGACGGTGACGCAGAGGACCTACCCGGGCGGTTGAACGGGAACGGGACCGGCGCAGACGCGCCGCCCGCCCCGGTCAGTGCTGGTCCGCGGACCGACTCGGGCGGCCCCGACGCGGCTGAGACCGCGCAGCTCTGGTCCGGGTCCGCGTCAACCCGGTCAAGCGGGGCGGATCAGCCTGCCCCGCTGGCCGACGATTCTCCGGCGCTGATCGGACACAGCCACCAGGACCCGCGCGCGGCCGAGGATCCCAGCGGCGGAGCTGACGCTCCGATGAACGGCGCGGTCGCCCAGGCCGACGGCGGGGGCTCGGCCCGCGACGGCGG
>CAZZVR010000178.1:0-3256 GCA_964657595.1 Burkholderia sp. PAMC 26561 | reverse complement strand
CGATGAACGGCGCGGTCGCCCAGGCCGACGGCGGGGGCTCGGCCCGCGACGGCGGATCCCACCTGCCCGTCGACGCTGAATCCCCGGTGGCCCGCTCGTCCAACGGGAACGGGAACGGGAACGGTCACGCCGCCGAAGGGGCCGGAGGGGTGTCGGATCTCACCGGGGGCCAGGGCGAGCATCTGCCGATCGGGGAGGGACCCACTCCGCCGCGGGACGAGGCGCCGCATCCGGCGGCCGGCATCGCGGTGCCGGGCGCGGGATCCTCGCCCGAGGCGACGACGACTCAAGTCGACCTGCGCGACGACGAACTCCCCCCGCGGCCGGCGCCACCTCCGGGCGCCACCGAGGAGGAGTACAAGTGGCACACCTACAAGGTCTATCCGTCGGGCAAGCCTGACGCCGTCGAGTTCATCGACCTCTACAAGGCGTTCGGCAAGAACCGCATCCTCCGCGGTCTGAACATGGGCCTGCCCGAGGGCATGGTGTCGATGATCCTCGGCCCGTCCGGCACCGGTAAGTCCGTCTGCATCAAGCACATGGTCGGGCTGCTCTACCCCGACCAGGGCGACATCCTCGTGCACGGCCGGTCGGTCCCCAACATGGTCGACGACGAGCTGTTCGACATGCGCAAGAAGTTCGGCCTGCTGTTCCAGGACGGTGCGCTGTTTGGCTCGATGAACCTCTATGACAACGTCGCCTTCCCCCTGCGCCAGCACACCGAGAAGGGCGAGGACGAGATCGAGAGCACGGTCATGCGCCGCCTCAACGAGGTCGGTCTCGGTCACAGCCGCGACAAGTACCCCAACGAGCTCTCCGGCGGCATGCGCAAGCGGGCCGGGTTCGCCCGGGCGCTCGTGCTCGAGCCCGACATCGTGCTGTTCGACGAGCCCGACTCCGGCCTGGACCCCGTGCGCACCTCACTGCTGGGTGAGCTCATCCTCGAGGTCCACCGCGACATGATGGATGACGCCAAGGCCCAGCAGAAGGAGCACATGCCGACGTTCTGCGTGATCACCCACAACGTGATGATGGCCCGGCGGACGGCCGATTACATCAACGTGCTGTGGAAGGGCCGCATCGTCGAAGCCGGGCCGACCGAGGACATGCTCAGCTCGGCGAACCCGTTCATCCGCCAGTTCCTGGCCGGTGAATCGATGGGCCCCCTGACGATGGACTAGTGACGCCTGAGAGGGTCACGTCGACCAGCGTGATCCACTCGGGGCCGCCACGAGCCTGACGGAGCGGATGAGGCAGTTGCTGGACCGGCTGATGACGTTCGGCGCGCGGCGACCGCGACTGACGCTCGGCTGCCTCGTCGTCCTGGCGCTCGCCTGCGCCGGGGCGTCGTTGGCGTTGACCACGTCCTCGAGCCTCAACACGCTGGTCTCGAGCTCGACGCCGGACTACCGCGCCAGTCAGCAGGATGCCCAGCAGTTCGGGGGCGACGCCGTCGACGTGCTGGTGCGCGAGCCGCTGGCGGACCTGACCGGAGCCCGCGACCTCAGCGCGCTGTCCAAGCTCGAGGCCTGCCTCGACGGCCAGGAGGTCGTCGACTCCAGCAGTCTCGCGGCCTACCTGCCGGTGGCTCGGGCCCAGGCCAAGCCCTACGGCGGGGCCCACAGCGCCTGTGGTCACCTGATGGCGGCCAAGCCCGCGCAGGTCGTCTACGGGCCGGCGACCTTCCTCAACCAGGCCGTCACTGCGGTCAACCGCCAACTCGAGGCGCTGCTCGCCTCGTTGAGCCGTGACGTGAAGGCCAAGGAGGCGGCGGCCTCGGCCGCGGCGGCCAAACGCGGGGAGTCAGCGGCCCAGCAGGCGGCGGCCTCCCAGGCCGCCGGACAACGGGCGACCAGCAGCGAGGAGACCCAGCTGCTGGGGCTGATGGCCAAGTCGGGCCTGTCGGAGGCCGACCTGCCGTCGATCGCCAACCCGACGTTCATCGCAAGCGTGGTGTTCAACGCCTCGGGAACCCCCCACACGCCCAAGGCCCGCTTCGCCTACCTGTTTCCGACCGCAGACTCCGCGCTCATCCAGGTGCGGCTCAAGCCCGACCTCAGCTCGGCCCAGACCGCCCAGGCGATCCGCTGGATCCGCCAGGCCACCGAGATGCCGACCTTCGCGCTGAGCTCGGGCGGGTCCTACCTGGTCAGCGGCGAACCGGTCCTGCTGAGTGACCTGTCCGCCTCCGTGTCGGGCCAGGTGCTGTCGCTGCTCATCGGCGCGGTGCTGGTGATGGCGCTGGTGCTGCTGCTCACCTTCCGTCGCCACCGTCGGCTGCTGCCCCTGGCCTTCGCGTTGGCCGGCGCCGCGATCACCTTCGGGCTGTGGTGGGCGGGCGGGGGCAGCCTGACCATCGCCTCCATCGCCGTGTTGCCGATCCTCATCGGCCTGGGCGTCGACTACGGCATCCAGTTCCAGTCCCGGGCCAGCGGCGCCTCGACGATCGCCGCCGCGGCGCTGGCCACCGCCACGGGGTTCCTCGTGCTGCTGCTCTCGCCGGTGCCCATGGTGCGGGGGTTCGGGCTGCTGCTGGTGATCGGGGTGGTCGTCGCCTTCCTGGTGGTGCTGATCGCCGGCTCGGCGGCGCTCGCGCTCCCGAGCCTCACCCTGTCGGGCCTCGCGCCGGCGCCCGTGGCACTCCCGCGCTCGCTGGGGGCCTCCCTGCGCGGGGCGGGCGAGCTGCTCAGCGCGCCGTCAGCCCAGGGTCGCCGGTGGCTGGGGGCCGCCGCGGCGCGGCTCAGGGCGGGGGGACGGCGGATGCTCCCAGCGCTGCGTGGGGCCGGGGAGATCCTGGCGCTCGACCGGATCCGGAGACGCCCGGCCGACAGGGGCGCCGGCCGCCACGCCGGTCCCGGTCCCGTGCCGGTGACCCGCGTGCTGGCCAGCCTCAGCGGCCGGCCCGTCGCCGTGCTCGGGGTCGGGCTGATCCTCGCGGCCGGCGGCTGGGTTGCGGACGCGCATACCTCGGTGCAGTCAGATGTCACCAAGTTGGTGCCGCGGAACCTGGCGTCGCTGCGGTCGCTCGACACGCTGGAGGCGACCACGGGGCAGTCCGGTGAGCTCGACGTGCTGGTGCACGGCGCCAACGTGGCCTCGCCGAAGACCATCGCCTGGATGGTCAGGTACGAGCAGGCGATGGTCAGCCACTTCGGCTACTCCGAGAAGACCGGCTGTCAGGCGGCGACCATCTGTCCCGCGCTGTCGCTGCCGGACCTGTTCGCGTCCTCGACCAGCTCGACGTCCTCGACCAGCT
>CAZZVR010000177.1:0-8446 GCA_964657595.1 Burkholderia sp. PAMC 26561 | reverse complement strand
CTCAGCTTGCCGGTGGGGAGCCCCAAGGCCCCCACCGGCACCACGCCGGTCTCGGTGATCTCGCCTTCGGTATCGCCCGTGGTGGAGGTCGCGCCGAACCGCGCCACCGTCTCATACCGCTTGGGCAGCGCCATGAGGAAGCGCTGGGCGCGGGTGGCACGGCCCACCAGGATGAGCAGCAGCCCGGTGGCGAAGGGATCGAGGGTGCCCGCATGTCCGACCTTGACCCCGCGGCGTCCGCCGAAGTGGCGGCGCACCTCTGCCACCACGTCGTGGGAGGTGATTCCGGCGGGCTTGTCGTAGAGGATGATGCCGTCGGGCACGGTCAGGCCCGGGAAGCCAGCTGGTGCTCCAGCGCCGCGCGCAGGAAGTCGACGAGCTCGCCCCAGCCGAGCGAGGTGGAGAAGCCGGCGGCGGCGCGGTGGCCCCCGCCCCCCAGCTCACGGGCGATCGCCGAGACGTCGACGCGCTCGTCACTGGCTCGCAGCGACACCTTGCGCACGCGGGCGCCGCCGGTGTCCTCCTGCGCCTCGCCGGGGGCGGCCAGGCGGTCGCGCACCAGGGCCGCCATGGCGGTATCGCGGACCGCGCGGAGGTGGTCGATGACGCCCTCGGTGTAGCTCTCCTCCGCGCCGGTGGCGGCGAAGTCCTCCGCCGACAATTGCGAGACGGTCAGGCGGCCGGCGTCGTAGCGTTCGACGTGCTCGAGACCACGGGCCAGCAGGGCGAGCTTCTCGTAGGGCACATCCTCGTACACGCGCTGGTAGATGCGGTGGATGTCGGTGCCAGCGCCGATCAGCTCAGCTGCCATCAGGTGTGCGCGCGGGGTGGTGTTATCGTAGTTGAAGCAGCCGGTGTCGGTCAGCAGCCCGACATAGAGCGCCTCGGCGATCTGCGGGGTCAGCTCGGCCCCGAGCTCGCCCATCAGCCCCCAGACGATCTCGGCGGTGCAGGAGGCCTCGGGCACCACGTGATTGACGGTGCCGAAGCGGGTGTTGTCGTGATGATGGTCGATGTTGAGGACCGTGGCCCCGTCATGCACCAGCGCGGCCCCGGCCGGGTTGCGGTCGATGTTGCCGCAGTCGAGGAACACCAGGGTGCGCTCGTGGAGGTCACCGGGCGCGCCCGCGACATGCCCGGGCAGACCGAGGAAGCCGTACTCATAGGGCAGGGGGAAGTCGTCGGCGTCGACGAACAGGACGCTGTCCTTGCCGAGCTGGGTGAGGATCAGCTGGGCGGCCACCAGCGAGCCGAGCGCATCGCCGTCGGGATGCTCGTGGGTGATCACCACCAGCTTGGTGGCCGCCTTGAGCTCGCTCAGCAGCGCCGCGACGCCGGCCGCGGCACCGCTGGCCTGGTGCTCGGATGACACCGAGAGGGTCATTGGGGGCCGGCGCCGTCTGAGTCGCCGAGCTCGTTGAGCAACTCGGTGATGCGCATGCCGGTGTCGACGGACTCGTCATAGCCGAAGCTGAGCGTGGGCGTGTGCTTGAGCCGCAGCGAGCCGGCCAGGCGCGACTGGAGGAATCCCTGGGCCGAGGCCAGCCCCTGAAGGCTGGCGCTGCGCTCCTCCTCGGTGCCCAGCACGCTCACGTACACGCGGGCGTGGCGCAGATCCGGGCTCGTCTTGACAGAGGTGACAGTCACAAATCCAACCCGGGGATCCTGGAGATCCTTCGAGATCGCTTCCGACAGGACGACGCGCATCGCTTCATCGACGCGGCGCATTCTCGACGACGACGGCATCCTAGCCGAGCCTCCGCCCTGCGATGTGGCCGCCGGGGGCGGTCACGGCTCTCGGGACGCCAGACGTCAGGCGAGCTTGCGCTCGACCTGACGAGTGGCGTAGGCCTCGATGACGTCGCCTTCCTTGATATCGGCGTAATCGCGCAGCGTCAGGCCGCAGTCAAAGCCGGCCAGGACCTCGCGCACATCGTCCGAGATGCGACGCAGCGACGAGATCTCGCCGGTGTAGACCACGGTGCCGTCGCGTACGAGACGCACCTTGCCGTTGCGGGTGAGCTTGCCCTCGTTGACGTGGGTGCCGGCGATCGTGCCGATCTTGGAGGCGCGGAAGATCTGGCGCACCTCTGCGGAACCGACCGCGTCCTCGACCTCCTCGGGCTTGAGCATGCCCTGCATGGCCTGGCGCAACTCCTCCATGGCGCGGTAGATGACGCTGTAGGCGCGGATCTCCACGCCTTCACGTTCCGCCACGGCCCGGGCGTCACCGACCGGCCGCACGTTGAAGGCGAGGATGACCGCGTCAGAGGCGGCGGCCAGCATGACGTCGGACTCGGTCACCGCGCCCACGGCCTTGCGGATCACGTTGACCTCGACCTCGTCCTGGGGCAGCTTGGAGATCTCGTCCTGGATCGCCTCGAGTGAGCCCGCGACGTCGGACTTGAGCACCAGGTTGATCTCGGCCAGATCTGATCCGAAGATGTTCTCCAGGGAGATGCGCTTGCTGCGCCGACGCGCCAGCGCCTCGGTCTTGAGGCGGTTGGCCCGCTCGGAGGCGAGCGACTTGGCGCGGCGATCGTTCTCGACCACCCGGAAGTACTCACCGGCCTCGGGAACCGAGTCGAAGCCGAGGATCTCCACCGGCTCACCCGGAAGCGCCTGGTTGATGCGCTTGCCGAGGAAGTCGCTCATCGCGCGGACCTTGCCCCAGTGGGCACCGGCGACCACCGCGTCCCCGACCTCCAGGGTGCCACGGCCGATCAGCGCAGTCACGACGGCCCCGCGACCCGAATCGAGCTTGGACTCGACCACGGTGCCCGAGGCGGGCGCGTCGGAGTTCGCCTTCAGCTCCATCACCTCGGCCTGGGTGACGATCAGGTCAAGCAGATCGTCAAGGCCCTGGCGGGTGCGGGCGGAGACGTCGACGAAGTCGGTCTCGCCACCCCATTCCACCGGTTGGAGCCCAAGATTGGTCATCTCGGTCCGCACGCGGGTGGGATCGGCGCCCTCCTTGTCGATCTTGTTGACCGCCACGATGATGGGAACGTGGGCGGTCTTGGCGTGCTCGACCGCCTCCTGGGTCTGGGGCTTGACGCCGTCATCAGCGGCGACCACGATCACCGCGACATCGGTGACTTTGGCGCCGCGGGCGCGCATGGCCGTGAACGCCTCGTGACCCGGGGTGTCGAGGAAGGTGACGGCGTGACCGCCGTGGTGGACCTGGTAGGCGCCGATGTGCTGGGTGATGCCACCCGCCTCACCGGCCGCCACCTCGGTTTCACGGATGGCGTCCAGCAGACTCGTCTTGCCGTGGTCGACGTGGCCCATGATGGTGACGACGGGGGCGCGCTCGACGAGGTCGTCGGCGGCGTCCTCGAACACCGGCTCGGCGACCTCCTCGTCCTCGGAGTGGACGATCTCCACTTCCTTGTTGAACTCGGCGGCGAGCACCTCGATGGTGTCGTCGGGCAGCGTCGTGGTGAGCGTGCGCAGCTCACCCAGGCCCATCAGCTTCTTGATGATCTCGGCGCTTGACACGTCGAGGTACTCGGCGACGTGCTGCACGGTCGAGCCGGAGTTGATGCGAATGAGATGAGGTGTACCCAGCGCGGTCTGGGAGGGGCGTGACTCGGCCTCCTCGTCATAGACACCGCGACGGCGACGGCCGCGGCGCTGACGCCGGGGTGGCTGGTTGGAGGCGCCGGGAGGACCTCCGCCGGGGCCGCCGGGACCACCGGGTCCGCGCCGAGCGGCGCCGGCGTCGATGACCACGCGGCGGCGGCCGCCGCTGGCGTTGGCGGGGGCGCGCTCACCCTGCAGCGAATCACGGGTCGGACGCGACTTCTGCTGGTTGTCGCCGGCGCCGGCGCTGGCGGGCGCGCCGTTGGCGGCGGGCGGCGCAGCGTTGTTCTCAGGGGCCTTACTCATTCAGATCCAGTCTAGGAAGCCGCGCTCAGGCGGCGTGGAAGCGGGCGGATGGGCACGGACGGGCGGACGGGCTCAGGGAGGTCACTCGGCACCTACCTGATCGGTCGCCTTGCCCGCGAGGGCCTGGTGGGCGTCGAGCCCGCAGTACTTCGACCCCGGCAGCGACGCGTTGGGGCAGCGCCGGCCGTTGGTGAGGATGGCGGCGCAGCGGCCGGAGGTCTCCTCCTCCTCATAGCCGCTCTCGGCCTCCTCGGCCGCGAACTCGGTCTCGGAGCGGATGTCGATGCGCCAGCCGGTGAGGCGGGCGGCCAGGCGGGCGTTCTGGCCCTCGCGACCGATGGCCAGGCTGAGCTGGTCATCCGGCACGATGACCGTCGCCTGCTTGGCGTCGTCGTCGACGAGCACCTCGCGGACGCGCGCCGGCGACAGCGCCTTGGCGACGAAGCGGGCAGGCTCCTCGTTGTAGGGGATGATGTCGATCTTCTCGCCGCGCAGCTCGGATACGACCATCCGTACCCGGGAGCCACGGGGTCCGACGCAGGCGCCGACCGGGTCGACCCCGTCGACGTGGGAGACGACGGCGATCTTGGAGCGGTAGCCGGGCTCACGTGCGACGCCGGTGATCTCCACCAGGCCGTCGGCGATCTCGGGAACCTCGAGCTCGAAGAGGGATTTGATCAGTTCTGGGTCGCGGCGGCTGACGATGATCGACGGTCCCTTGGTTGAGTTGGACACGTCTTTGATCACGGCCTTGATCCGCTGGGAGTGGTCATAGCGCTCGCCGTCGACCTGCTCGGACTTGGGCAGCAGCGCCTCGACGCGCTCACGCAGCTGGACCAGCGTGTAACGCGAGTCCGACTGCTGGACGATGCCGGTGATGAGTTCCCCGACCCGGTCGCGGTACTCCTCGTACATGTTGTCGCGCTCGGCCTCGCGAATGCGCTGGAAGATGACCTGCTTGGCCGTCTGGGCCGCGATGCGACCGAACCCCTGGGGGGTGACGTCCTCGGTCTCGATCTGGTCCTCGTACTCCTTGAGCTTCTCGAGGTCGAGCTCAGGCGCGAGCGGTTCGCGCAGCTCCCCGGTCTCGGGATCATGGGCGGACTCCTGCTCCTCAGTGGCCTCGACCAGGAGCTGCTCCTCGAGCTCCGGCGGGATCTTCAGCTCGAAGACGCGGAAGTCCCCGGAGTCACGATCCATCTCCACCTTGGCGTAGGGCGCCGAGCCGGGGGTCTTCTTGTACGCCGAGAGCAGCGCATCCTCGAGCGCCTCCATCAGCTTCTCGTAGGAGATGTTCTTCTCTGCGGCCAGGCCGCGTACGGCCTCAACGATTTCCTTGGACATAACTTCTCTCTCAGTCTCCAGGTACGAGGGTGGAGCGGACGATCTGTGAGTACGGGATAGCGACGATGCCGCTCGGTGCGGCGATCGTGACCTCCTCCTCGGAGGCACCCACGAGCTCCCCGGTGAAGCTGCGATGGCCATCCCGGGCCTCGCGCAGGCGCAGCTTGGCGCGGCGTCCCAGGAAGCGGCTGTAGTGGGAGGGCTTGGTCAGCGGTCGTTCGGCTCCCGGTGAGGACACCTCGAGCCCGTAACGGTCCTGATAGTCGCCGAGCTGGTGGGTGACCTGCTCGCACAGGGCCAGCGTGACCCCGTCGGGATGGTCGATGAACACGCGCAGGGTGTCACCGGCGACGACCTCGACGAGCAGCACCTCGACCTCAGGCACAGCCTGGGCCACACGCGCCTCGATCTCGGTTTCGATGTTGCTCACGGCTCACTCCAGCATGGAAAAACTCATAAAAAAAGCGGGCGAGCGCCCACTTCCGGTACTGCCCGCCAGGTTCGCCCTGGCCTAACGAAAGCTGTGCGTCGAGATTAGCACCACGGGTCCTGGCGCCGGGCCGCTCAGGCGGGGGCTCGCGCCGGGTCAGATGCCTGCTCAGAGCGGGGTTCAGCCGTCAGCGGTGGAGTCCCCGGCCTCCCGGTAGGGATTCGGTGCGTCGGGACCGGTGGCCTTGCGGGCCCGTTCGAGATACAGGCGGTAATCGCTGCGGCCCGGCTGCAGCCGAGCCGCCAGGGTCAGGGGCGGCCGGGCCTCGCGGTGGCGTCCCAGCTGCTGGAGGCAGCGGCCGAGGCAGAACAGCGCGAAGTCGTTGGTCGGCTCCTTCTCGGTGACCGCCCGGAACTCCTCGGCCGCGTCTTGGTAGTGCTGGACGTGAAACAGTGCGCGCCCGTAGGCCTCGCGGATAGAGGCCGAGTCCGGGGAGCGCGCCGCGGCCTGCGCGAGCGGGATCAGTGCCTGGTGGTTGTGGCCGTGCTCGAGCAGGTCGCTGCCGCGCCGGTAGAGGTCATAGACACCCTCGCGGGGCTCGCCGTCGGCGTCCATGAATCCCAGTCTAGGCAGCTGCGCCCCCGTCAGTCCCGGGCCGCCCGGCGCCGTGGCGGCAGGGCTCGCAGCGCCCGCACCCGGGTCCTGGCCCCCCCACCCTGGGCCAGCCAGCGCCGCAGGGCCGCACGGCCCTGGGGCGTGGGCAGGCCGTCGGCCGGCGCGTACCGGGAGGCGGCCAGAGCCAGCACGTACGCGGCGGCGGCCGGGCTGTCGCTGAGCAGTCGCTGGAGGTCGGCCAGGGTCACGTCGGCGTCCAGGGGCTGGCCGGTGACCCTGAAGGCCCGCTCCAACTCGCCGGTGAGCGCCGCACTGGAGGGACGGCGCAGGAATCCGCGCAGGCCCAGCGCCAGGACCCCGGCGAGCAGGACGCCGAGCAGCGCCGAGCCGACGACCACCCAGGCGCTCCCCACCCCGGCGCCCGTGCGCGCCCCCGACGCAGACCTCGCCCCCGGGCCGCGGCCAGCACCTTCGGGCGCGTTCGGGTGCCCACCGAGGCGGCCGGGCAGCGCGGAGGTCTGCGTCGGGGTGCTGGGCGTGGCGGCCGGGCTCGTCCCGGTCGGCGACGTGGTGGGGCCTGGGAGCGACGTCGTGGCGGCCGGGGTGGTCCCCGCCGCGGTGGCCGTGCCCGGGGTGGGGTCAAAGGTCACCCAGCCATAGCTGGGAAACCACACCTCGACCCAGGCGTGGGCGTCGGAGTCGGCCACCACGTAGGTGTGCGATGCGGCCCGCCGCGTACCGCTGCTGAAACCGACGGCCACCCGGGCGGGGACGCCCTTCAGGCGCAGCAGCAGGGCCATCGCCCCGGCGAACTGCTGGCAGTACCCGCGGCGGCTGTGGAGGAGGAAGTCGACAAGTGGGTAGGCGCCCGCCCGCGGGGGGTCCAGGGTGTACACGTAGCCGTGCTGGAGATAGTCCATCACCGACTCCACGTAGGCGTAGGGGCTGTCGGTCCCCGCGTGCAGGCGCGTGGCCAGCGCCTGGACCTGGCCGTAGGTGTCGCGCGGCAGCGCCAGGGTCCGGAACGGCGCCAGGGCCGCGGGGTAGTCGCTGCCGGCGCCCGCCAGCGCGCCGGCCGGTGGGTCGGGGGCGTAGACCCGGATCGCGTAGCCGTCGCCGGGGCGCAGCGTGAAGCCCGGCTGGGTCACCCAGGTGCCCGGGTCGCTGCCCGGCGCCGCTCCGGGGATATCCGGGCGCTCGGCGTAGCCCGCGGAGATGATCTGGTCTGAGGCGATCTGGTCGACGTTGACGTCGATCGTCTCGCTGTAGGCGGCGAGGTGGCCGGCGCTGACGCCACTCAGACCGGGGTCAGCACTCCCGTTCCCCGTCGTCCAGCCCCGCCCGTTGAAGCGGTCCAGGTCCTCGGTCTTCCAGTGCTCCGGGCGCCGGGCGGAGATCTCCAGCACGCTGGCGCCGGTGTAGGGCCAACCCAGGGTGCCGTAGGTCTGCTGCCAGCGGAAGGATTCGGCCACCGCCGCGCCGGTCCCGGACCCGGTGCCCGTCGCGCCGGTGCTCCGGCCGCTGTGGACCCACAGGCGATCCCCCGCGATCACCCCGGCACCGGCCGCCCCGAGTACGGCCGCCAGCGCGATCAGCCCCAGGCCGCTGGCCCGGGCCTCGGGCACCAGGCGCGGTGAGAAGACGAGCAGCGCCACCAGCGAGAAGCCGATGAGCCCGTGGAAGTAGGAGAGCCGCGGGGTGACGATGGTGGACGGAACGACCGCCAGAGCCAGCAGCGGCGCGGCCGCCAGGGCGAGGCCGGCCGTGCTCGGGGTGCCGCGACGGAGGCTGCCGAAGGCGACCCCGGCCGCCAGCAGCAGCAGGCCGGCCGCCAGGACCAGCGCCGCGGCCACGTTCGCGTCCCCGCCGTCGTAGGGGACCAGCAGGTCACCGAAGGTGCCCACTCCGTCAGACAGCGCCACGGCGATCCGGCCGACGTGGGTGCTGAGGGGGAACCCGGCGATGGCGATCAGCGCGAGCGCTGCGGCGACCGCGACGCCGATTCCGACCGCGACGGGCAGCGGCGCCCAGCGCGGTCCACGCCGCAGCGGCAGCCGGCGCAGGATGACCGCGACCGCCACCGCGAGCAGCAGCGACGCGAACATGCGGCCCTGCTCGGAGGGGGCGAGCATGGTCCCCCAACGCAACGTGGCATAGAACGCCAGC
>CAZZVR010000176.1:0-8447 GCA_964657595.1 Burkholderia sp. PAMC 26561 | reverse complement strand
CCAGGGCAGGAGCAGGTCGCGCTGGGGCATCAGGGTCGCCGGCGCGGCGCTGACGCTGCCCCGGCTCGGCACCAGGAGTCCGCAGATCAGCTCCAGCAGGGTGGTCTTGCCCGCGCCGCTGGCGCCGACCACCGCGACGCGCTCACCCGGTGCGACGCTGAGGTCGATGTCCGCTAGGGCCTCGGTGTCGCCGTAGCGGTGGGAGACGGCGTCGAAGCAGATCGCGGCGGAGGCGGCGCTCATAGACGGCGCAGTGTGTCGTGCTTCTGGGAGAATCGCCCGACAGTGCGTTCGCGTCGCAGGGATCGTCGGGAATGAACAGCACCTCGGCTCCGGGTGAGCCGCGCCCGCCCCTGGACTCGGAGACCGCCACGCTGACGCACCTGCTGGAGGCGGGACGCCGGCTGCTGACCGCCCTGGACCCCGACGTCGTGTTCGAGAAGGTGCTGGAGGAGGCGCGCCTGATCACCGGTGCGCGCTACGCCGCTCTGGGCGTGCTCAATCCCGAGCGCACCGAGCTGGCGCGCTTTCTCACCTCGGGCATCGAGCCCGAGGCTCACCGGGCGATCGGCGAGCTGCCGCGGGGACGGGGTGTGCTCGGGGTGCTCATCGAGGATCCGCGACCACTGCGCCTGGCGGATGTCGGCAGCCACCGCCAGAGCTTCGGGTTCCCCTACGGACACCCGGACATGGGCACCTTCCTCGGGGTTCCCGTGGTCATCCGCGGCCAGACGTGGGGCAACCTCTATCTGACCGAGAAGTCCGACGGCCAGGCGTTCACTCAGGCCGACGAGGACGCCGTCGGCGTGCTCGCCCAGTTCGCGGCCACCGCGATCGACAACGCGCGCATGTACCAGCGAGCCGAGCGCGGCCGGCTGGAGTCGATCCAGGCGCTGCGCGGGCTGGAGGCGGCGCGGACGATCTCCGACGCGATCGGGACCGAGGTGGAGCTCAACACCATCCTCGAGCTGGTGGTCAAGCGCGGCCGCGCCCTGATCAACGCCCGCAGTGTCCTGATCATGCTGGCCCGGGGCGCCCAGCTCGAGCTGGTGGCGGGCACGGGAACCACCGCCGACCGGCGCGGCACCCTCTATGACATCACCGGGACCGCCTCGGGGCGGGTGCTCACCTCCGGCATCCCCGTGCGCGTCAATCAGGTCCCCGACGACCTGCAGGACCGCCGCACGATGCTCGGGCTGGGGGATGTGCGCACGGCGCTGATCGTGCCGATGATCCACCGTGGTCACGGGCTCGGGGTGCTGGTGGCGGTGGACCGCGGCACCGAGCAGGAGCCCTTCAGCGACGCCGACGAGGACCTGCTGCTCACCTTCGCCGCGGCGGCTGCCAATGCCGTGGCGATCTCCCGCAGCGTCGAGTCCGACCGGCTGGCCGCGTCGATCGACGCCGCCGAGGAGGAGCGCCGGCGCTGGGCCCGGGAGCTGCATGACCAGACCCTGCAGTCCCTCGGCGGGCTGCGCATCCTGCTGTCGGGCGCCCGGCGCAAGGACGACCTGGACATCTTCCGCAGCTCGGTCTCCCAGGCCGTGGCCGACCTCGAGTACGAGATCCAGAACCTGCGCGGGATCATCGCCGACCTGCGCCCGCCGCTGCTCGACGACCTCGGGCTCCGCGACGCGCTCGCCGCCCTGATGAACCGCCATCGCGACCGCGGCCTCTACGCGATGCTGGTGCTCGACCTGACCCGGCCCGACGGTGAGGAGCTCCACCTCACCGCTGAACTGGAGACGACGGTGTACCGGCTGATCCAGGAGGCGTTGACCAACGTGGTCAAGCACGCCCAGGCCGACTCGGTCGCCGTCGACACCAAGGTGGACGACCGCGACACGCTGATCATCGAGGTGCGCGACGACGGGGTGGGCTTTGACACCTCAGCTACCTCGTCGGGATTCGGGATGGCCGGCATGCGCGAGCGCGCCTACCTCGCCGGGGGTCGCCTCACGGTCACCTCGGGCTCAGACGGCACCGTCGTGCGCATGGAGCTGCCCGCCGGCGTCACCTCGTCACTGGGGGACCGGCGCAAGCAGATCCGCGAGATCTGAGCCTCAGGGCACCGGGGCCCCCAGCGCTCAGACGCCGAGCGGCTCGGCCCCGATGAGGCCGTGGTCGAGCGCGAACCCGACGAGCTCATGGCGGCTATGGCGGCCCAGCTTGGCCATGATCTGGGCGCGGTGGGACTCGATCGTGCGCGCCGACAGGTACAGGCGCTGGCTGATCTGAACGTTGGTGTGGCCGAGGGCCAGCAGCCCGAGGATCTCCAGCTGGCGACCGGACAGGCCACCCGGCCGGGTGAGGGCGTCCTCGGAGCCGAGGCGGTCGGCCAGTTCGGCGGTGAGGAAGCGCTCGCCCACCGCGGCGGCTCGGACCGCCGCCACGATGTCGGCGTCGGCCCCGTCCTTGAGGACATACCCGGTCGCGCCCGCCTCCAGCGCGCGCAGCGCGTAGGCGGGCTCGGACGCCATCGTCACCATCACGATGCGGGTGCCGGGGCAGCGCTCACACAGCTCCGGCAGCGCCTCCAGGACGGGGCGCCCGGGCATGTTGAGGTCCAGCACCGCGACGTCGGGCTGATGCTCGGCGACGCTGGCGATGGCGCCGTCGGCATCCCGGCAGGCCGCAACGACGGCGAGGTCGGGCTCGTCCGACAGCAGGGCGGACAGTCCGCGCAGCGCCACCGGGTGATCGTCGGCGACGAGCACCCGGATCAGCCGGGTGAGAACGGGGGAGGGTGCGGTGGCGACGGACATGTTCAGTGGGCTCCGGTGCCCCACGGTAGGCCGGGGCACGGCCGCCATCATCCGCGTTCCGCGGGCATCTTCGGCGCCGATGCACTGACCCGAGCTTCGGGTTTCTACGCGCGTGCTGGCTGTACCTGCTGAAATCAGCGCCCCAATGCTTCTGACCAGCGAGTGACCTGGACTCGAGGAGGACCTGATGGATCAACTGCCCAAGCGATCAGTGCTCATGACCAGCGGTGGAGGCGTGAGCGCCTCTGAGCCGCTCGTCCTCAGCGATGTGATCCCCGGGGCTCTGGTTCGCGACATCGTCCTCGTCGTGGGTTCCGCGGGCCTGGTCGGCCTGCTGGCCCAGATCTCCATCCACCTCTCCTTCACCCCCGTGCCGATCACCGGACAGACCCTCGGCGTGCTGCTGGTCGGCGCGGCGCTGGGCTGGCGCCGGGGCGTGGCCGCGCTGGCGCTGTACGCCGTCGCCGGTCTCGCCGGCGTGGCGTGGTTCCAGGGCGGTACCAGCGGCTATGTCGGCGCGAACTTCGGCTACATCCTCGGCTTCATCGCCTCAGCCGGGGTGACCGGCTGGCTGGCCTCGCGCCGGGCGGACCGCAAGCTCGTCTCCAGCATCCCGGCGATGCTCCTCGGCGAGGTCGTGATGTACACGATCGGCGTCGCCTGGCTGGCGCTCGACCTCCACGTCGGCGTGGGCCGGGCGATCGCCCTGGGCTTCACGCCCTTCTGGATCGGCGACGCGGTCAAGTGCGCGCTGGCTGCCGGCCTGCTGCCGAGCGCCTGGTCCCTGCTCGGCGCCCGCGCTCGCCACTGAGCGACCCTCCGCATGTGAGTGCGGTTGGTCACGCAAGCGTCTACGGGCAACTACCGATCTCGGGGCGCCCGGGCGTCCATAGATTCCCGGAGGGACCAGAGGGCTGTAGCACCACTGCTGGGGATGATCCGTCTGGATCATCCCCACGCAGACTCGGTCTCCGCGGGTTGACTTGCGGTGCGTGAGGAGCGCCCGTGACCCGGCGGGGCTCGTCTGAGCGCTCCGGCCGGAATGGTCATGGCGCTCCGGGTCGGGTCGACGGGTCTCGCCAGGCCCCCCACAACTCTCCAGAGTGATGCGGGAGCGGACCGCGGTGCGCCTGCGGGGTCGGCTCACGACCCCGCACGCGCGGGGCGCCGGCGTTGAGCCCCACTCTGGAGAATTCGGGCCGGGTCTGGCCTCTCAGGTGCCGCGCGTCGCCGAATGCTCAACGCACGGGCGGGCGCGTCAGCGCCTTGACGAACTCCTCGAGGTGGGCGGTGGTCCAGCACTCGAAGGCCTCGCAGTACTGCGCGTAGGCGGCGATCACCGAGTCGCCGTAGTTCCAGTACAGCCGTGGCTCGGGGTTGAGCCAGAAGGTACGCCCGGCCTTGGCGGCGATCTGGGCGAAGATGTCCTCACGCGGCGGCCGTCCGTTGGTGCGGGCGTCGCCGAGCACGATCACCGTGGCGCGCGGGTGCAGCTCGTCCTCGATGAGCTCCTTGAACTCGCTCCACACGCGGCCGTAGTCGGTGTAGCCGGAGATGTCGGCCACGCCGGCATCGGCGGCGATCGCCGCCGCCGCGGCCCGGAAGTCGCGCTCACGCGCCAGCACGTCGGTGACCTCGGAGATGCGCTCGATGAATACGAAGGAGCGCATCTTGCGGAAGGCGTCATGCAGCGCGTGGAGCACGCTGAGGAAGAAGGTGGAGGCTGAGGTCACCGACGTCGACACGTCGCACAGCACGAAGATCTCGGGCCGGCGCGGTCGCACCGGCTTGTACCTGAGGTCGACGGGTACGCCCCCGGTCTGCAGGGACGCGCGCATCGTCGCCCGCACGTCGACCTGGGCGTGGCGCGCGTGGCCGCGCAGCTCATGGCCCTGGGTGGCGAGCCGCCGCTTGAGCTGGGTGACGACCTTGTGCACCTGGGCGAGGTCCTGGACCGGCCCGCCGGGGAGGCTGCGGTCCATCTCGCTCAGCGGACGCTTGGCCGGCAGTTCGCTGGTGCGCTCGATCTCGGCGCGTTCGAGCTCGCGGCGCAGCTGCTGTTCGAAGCTGCGCAGCTGCTGGCGGGGCAGGCCGTGGCGGCGGGGATCGTCGTCGGGCAGCTCGGGTTGGGGCTCGGCCCGCAGGCCGAGCGCGCGGCGGATGCGCTGGACATCCACTCCCAGTACCCCTGAGCCCTGGCCCTTGCCAAAGGCGGCGATGGCCAGCCGGGCGAGGTCACGGATCTCAGATTCCGAGCCCTCGCGCAGGGCCTCGGCGATCTGGCGCCGCAGCTCCTCCAGGTCAGCCGCCTCGCCCTCGAGGCGCGAGCCCGGTTCACTCACCTCCAGCCGGACCGCCTGGGCCTCGGCGGCCCGGAAGAAGAAGCGGTCAAACACGATGTCGAACACCCGGCGGTCCTCGGGTGACTTGGCGATCGTGGCCGCCAGCGCCTCGCGGAACTCCTGCGGGTCAGACCAGCGCACCAGGGCGATCGCCTTGAAGGCGTCGAGCAGCTCCGAGGTGCCCACCGCCATCCCCTCGGCGCGCAGGTCCTCGCCGAAGGCCAGCAGCTCGCCGTCAAAGCCCGTCTCGGGCGAGCCGGCGATCCGCCGCGGCGGTGCGGGCAGCTTGTCGTCGTCGAGGCTCACCATCCCGGGAAACCCCAGGCCGTAGTGGTTGGGTGGGACGAAGGGGGTCGGATCGTCCTCGGCCATCAGGCCGGGGCGGACGCCGAACTCGGGAGCTTGACGCCGACCCGCTCGGCCACGATGTCGAGGTCGGTGCGGTGCTTGATGATGACCGACATGGTGTCGCGGAAGGTCTGCTGGTCGATGTCGGCGGCCCCGAGCAGCAGCAGCGCCCGGGCCCAGTCGATCGACTCGGCGATGCTCGGCGGCTTCTTGATGTCGAGGTCCCGGACCATGCCGATCACCTCGATCAGCTTGGCGGAGACCGTCTCGGGCAGCTCGGGGGTGTGCATGCGCACAATGGCCAGCTCGTGTTCGGGCTCGGGATAGTCGAGCCACAGGTACAGGCAGCGTCGCTTCAGGGCCTCGGTCAGCTCACGGCTGTTGTTGGAGGTCAACAGCACCACCGGGTGGGTGCGGGCGTCCACGCGGCCCAGCTCGGGGATGGAGATCTGGAAGTCGGACAGGAGCTCGAGCAGCATCGCCTCGAACTCCTGGTCGGTCTTGTCGATCTCGTCGATCAACAGCACCACCGGCTCGGGGGAGGAGATGGCCTCCAGCAGCGGGCGGGTGAGGAGGAACTCCTCACCGAAGATCTCGTCCTGGACGGTGTTCCAGTTCCCGTCCTCGTCCGACTCGGCCCCGGCTTGGATGCGCAGCAGCTGCTTGCGGTAGTTCCACTCATACAGTGCCTTGGCCTCATCCAGGCCCTCGTAGCACTGCAGGCGCACCAGCCGGCGGTCCAGCAGCTTGGCCAGCGCCTTGGCCAACTCGGTCTTGCCGACGCCGGCGGGGCCCTCGACGAGCACGGGCTTGCCGAGCTTGGTCGCGAGGTAGGCGACCAGAGCGGTCGAGTCACCCGGCAGATACCCGACCTCGCGCAGGCCCTCGGCGACCTCGGAGACCGATGCAGGTTCGGTTGGCACGCGCTCAACTATAGGGTTGTGCGCCGTGCCGTTCGTTCTCGCCGTCGCGTCTAACCACGCCCTCGATGTATGCGCCGTGGCGATCCTGCTGGCCTTTGCCGCAGGGGCCTACGGGCATGTCATCCACTCCCGCGCGCTCATCCTCGCGGCGATCCTCGCCATCGGCGCCATCTGCCTCTACTTCGTGGCCGCGGGCGAGATCCAGACCTTCAGCTGACGCTGAGCGTGCCGCTGGTGGTGGCGTAGTTCCCGGCCAGGTCGGTGCCCGACAGCTTCACCGTGTAGCTGCCCGCCTTCAACTTGGGCAGGATCCAGTAATCGGTGCCGGGCTCGCAGTCGGCGCTGGTGTAGAGGACGGTCTTGCCCGCCGCGCTGGTGACGACCACGCCGACGTGAGCGGGCTTGTCCAGGGTGAAGTACAGGCGGGCGCTCTTCTGCCTGGCGGCTCGCTGGGTGACCTGGGTGATCTGCGGTGGAGTGGTCAGGTCGGTGCTGAAGTCCGACTCGGTGTCGCAGTAGACCGGGGTGGCGGTCAGCTTGCACAGGTTCCCCAGGAAGGTGGTGACCAGCTGGTGGTAGGAGAGATCGTCGCTCTCACCCGGTTGATAGAGCGACCAAGCCCCGGTGTTGAAGGCGGGCAGCTCAGCCTGGGCCTGGGCGTTGCCCGCGGTGAACAGCGCCTGGGCCGCGGTGTTGCCTGAGGCGACCGCGAAGTCGTCCAGGCCGATCAGGGTCTGAAGAAAGGCGTTGATGATGTCGGTGTGCGGCGCGAAGCTGTACTGGAGGAAGCGGGTACCCAGGGAGGTCTTGACCGCCACCCCGGTCGGCGGCGGGGTCTCGAGGATGCCCAGGGCCGCGTTCCCGTCGTCGAGGTAGGTCACGTTGTGGGTCGCCTCATAGGCGTTGGTCAGCGCCTCCAGGCCGGTGGCCTGGGCCATGGCCGACACCCACGGCGGCTTGCCACCCTCCCAGTCGAAGTAGTACTCCCAGGCGAGTCCGCCGCCGCGCTGCACGGCCAGCGGGATCATCTCGTTCATCACCGCGATGAGCTGGGGCCAGGTCGACGGTCCCTGCTCGTAGTAGCCGTCGGCCTCGCCAAAGGTCCCCAGCACCTGAAGCTGGATGCCCTCGCCGGTGTAGTACTCCCACACCAGCCCAGATCCGCTGAACTGGACCCGGGCGCCGTAGGCGAGCATCGAGCCGCTCCTCCACCACTGGGCGTTGCGCTCGAGGGTGAGGAAGAGGACCGGGAGACGGCTGGCGGTCATCTCGCCCGCCACCGCCATGTCGTGCAGCATCTCGGTGACCGGATCCATCTGGGCCGCCCGCGCCTTGGATAGGTGTCGCTCCTCGCTGATGGCCGCGTTCCACTCGCCGAGATAGGTCGCCTGCTCAGCCGGGGTGATCTGGCCGGTCCGCGCGAGCTTGGCCAGGACGGTCGGAACCGTGACCTGGGGGGCTTTGGTGTGCTTCACCGCGCCGGTGCTGTGCCTCAGCGGGGCGACGGCGTCGGCCGACGGGATGAAGCGGTTGGTCACCGAGCGGACCTGCCCGTCGCGCTCCATCACCTGCACGCGCTGGGTCTGCGCCCGGGCCTGGGCCTGGGCGCAGCAGAGGAGAGCCGCCATCGCCAGCCCGAGCAGGGTCGCGAGGACGGTGCGGCGGCGCCTGACCATCGGGCGCCATGTTATGTTCGAGATCCCTCCCCGCTGCAAGACAGGTTGCGCGCGGAGGATTCGGAGAGCGCCACGTTGCATCGGTTCTGGAACTCATCTGGAGGTCGGAAGGTTGCGCTTCTGACGCCAGCTTTACTCGTTGTCCTCCTCAGCCTGACGCTGGCCGGATGTGGCGGGTCGTCGGCTCCCGCCGGGACCGGTGCGGCCGGCGCGAGCGCCCGCACGCTGCTCGCCGAGACCTTCACCGGGACTCACGCCATCGACTCAGGCCGACTCCAGGCGTCGATCAGTGTCGATCCGACCGGCTCGACGGTGCTGACCGAGCCGGTCAGTCTGTCCTTCGGCGGGCCGTTCCAGAGCCGGGGCAAGGGTCAGCTGCCCAAATCGGACTTC
>CAZZVR010000175.1:0-8490 GCA_964657595.1 Burkholderia sp. PAMC 26561 | reverse complement strand
AGGATGTTCTGCAGGCCCGTGAGGGTCGCGTCCTGGCCGGTGGTGGGGAACGTCATCGGCTTTACGCCGTGGGACTTCAGGTACGTGATGATCGGGGCGCCGTTCTCGTCGTTCGGGATCACCGCGGAGTTGGCGGTCGAGTGGGCCGTGAGGGCCTGCTCGAACTCGGTCTGCGCCGTGGACGGGGTCCACGTGCCAGCGGTGTTGGCCGCCAGCGTGTAGGCCCCGGACGTGAACTTCGCCGCCAGGACGTTGGTGTAGTAGCCCTGGTAGAACAGCGCCGCGTTGTTGTCGGTCGGATCGCCACGCATGACGATCACGTTCGGCTTCTTCACGCCCCACGCCGTGGCGCAGGTCTCGAAGCCCTGGCCGATCAGCTCGCCGACCTTGACGTTGTTGAACGAGACGTAGGGATCGGTCGGACCGCCGGTGTCCAGACGGTCGTAGTCGATGACCGCCACGCCGTGGGACTTGGCGTAGTTCTCGACCTGGACGCCGGTGCCGGAGTCCTCGGGGTCGATCAGCAGCACCGTGGCGCCGTTGGTGATCGCCGACTGGGCGTCGGTGACGAACGTCTGATCCGAGCCACCGGCGTTCTGCACGGTGATCGGCACGCCGGCCTTGGCCGCGGCGGCCTTCAGGTCGGGCTCGTCGAACTCGACGTACCGCGTCGAGCTGGTGGTGTCGGGCAGGATCGCGGCGATTGAGCCCTTGCCCTGCTTGGCCAGGGAGGCCAGCTGAGACATGGCGCTGAAGTCGTTGGTGAACGACGCCGCGGTGACGTTCAGCGTGGACCCGCCGGACGACGCGCTGGTGGTGGCACCGGTCGAAGCCGGTGCGGGTGACGACGTTGATGTCGTCTTGCTGGACGAGCCGCATGCGGCGACTGCCAGAGCAGCAACGATGGCGAAGACCATCGCCACGAAACCTGCCTTGCTTGTGCGCAAGTGCACGGTCACTACCTCCTCGTGTTACTCCTAGGGCGACGAGACGGGCTCGCCGCGTTCTCTCTCTCAACCCGACGGTATGCCTACGTTCATAAACGAGGCATTAACAAGCGCCGACTGACCATAAACAATCCATAAATGGGCTGCACAGGCCGGGCAACTGTGAACGCTCACATCACCGTCTGGGGGGCTACGGGCCGATCTACTCCGGAGCGAAGCGGTATCCGGCGCGCGGCGCGGTGAGGATGAGTTGGGGCCCGCCGGGGACCTCCAGCTTGGCCCGCAGGCGGCCCACGTAGACGCGCACGTACTCGGTCTCGGTCTGGTACGCCGGCCCCCAGACACGTCGCAGCAGGTGGGCGTGGCTGAGCAGCTTGCCCCGATTGGTCGCGAGCTCGCGCAGCAGGCTGAACTCCGTGGGGGTGAGATGGACCGTCTCCCCCGCGCGGGCGACGTACTGGGAGGCGAGGTCGATCTGGAGGTCCCCCACCACGATGCGGCTCGCGTCTCCGGCGCTCGCGTCGATCAGCGCCGGGCGGGTGCGCCGCAGCGTCGCGGTGATCCGGGCCAGAAGCTCCTCGACGCTGAAGGGCTTGGTCATGTAGTCATCGGCGCCCATGTTGAGCGCGGTGACCTTGTCGCGCTCCCCGCCGCGGGCGGAGACGACGATCACCGCGGCATTGGAGCGCTCGCGGATCTGGCGACACAGGTCGAAGCCATCGGCGTCAGGCAGCATCAGGTCGAGCAGCACGATGTCGGGGTTCTCGGTCTCCAGCAGGCGGATCGCGTCGGTCCCGTCGGACGACAGCACGGTGTCGAAACCCCGCACGGACAGGTTCGAGCGGATGAGATCGACGATGTTGAGGTCGTCCTCGACCAGCAGCGCCCGCGTCGGCTCAGCCACGGGCGCTCAGCTCCAGGTGCACCGGCGCGGCCGCGGGGCCGCCGGGCGCCCGGTCGTCAGGCAGCGCGCCGACATCACCGGTGACGGTCGGGTCCTCCGCCGCGCCCGCCACCTCGACGGGGAGGCTGATGACAAAGCGGGTGCCGTGCGCCGGAGCGCCCAGGACGATCGTGCCGCCGTGGGCCTCGATGATGCCCTTGGAGATGGACAGGCCCAGACCGGCGCCCGCGGTGCGCGAGTGCGGACGCTGGGCGGAGTCAAAGGGCTTGTCGCGCCGCTCGGCCGGGAACCCCCCGCCGTCGTCGGCGACGGAGATCTCCACCCGGTTCTCCGCCGACTGGCGTCCCTCGATGGTCACCTGGATCCCCGCCGGATTGTGCTTGAAGGCGTTGGACAGCAAGTTGACGAAGACCTGCTCGAGCCGGTCATGGTCGGCCCAGATCACCGGCATCTCCACGTCACAGCGCACCTGCACCGCGGCGGACCACGCGATGGGCAGCAGCGCCACGGCAGCCTCGATGACCAAGCGCAGATCACACCAGTCCGGCTGCAGGCGCATGACCCCCGACTCGATGGCGGAGAAGTCGAGCAGATCATCCACCAGGCGACCCAGCCGGGCGGACTCCGCGGCGATGCGCTCGAGGAAGCGCTGCTGGGAGTCGCCGTCCCAGGTCACGTCGGGCGCCGCCAGGGAGGTGGCATAACCGCGGATCGCGGTCAGTGGCGTGCGCAGCTCATGGCTGAGGCGGCTGAGGAATTGGCGCTGGAGCTCCTGGGAGCGGCGCAGGGCGGCCGCCTCGCGATGGGCCACGGCCGCCTCCTCCCCGAGCAGGGCGGCGACGTCGTCGCGATGGCTGGTCCGGGGGTCGAACTCAGCCGCGACCCCGCCGTGGGCGAGCACGACGACCCGATCGGCGATGCGGAACATCTGCTCGATGTCCCGGGTGATGAGCAGGATCGCCATGCCCTGGGCCTGGGCGGCCAGCAGCAGTCGCTCCACGGTTGCGTTGGCGAGCACGCCGAGTGATGTGGTCAGCTCGTCCACGATGAGCACCTTGGGATGGCGGCCCAGGGCCATGGCCAGGGCCAGCAGCCAGCGCTGGCCGAGCGTCAGGGTCGACACGAGCGCCGAGGGGTCGCGGATGGGGATGCCGAGGGCCGCCAGCTCGCGGGCGGCGGCGGCATGGAAGCGCGTGTCCGAGCTCAGGTGCGTTTCACGACCGAGCATCAGGTTGGCCGCCACGTCCAGCGTGTCGCACAGGGCCAGGTCCTGCCAGACGACGGCGACGCCGTAGCGGTCGGGATTGCGGCTGCGGGCGCTGAGGCGGCGGCCGTCGATGGTGATCGTGCCGGCACTCGGCACCAGGTCCCCCGCCACACAGCGCGTCAGGGCCGACTTGCCCGAGCCGGGCTCACCGCTCAGGGCGACGATCTCCCCGGCGCCGACGTGGAGATCGACCCCCGCCAGAGCGGCGGGCGCCTCACCGAAGGACACGCCCAGATCCCGGATTTCGAGCATCTTGGGAGCGTAGTCCCTGCCCGAGGGCGCGTCAGGCGCCCGACGGCCGGCTCAGCGACCGAGGATGCGGATGAGATCCTCCGCGGAGCCCGGAACCCGGCCGATGAGCGTGCGGGCGCGGCTGAGACCGGCGCGCAGCGCCTCGTCCCCGACCTCGACGGGCAGCAGCGTGTCCTGGAGTTCTGACAGCGCGTCGTCGGCGGACTGGACGAGGTCGGCCACCCGGTCCAGCGTGGTGTGGGGATCGGTCGGCGCGGGAATCACCGAGACGGCGAAGGTGGGCTGGGGCATGCCGTAGCGGGTGGCGAACTCGGTCAGGGTGCGCTTGAGCTGACCGTAGGCCGCCTGGGTGGGCTTGAACACCGACGCCTCCATCTGCTCGGCGGCATGATCGTCCAGGAGTTCGTAGGCCTCGCCCAGCGCGGCGAGCGCGTCGCCCATGTAGTTCGCTCCGGCGACGCAGTCGTCGAGGATCTGGCGCCGGCCTGAGTCGTTGGTGTAGCTCACAGGTACGAGTGTGGCTCAGGAAGGTTGGGATTGCATTTCGCGCAACGCGGCTGCCAGAACCCCGTTGACGAATTTGGGGGCGTCAGCGCCGCAGAACTCCTTGGCGGTCTCGACCGCCTCGTCGATCGCGCCCTCGGGCGGGATCGGCCGGTCGCCCGGCTCGGCCTCGGGTTTGGTGATCTCCAGCAGCGCCACGCGCAGGATCGAACGCTCCAGCGGCGCGATGCGACTCAGCGTCCAGCCCTTGGAGTAGCGACGGATCAGCAGGTCGAGCTCGTCCTGGTTCTCGCGGACCGCCTCGGCCAGCTCCTGGGTGAAGCGGTGGACGTCTGTGTCGAACTCCAGCGGCCGGTCGAGCAGGTCTGACTGATACAGGGCCCAGATGGCGGCGCGACGCTGCTCGGTGCGAGTTGCCAAGCGCCGGCCTAGGCCCGCGACATGTAGTCGCCGGTGCGCGTGTCGACCTTGATCCGGTCCCCGATGTTGACGAACAGGGGGACCATCACGCGCGTGCCCGTCTCGATGATGGCGGGTTTGGTGCCACCCCCTGAGGCGGTGTCACCCCGCAGGCCGGGCTCGGTCTCGGTCACCTCGAATTCACCCGAGGCAGGCAGCTGGACATCGGAGGCCACGTCGTCCATGTACAGCACCTCGGCCTCGTCGGACTCGCGCATCCACTGCAGCGGCTCGGCCAGGACGGTCTCGGGGATCTGGACCTGTTCGTAAGTCTCGGTGTCCATGAAGTGCGCGTCGGTGCCGTCCTTGTACAGGTATTGCATCTTGCGTACCTCGGTGCGGACTGGGCGGAACTTCTCACCAGCGCGGAAGGTACGGTCCAACGTGTTGCCGTCCGAAACGCGCTTGAGCTTGGTGCGGACAAACGCGGGGCCCTTGCCGGGCTTGACGTGCTGGAAGTCGACGATCTTGAAGATCGTCCCCTCGACGTCGATGTGGGAGCCGTTCTTGAACTGATTGGTTGAGATCATGCCGGTGTCTGAGTTTAGTCCGACGCATTCGGGCCGCGACGACGGGCCAAGTGATCGGCATAGAGCCAAAATCACCGTCGCTGAATAGGACGGCCAGCCTCAGGCGACGGTGCGCAGCGCCTTGGGGATCGAGGTCAGCACCCGCGGCGCCCCGTCGGTGACCACGCAGAGATCCTCGATGCGGATCCCGAACTCACCCGGCAGATACACCCCGGGCTCGTCGGTGACCACCTCGTTGACCGCCAGCTGCGCCGCCCCCGCCTCGATGCGCCGCGACAGCGTGGGCGCCTCGTGGATGTCGAGCCCGACACCGTGGCCGAGGCCGTGTCCGAAGTGCTCACCGTGGCCGGCCGCGGTGATGATGTCCCGCGCCACCGCGTCGACGGCGTGGCAGTCCGCACCCGCGGTGATCGCGCCCAGCGCGGCCTCCTGGGCGCCGAGCACGAGCTCATAGGCGTCGCGCATCCGGTCAGAGATCTCCCCCGCCGCCACCGTGCGGGTGCAGTCTGAGCAGTAGCCGCCGACCAGCGCGCCCCAGTCGATCACCACCAGCTGGCCCGCCTCGACGGGAACGTCACGCGGCTGGGCGTGGGGCAGCGCGCCATGGGGCCCGGCGGCGACGATCGACGGGAACGAGGGGCCCGAGGCCCCCCGCAGCCGCATGTCGTGCTCCAGCGCCAGAGCCAGCTCACGCTCGGTGCGTCCGATGACCGGGCCCGAGAGCAGCGCCTCGAGGGCGGCGTCGGCGATCCGCTGAGCGGCGGCGATCGCCTCGATCTCCTCCACATCCTTGATGCGACGCAGATCCTCCACCAGCCCCCCGACGGGAACCAGCGTCACGTGCTCGCCCAGTCCGCGCCGCAGGCGTTCGAAGGCGGCCACCGAGGTATGGCTGTCGTCGAAGCCGAGCTTGACCGCGCCGGCGCCCAGCACGCTGGGCAGCTCATCAGCGAGGTCGACGGCGGTGTTGGTCTGGATGCGCTCGAAGCTGGGATCGACCTCGACGGCCGCCTGCTCGACGTAGCGGAAGTCGGTGATGAACACGCGCGTGTCGGGTCCGATGAGCGCGAGGCCGTTGGTGCCGGTGTAGCCGGTGAGGTAGCGGACGTTGACCAGATCGGTGACGAGGATCAGGTCGACGGAGGGGCCGGCGAGTGACTCCACCAGCCGGGCTGAGCGCGCCGCGATGTTCGTCTCTGAGGTCAGGGTCATGGCGTCAGCTCCTTCTGCAGGATCGAGAGTGCTTCACGGTAACCATCGGGTCCCTGTCCGGCCACCCGGCCGATGCACAACTCGCGGATGACCGACTGGCGCCGGAACTCCTCGCGGGCATCCACGTCGGACAGGTGCACCTCGACGGCCGGCAGCTGGGTCAGCTCGAGGGCGTCGCGGATCGCGTAGGAGTAGTGGGTCCAGGCACCGGGATTGAGGATCACCCCGTCGACGGTGAGGGCATGGAGATGCTCGACGAACTCGCCCTCGTGGTTGGTCTGGAAGAAGCTGACGGTGAGGTCGAGGCCCCGCGCGAAGCGCTGGATGTGGGCTTCGAGCTCCGACAGCGTGTCGGCCCCGTAGTGACCCCGGTCGCGCCGCCCCAGCTGGTCGAGGTTGACGCCGTGCATCACCTCGATGCGCAGGCCGCCGACAACGCTCACCCGATCAGCTCCCGGATGGCGGCGCGCACCTGGGCGGGCGCCACGGTCTGGCCGAACACCACGTCACCGGTACCACGTACCAGCACGAAGGGCACCGGGCCCTCCCCCGTGCGCTTCTTGTCCTTGGCGGTGGCGAAGATCACCTGCTCGAGGTCGAGGTCCGCGTCGGTCTGGGTGGGCAGGCCCTGGGCCTCCAGCAGCTCCTGCACCTGATCGCGCAGAACATCCTGGCCGGACAGCCGCAGCGCCGCCAGCAACCCCAACCCGACCGCCTCGCCGTGGCGGTAGCGGGCATATCCGGTGACGGTCTCGATCGCATGCCCGATGGTGTGGCCGAGGTTGAGCACCTGGCGCACCCCGCCATCACGCTCGTCCCGGGCCACGACGCGCAGCTTGGTCAGCGCACATCCGGCGATCACCTCGGGGTCATCGGGGGCCGCCCCGGCGGCGACCCGCTCCCACAGCGCCCCGCCCGCGATGATCGCGGTCTTGACCACCTCGGCGTACCCGGCCGCCAGCTCCTCCCGCGGGAGGGTGGCCAGGGTGGCCGGGTCGACGAGCACCGCCGAGGGCTGGTGGAAGGCGCCGACGTAGTTCTTGGCCTCGGGCAGGTCGACGCCGGTCTTGCCCCCGTAGGCGGAGTCGACCTGCGCCACCAGGGTGGTGGGGATCTGCACGACGCGGACCCCGCGCTGGTAGGTGGCGGCGCAGAACCCGGCGAGGTCCCCGACGACGCCGCCCCCCAGGGCGGCGACCACATCACCGCGGGTGACCCCGTGGCGGGCCATCTCGGTCCACACGATCTCCGCGTGGGCGATGGTCTTGGACTGCTCCCCGGGCATGATCCGGATGTCCGCCAGCGCCGGCTCGAGGTGCTCGGCGTAGTGGCGCGAGGCGTTGTAGTCCGACACGATGACCCGGCGCCCGGCGATCTGGGCGGGCCAGAAGTGATCCTCGGTGATCAGGCCGGCGCCGATGTGCACCGGGTAGTCACCCGATCCCGTCGTCGCCCACAGGGTGGTGATCTTGGCCTGCCCGGGAGGCAGGCCCACCAGGGCGGCGGTGACCCGGGGCATCTCCCGGGCGCGGCTGGCCGGCACGACCACGTCGGCCAGGGACGCGTAGGTGGGCAGGCGCTCGGCGTGGAGAGCCCGGAAGCGCACGGGGTCCGACGCCAGCGGCCGTTTGGTGGGCGCGTGGCTGTGGCTGACGCGTTGCCAGGCGGTGTCGACGTCGATGTCGATCCAGATGACGTTGTGATCGGCGAGCGCGTCGCGCACCGCCGCGGATCCCAGCGCCCCGCCGCCCAGCGCGAGGGCGCGGACATGCTCGGCGTCGAGCAGCTCGAGGACCGTCTGCTCCTCCAGCGCGCGGAAGCTCGCCTCCCCGTCGGCGGCGAAGATCTCCTGCACCCGGCGGCCGGTGCGCTCCTCGATGACCAGGTCGACGTCCAGGGCACCCTCGCCGAGCGCCCGGGCGGCGGTGGACTTGCCGGCGCCCATGAAGCCGATGAGGACGTGCTTGGTCATCCGAGACCCATCACGAGGGTGAGTGCCCGATCAATGCTCTCCATCGTGGCCGGAGCGACACTCCCGAGCCGTTCACCGAACCGCGATCGCGCGATTCCCCGAATCCCGCGACAGCTGGCCACACTCTCGCGGTCGACGCCTTGGCCGATGGGAATCTGCGGCCGGACCGCCGAGGCGGTGAGGGAGGCCGACAGTGGGACCACCACCCAAAGATCAAACCGTCCGCCCCCGATGAGCTCGTCGGCGGAGACGACGACCGCCGGACGCCACTTGCTCGGCTCACCGGCCCGGGCCGCGCCGAGGCCGACCGACCAGACATCCCCACGCCGGGGCTCAATCGATTCCGTCACTGGCCGCTTCGTCCCACAGCGCGTACTCGGCGATGGCGTCCGGGTTGAGCGCGTCCAGCCGCGTCGCCTCGCGTTCGGAGGCGAAGATGCGCT
>CAZZVR010000174.1:6781-8511 GCA_964657595.1 Burkholderia sp. PAMC 26561 | reverse complement strand
CGGGCGCTCAGCCGCCGGGCGCCGAGCCGCCTTCGAGGGCGGCGACGAACGCGTCGGCCTGACCGGCTGCGGTCTCGATGACCGCTCGCGCGCCGCGACGCATGACCACGCGCCGGCGGGGCACATCACGGTCGACGCCCCGCACGTGCCCGTCCCCGCTGAGCCAGATGAGGTCGAGGGCGAAGCGCATGGTGAAGGTGTGCACCGACGCGGTCGCGATCTCCAGCCCGCACCCGGGCGCCAGCGCGTCGAGTCCACCGAGTCCGAGCAGTTGCGATCTCAGGGTGGCGGCTTCGTAGACGATCAGATCGCCCGCCAGCCTGCGCTGGGGCAGGCGGCTCAGCCGCGCGAGGTCGCGATCAGCTGTCGGCGATGAAGTAGAAGGGGTCCGGAAGCTTGAAACCCTGGTCCGCATACCCGCCGTCCAGATCGGACTCCTGGTCGCCCAGGTTGACAATAATGTCGTAGCCCATCTTCTCGATCGCCGCCCGGGTCGAGGCCTTGTACTGCTCCACGGGCGCTCCGGCGGTGTTGAGGTCGAGAGCTGCGTACCCGCCGGTGTATCCGGCCGCGTCGAGGTTGGACTGGGTGATCGACTGCAGGTAGCCCGCCCGGCCGGTGACGAAGAAGACGCTGACGTGATGGGCGACCGCGTCACGGTAGAAGGCCAGCGTCGGCGCGATGGCGGGCAGGTTCCCCAACGCCGCCGGGAGCAGGCCGGCGGTCGTGTAGCCACTGGCCTGGAGGCCGCTGAGGTTCGACAGTGACGTCTCGTCGATGTCGAGCACCACCGCCGGCTTGCCGCTGACCCGGGGCGGCGCGTCGAGCACACAGGTCTTGGCGCGCCGGAAGAGCACGGCGCTGACGTGCTTGATGTGGGCCCGGCGGTAGCTGAAGTGACATACCCGCGTGGCGGGTTGGGTCGCCTCGCTGAGGCGCTGGTTCAGGTAGCTGGTGGCCGCCCCGGCGACCGCGGAGAGATCACTCGCGTACTCCCCCGAGGTGACGTAGCTGTTGAGCGCGCTGGTCAGCTGGCCCGCACCGCTGGTCCCCGACTCCCCGATCTGGGGGAGTCCCACGCCCGTGGGGCGCAGGCTCGCGTAGTTCCCACCGACTGCGGCGGCGACCACCGGGGTGGTGGCACTGCCCGTCGTGGAGACGCTCAGCTGCGGCGGCGCGTCATGGAACACCGCGGCGCTGGCGCTGACGATCGCGGCGGCGAAGATCGCCAGCGCGACAGCGGCGAGGAGGGCGAAGCGCCGGCGCGGTGGTCTCATGTCCGCCAACCTATCGAGAAACCCGTCTGGCCTCCCCGTATAAGCAAATTGGCACTCTTCACACGAGAGTGCCAACTCACGGCGTGACCGTGTTATCGTTCCGCCTGTTGGCACTCTCGCACCGAGAGTGCCAAGCCCTAGACGTAACCCTGCAACCCACCCCGGAGGTCTCAGACACATGAGTCTCAAGCCGCTTGGCGATCGTCTGATCGTCCGCGCGATCGAGGAAGAGGAGAAGACCGCCAGCGGTCTCGTCCTTCCCGACACCGCCAAGGAGAAGCCCCAGAAGGGCAAGGTCATCGCCGTCGGCGACGGCAAGATCAACGAGGACACCGGCAAGCGCACGCCGCTTGACGTCGCCGAGGGCGACGAGGTCCTCTACAGCAAGTACGGCGGCACCGAGATCAAGGTCGACGGCGAGGACCTGCTGGTCCTGCGCGAGTCCGACGTTCT
>CAZZVR010000174.1:0-6681 GCA_964657595.1 Burkholderia sp. PAMC 26561 | reverse complement strand
GCTCAGGCGATCGTTCGCCAGGGTCTGAAGAACGTCGCCGCCGGGGCCAACCCGCTCGCGCTCAAGAAGGGCATCGAGAAGGCCGTCGAGCAGGTTGTGGCCAACATCGCCGAGCAGTCCAAGGTCGTCTCCGGCAAGGAGCAGATCGCCCGCGTGGCGACCATCTCCGCCGGTGATGAGGAGATCGGCGACGTCATCGCCGACGCCATCGAGAAGGTCGGCAAGGACGGCGTGGTCAACGTCGAGGAGGGCAACACCTTCGGCCTCGAGCTCGAGTTCACCGAGGGCATGCAGTTCGACAAGGGCTACATCTCCCCGTACCTGGTCACCGACCAGGACCGCCAGGAGGCCGTGCTCGAGGATCCCTACATCCTCATCGCGAACCAGAAGATCGGTTCCGTCCGTGACGTGCTGCCGGTGCTCGAGGCGGTCATCCAGTCCGGCAAGCCGCTGCTCATCATCGCCGAGGACGTCGAGGGCGAGTCGCTCGCGACGCTCATCGTCAACAAGCTGCGTGGCACCTTCACCGGTGTCGCGGTCAAGGCCCCGGGCTTCGGCGACCGCCGCAAGCGCATCCTCGAGGACATCGCCATCCTGACCGGCGGCGAGGTCATCACCGAGGAGCTCGGTCTCAAGCTGGAGAACACCCAGGTGTCACAGCTCGGCCGCGCCCGTCGTGTGGTGGTCGCCAAGGACAACACCACGATCGTCGACGGTGCTGGCGACAGCAACGCGATCAAGGGCCGCATCTCCCAGATCAAGTCCGAGATCGAGTCCACCGACTCGGACTTCGACCGTGAGAAGCTCCAGGAGCGTCTGGCCAAGCTCTCCGGCGGCGTCGCCGTGGTCAAGGTCGGCGCAGCCACCGAGACCGAGGTCAAGGAGAAGAAGCACCGCGTCGAGGACGCGCTCCAGGCCACCCGCGCTGCCCTCGAGGAGGGCATCGTGCCCGGCGGTGGCGTTGCCCTGCTGGTGGCTCAGAAGGCCCTGCGGGTCGAGGACATCGTGGGCGAGGACGAGCAGACCGGTGGTCGCATCGTCTTCCGCGCGCTGGAGGAGCCCCTCCGCCAGATCGCCGACAACGCGGGCCTCGAGGGTTCGGTCGTCGTCAATGACGTGCGCAAGGCCAAGAAGGATCACGGCCTCAACGCCGCCACGGGCGAGATCGTCAACCTCATCCAGACCGGGATCATCGATCCCGCCATGGTGACCCGTTCCGCGCTGCAGAACGCAGCGTCGATCGCCAAGAACATCCTGACCACCGAGGCGATCGTCGCCGAGGTTCCGGACAAGGACAATGGCGGCGGCGCCGGCATGGGCGGCGGTATGCCCGACATGGGCGGCATGATGTAAGCAGTCGCCTCTGCGACTGACGCTTTCCAGGAGGGGCCCGGTCCGTGAGACCGGGCCCTTTCTGCGTTCTGGAGTCGCTCGCGTCTCTACCATCGAGCGCCACATGGCACGTCAAGGACCCACCGTCGCGATGGTCGGCGCCGGACAGCTGGCTCGCATGGGCTGGCAGGCGGCGATCTCCCTCGACGTGGGACTGGTCTGCCTCGGCAGCCCGGGGGACGCGGCGATCCTCGCCGGAGCGGAGCTGCTCGAGGGGTCCGGGTATGACGCCGAGGCGCTCACTGCGCTGGCCGCCCGCGGTGACGTGCTCAGCTTCGAGCATGAGTTAGTCGACCTTCCGGCGGTGCGCCGCCTGGAGTCAGAGGGGGTCGTGGTGCGGCCGTCGGCTGACGTGCTCGCCCTCGCCGTCGACAAGCTCTACCAGCGCCGGACCCTGGCGAGCTGGGGCCTGGCCGTCCCCGCCTTCGCCCCGGCGCCTGACCCCGGCGCGGTCCAGCGCTTTGCGGGCGAGTACGGCGACCGTGTCGTGCTCAAGGCGGTCAGCGGCGGCTATGACGGCCGCGGGGTGTGGATGTGTGACTCGAAGTTCGAGGTCACCGCGGCGTTCGCTGACGCCGCGGCGGCCGGACTCGAGCTGTATGTCGAGCAGGCCGTCGCGCTCGCCGGGGAGGCGGCGATCATGGTCGCGCGCTCCCCCTCGGGCGCGGTGGCCACCTACCCGGTGGTGGCCACCCGGCAGGTCGACGGGATGTGCCGGGAGGTGGTGCTCGGCGCCGAGATGATGGTGACCACGGAGATCGCCGCGGCGGAGATCGCGGTGAGCCTGGCCCGTCAGGTGGGCCTGGAGGGCCTGATGGCGGTCGAGCTGTTCATCACCGACTCCGGCGAGGTGCTCGTCAACGAGCTGGCGCTGCGCGCCCACAACACCGGCCACATCCACACCGAGGCGAGCGTCACCTCCCAGTTCCAACAGCACCTGCGCGCCGTCCTGGATCTGCCCCTGGGAGACACCACGCCGGTGGCTCTGGCGGCGGCGATGGTCAACATCGTCGGTCCCGTCGACGGCTCGGATCCGGCGGACCGACTCGCCGGCGCCCTGGCCGTGCCCGGCGCCCACGTCCACCTCTACGGCAAGGCGGCGCGGCCCGGCCGCAAGCTCGGTCACGTCACCGTGTGTGCCGACACCGCCGAGCGGGCGCTCGAGCTCGCCCGCACCGCGGCGGATAGGCTGGAGGGCAATGGCTGAGCTCAGCGTCGGCGTGGTGATGGGCTCAGACAGCGACCTCGCGGTAATGGCGGCGGCGGCCGAGGTGCTGGCCGAGCTGGGCATCGGCGCCGAGACGCGCGTGATGTCCGCCCACCGGACGCCCACCGACATGCTCAGCTACGGCCAGAGCGCCGAGGCGCGGGGCCTGTCGGTGATCATCGCCGGCGCCGGCGGCGCCGCGCACCTACCGGGGATGCTCGCGGCGGTGACCCCGCTGCCGGTGATCGGGGTGCCGGTGGCGCTCAAGCAGCTCGACGGCCTCGACAGCCTGCTGTCGATCGTGCAGATGCCCCGCGGGGTGCCGGTGGCCACGGTGGCGATCAACGGCGCCCGCAACGCCGGACTGCTGGCCGCACGCATCCTCGGCACATCAAACCCGGAGCTGCGCGAGAAGCTCAAGCGCTTCGCCGAGACCCAGGCCGAGGCCGCGCGGGCGGCGGACGCCCGGGTCCGTGGAGCCTCACACCAGTGAGTGCCTCGATATGACGGCCATTGCCGTCATATCGAGGATCTAGGCCGCGTCGGCGAGCAGCTCCAACCGGTTGCCCCAGGGGTCGGTGGTGTGCAGGCGCCGCAGCCCCGGGATCTCCTCGGGCGGGGACCAGACCACCGGGTACTCGGCGGCGACGAGCCGTCGCGCCAGCGTCTCCAGTCCGGCCGGGCTGAGGCGGAAGCCCGCGTGGGCCTTGGTGGCGGCGACGAACTGGTCGGCGGGAACCACGGCGATGTGGAGTTGGCGCGCGTCACCGAGCTCGAACCAGATGCCCCGGCGGGCCGCCAACGTGCCGGGCTTGGCGATCTCCCGCAGACCGAGGATGTCACCGAAGAACGCGCGGGCGGCCGGCTCACAGTCGGGCGGTGCGGTCAGCTGAACGTGGTCGAGGTCCACTCAGTCCGCCCACTCCATCGCAGTTCCCAGGCTAGCGCTCGTCCACATCGAGGATGGTCGCCGAACCCGGGTGGATGCCCACCCGGATCTCGATCCCGCCCCGGGAGAAGGCGACCATCCCGGGCTCGGCGGGGAGGGCCCGGTAGTCGCCTCCGGGGCCGAACGCCTCGGGCCGGCGGGCGCGCAGAGCGAGCAGGTCGGCGATCAGCTTCAACTTGGCGTCCGAGCCGGCACTGAGGTGCTCACGTCGGGCGTCCCAGTCGACGGGCCGGCGGTTGTCGGGATCGACCAGGGCGCTGTACTCGAGCTCGTCACCCTGGTAGATGTCCGGAACCCCGGGGGAGAGGATCTTCAGCGCCACCCAGGCGCGGGAGATGCGCTCGCCGATCTCCGTCGCGCGGGCCACCAGCGGGGTGAACTCCGCGGCAAACTCGGCGTTCTCGGTGATCGCGCGGGCCCAGGCTTGGGCCGCGTCCTCATAGGCGGTGTCGGGGTCGATCCAGTTCGAGTTGCGCTTGGACTCGCGCAGCGCCTTCTCGAAGTAGGCGTCGAGGCGCTCCCAGCGTTGCTCCGCGTCGGCGGGGAAGGCGAGCAGGGTCTGGAGGATGAAGTAGCGGTCGACCGGGTCCACCTGAGGTCCCGAGGCAGGCCCCGCATCGGTGGCGAGCCAACGGCGCACCAGCGCCGTCCAGTCATCCGCCAGCCAGGTCAGCGCGACGATGCGCGCGCGCACGTCGGCGGAGCGCTTGGCGTCGTGGGTCATGGTGGTCAGCAGCGCCTCGGGATACCTCAGCGCCCGCTCGGCGTTGTGGGCGTGGAAGGCCTCGACCGACAGGGTGAAGCGGCCGGGCTCGCCCCCCACCTCGTTCAACGCCAGGAGCCGGTTGTAGCGGTAGAAGCTGGTGTCCTCCACGCCCTTGGCCATGATCGCCGGTGAGGTCTGCTGGAACCGGGTGACGTACTCACCGGCTGAGGTGGGGATATAGCTGCGGTACAGCGGCTGGCTCGACAGCGCCTCGGCGATCGCCCCGACGCTCGGGGCACCGTCGATCCGCGACAGCCGCGCCACCTCCGGGGTGAAGGACCCCTCGGTCTGCTCACGCTTGGCGTCCCACGCCCAGGCGCCGAAGGGTCGCTCGTCGCCGGAGATCTCGCTCCACAGGGTGGTGAACGCCGCCTCGGCGTCCGAGTTGACGCTCAACCCGATGAGGTCGTTGAGGAAGTCATAGCCGACGGTGCCGCTCACCGGCCAGGTGTCGGGCACCCGCTCCTCAGCGCCGAGGATCTTCTCCACCCACACGCGCGTCACCCCGGCGTTGGCCAGGCGCGTGAGGTACTGCTCGGGGTCGGCCAGGCCGTCGGGGTGGTCGACGCGCAGCCCGTCGACCAGCCCCTCGGAGACGAGGGAGAGGACCTTGGCGTGGGTGGCGTCGAATACTTCCTGGCGCTCGATGCGGATGCCGGCCAGCTCGTCGATGTCGAAGAAGCGCCGCCACTTGCCGGACGCCGGATCGACGTCGAAGAAGCGCTCGCGCAGCTCGGGGTCGGCCCAGTAGCGGTTCTCGTCCGAGGCGGCCATGTGATTGGGCACCACGTCGAGGACGATGCCCAGGCCCGCCGCCTGGGCATCGGCGGCCAGCGCGCGGAACTCCGCCTCGCCGCCGAGTCCGTCGGACAGCTGCGAGGGGTCGGTCACGTCGTATCCGTGCGTGGATCCGGTCTGGGCCTGGAGCGACGGCGACAGGTAGAGGTGGGAGATGCCCAACTCGCTGAGGTAGGGGATCAGCCCGCGTACGAAGGCGAAGCCGTAGTCAGGGGTCAGCTGCAGCCGGTAGGTGGCGCGCAGCGTGCGCTCGGCGCGGGGTTCAGAGAGGCTCACGGGCCATCTCTACCCATTCCGAGGCCTATGCGACGCGCCGGAGGACGACCATCGAGCGGTGGATCAGGGTCAGCGGATCCTGGGGGTCCCAGATCGTCGACCCGGGCGCCGCCCCGGGCGCCGCGGTCGAGAGCTCCACCGACCAGCGCATGGCCTTGTAGCGCTCGGGCATGGTGAAGTCGACGTTCTGGGCGCAGGCGTTGAACAGCAGAATAAAGCTGTCGTCGATGATCTGCTCGCCCTGGGCGGTGAGGTTGGGGATCGCCTCGCCGTTGAGGAACAGGCCGAAGGCGTGCTCCTCCCCGTCCCATTCGGCGATGGTCATCTTCTCGCCGCCGGGCCCGAACCACCAGGCCGGCGTCGGCCGGGTCAGCCGCGGTGTCGTCGTTGAGGTTGGTGCCGGCGAGAAAGGAGTCGCGCCGGAACACGGGATGGTTGAGGCGCAGCTTGATCGCCCGGCGGGTGAACTCGTGCAGGCTGTCGGAGTTTTCGGTCGAGCCCCAGTCGAACCACGAGGTCGCGTTGTCCTGGCACCAGCCGTTGTTGTTGCCGCCCTGGGTGCGGCTGCGTTCGTCGCCCCCGAGCAGCATCGGCGTGCCCTGGGACATCATCAGGGTGGCGATGAAGTTGCGCTGCTGGCGGGCCCTCAGGGCCAGGATCTCGGGGTCGTCGGTCTCGCCTTCGACCCCACAGTTCCAGGAGCGGTTGTCATCGGTGCCGTCGCGGTTGTCCTCGAGGTTGGCTGCGTTGTGCTTCTCGTTGTAGGACACCAGGTCACGCAGGGTGAAGCCGTCGTGGGCGGTGACGAAGTTGATCGAGGCGAACGGGTCGCGGCCGTCGTCCTCATAGAGATCGGAGGAGCCGGCCAGACGCTCGGCGAAGGCGCCGTTGGACGCCTGTCCGCGCCAGTAGTCGCGCACCGTGTCGCGATAGATGCCGTTCCACTCCGACCACAGGATGGGGAACTGGCCGACCTGGTAGCCGCCGGGGCCGACGTCCCAGGGTTCGGCGATCAGCTTGACCTGGGAGAGCAGCGGGTCCTGGTGGATGATGTCGAAGAAGCTGGAGAGCCGGTCGACGTCGTAGAGCTCGCGGGCCAGGGCGGAGGCGAGGTCGAATCTGAAACCGTCGACGTGACATTCGGTCACCCAGTAGCGCAGCGAGTCCATGATCAGGCGCAGGGTGCTGGGGTGGACGGGGTTGAGCGAGTTCCCCGTCCCGGTGAAGTCCATGTAGTGGCGCTTGTCGTCGGGCACCAGCCGGTAGTAGGAGGCGTTGTCGACCCCCTTGAAG
>CAZZVR010000173.1:0-8655 GCA_964657595.1 Burkholderia sp. PAMC 26561 | reverse complement strand
CGGCGCGATCATCAACACCACCTGGATGTTCTAGGGGTTCAGGATGGAGCTGGAGCTGCGCAGCGAGCTCGCGGTCCGCGGGCTCGCCTCAGCCCCGCCGATCCGCCGCACGGCGGGCGCCGGGCCCTCAGATGACGGGCACTGGCGCCTGGCCGACGGCTCGGGGTGTGGTGCTGCCGCGGTCCCGCTGAACCCGCGGTCGCCCTTCAGCGTCGACGCCGAGGGGCGTCTGGCGCGTGACGGTGTGGTGATCGAGGACACGATGGTCGAGCCGATCGACCGTCCCCGGTTCTATGACCTGAGGACCGCTGAGGGCATCGCCTACGAGCAGATCGCGCGGATGCACGGCGACGGGGTGCTCGCCTCCACCGTGGTGCAGACCTGCATCCGCTATGACCGCGAGGAGACGCGCTGTCGCTTCTGCACGATCGAGGCGTCGCTGTCGGCCGGGGCCACCACCCAGGTCAAACGGCCCGAGGAGCTGGCCGAGGTGGCGCTCGCCGCGGTGGAGCTCGACGGCGCCCACCAGATGGTGCTCACCACCGGCACCTCGAACGGACGCGATCGGGGCGCCAAGCACCTCGCACGCGTCGTCGCCGCCGTGAAAGCCGTCCTACCTGACCTGCCGATCCAGGTGCAGATCGAGCCACCGCTCGACCTCGAGTGGATCGACGCACTGCACGCCGCCGGGGCGGAGGCGATCGGCATCCACATCGAGACGCTCGACCCGATCGCGCGGGTGCAGTGGACGCCTGGCAAGGCGACCGTGCCACTGTCCCGGTACGAGGAGGCCTGGCGCCACGCCGTCACGGTGTTCGGCACCAACCACGTCTCGACCTACCTGCTCGTCGGGCTCGGCGAGGATCCCGACGACCTGGTGGAGGGGGCGCGCCGGCTGATCGCGATGGGCGTCTACCCCTTCGTGGTGCCCTACCGCCCGCTCGTCGGTTCGCTCGCCTTCGGAGACGGGGTACCGGCGCCGGACGTCGCCACCGTCACCCAGGTCACCCGCCGGGTGGCCGCCGAGCTGGCGCTGGCCGGTATGCGGGGCGCCGATCAGCAGGCCGGCTGTGCGGCCTGCGGAGCGTGCTCGGCCCTCCAGCACGCCGGCGGCTGAGCGGCTCAAGCGGCGGACGGCGGAGCGTGGAGATGATCGACGAGCTGGAGATGCTCGGCGGACCGGTCCGGCGCCGGGCGGTGCCGCTCGATGTCGTGGAGATGCTCGGCGGGCCCGCACCGGCGCCCGAGGCGCGCGAACCCTCCGAGCCGTTCCTCATCCTGGAGGCCGGGTCGGACCCGGCGCGGCGGGCCGCCTACCTCCGTCTGCGCCACGACGAGTTCGTCGCCCGTCAGGGGCTGTTCTCCCGCAGCGACCTCGACGCCGCCGACGCCGACCCCGGCACCCGCGTGCTGATTGCGCTGGGTCGCGACGGTGACCTGCTGGGCGGGGTGCGGGTGCATCCCGCGGCACCGGGGTCAGACGCGCTGGGGTTCTGGCGCGGCTCGCGACTGGTCTGCCGCGCTGAGGCTCAGAGCCACCGCAGCGTGGTCGGCGCCGCCCTGGTCCGGGCGGCGTGTGCCGTGGCCGGTGAGCTCGGAGCGCTGCGCTTCGACGCGACGGTCCAGGCGCGGCATGAGCGCTTCTTCTCCGCGCTCGGCTGGGATCGCGTCCACGCCGTGGCGTTCGCCGGATCGCCGCATGTGGTGATGCGCTGGCCGGTCGGTCGCTTCGCCGCGCTCGCCGGCGCCTGCAAGCGCGAGATCAGCCCCCTGATCGGAGACCTGCTGCCCCATGACGCATGGCGCGGTGATGACGCCTACCCCCTCGCCGGCTCGGACCTTGTCACCTGCGTCGACGCGATCACCCCGTCGATGGTCGAGCAGGATCCCGAGTGGGCCGGTTGGTGCGGCGTGCTCGTCACCGCGCACGACATCGCCGCGATGGGAGCCACCCCGGTCGCGGCCCTGGACGCCCTCGGCGCGCGTGACGCCGTCCACGCTCGCCAGGTCATCAACGGCATCCGCGCGGCGTCGGAGGCCTTCGCCCTGCCGATCGTCGGCGGTCACACCCAGCTCGGGGTTCCCGCCGCGCTGGCGATGACCGGCATGGGGCGGACCGATACCCCGGTGCCGGCCGGGGGCGGCCGAGCCGGTGATGTGGTCAGCGTGAGCGCCGACCTCAGCGGCGGCTGGCGTCCCGGCTACACCGGCCGCCAATGGGACTCGACCTCGGGCCGGACCCGGGAGGAGCTGACCGCGATGCTCGCGACCGTGGCGCGCACGCGCCCGCGGGCGGCCAAGGACGTGTCGATGGCCGGAATCGTCGGCACCGCCGGGATGCTGGCCGAGGCCTCCGGCTGCGGCGTGGAGCTGAACGTCGCCGACATTCCCCGGCCCGCCGGGACCCGGCTGGCGGACTGGCTCACCTGCTTCCCCGGCTACGGCGTGATCAGCGTCGATCCGCCCGGGGCGGCGCCGATCCGGGCCGCGGGCGCCCACAGCGCGCGGTGCGGTGTGCTGACGCGCGAACCCGGCGTGCGCCTGCGCTGGCCCGACGGCGCGATCACCACGGCGATTGCCGACCCCTCCATCACCGGCCTCGGGGTGGCTGGACCGGCCGACGTGGCCGGTCCAGGCGGGCCCCCAGACACATAGGAGCTGCCCATGCCTGACTTGACCATCGCCGCCGCGGCGGCACCGTTCTCCCGCGACATGGACGCCTGCCTGGCGACCATCGCAGAGCTGATCGAGCAGGCCCGCGCCCAGGGGGTGGGTCTGCTCGTCCTGCCCGAGGCCGCGCTCGGCGGGTACGTCGAGACGCTGCACGGCGATGCCTCGCCGCCGCCGGCCCTGTCGGCGGACGGGCCCGAGCTCGCCGCCGTGGTGGCCATGGCCGGCGACATGGTGGTGACCGTCGGCTTCTGTGAGGACGGCGGGGATCCCGTCCGCTACAACGCGGCGGCGGTGCTCACCGGCGAGGGCGTGCTCGGTGTGCACCGCAAGACCCACCTGCCCCTCGACGAGCACCGCTTCACCACCGTGGGTGACGCGCTGTCGACCTACGACACGCCGGTCGGACGGATCGGGATGCTCATCTGTTACGACAAGGCATTCCCGGAGGCGGCGCGGACGCTGACCCTCGACGGCGCCCAGATCCTCTGCTTCATGTCAGCCTGGCCGACCAGTGCGACCAACCCGGCGCCGGAGCTGACCGACGACCGCCAGTGGCGGCGCGCGGAGCTGTGGGACCGGGCGCGCGCGGCGGAGAACTCGCTCGTCGTCGCCTCGGCCAACCAGACCGGCAGCTTCGGCCGGCTCGCGTTCCTCGGCGGGGCTCGCATCACCGGCCCCGGCGGCGACATCATCGCCGCGACGGGGCCCGAGCCGGGTCTGGCGGTGACCACGCTCGACCTCGAGGCGACGCTCGAGAAGGCGCGCCGGGCCCTGTCTCCCATCCGTGACCTGCGCCCCGACGTCTACACGGTCCCCGAGCCGGTCCCCTACCCCGATCCCGTTCAGGCCTGAGCGCATGCCGACCGTGGACATCCGCATCCGCTGGGCGGACGGCACCGTCCAGGACGGCGAGTCGCCCTCACGGGCGATCGAGCGTTTCATCTGCAGCGGCGCGACCTACCCGCGGGACGAGCTGCGCCGTCGGCTCACCGAGGGCCTGCAGGCGGCGTCGGACCGGGTGCGCGAGCGCTACGGCATGGCGTGCACCGCCGCGATGGCCCAGTCCGAGGCGTTCGAGGCCGCCGCGCTCGCCCACGGTGGCGGACCCGACGCCCTCGCCCACGTCGAGCGCGTCCGGGTCAGTCCACCGGCTCCGCGGCGCCGGCCCCGCGAGCTGAGCGGCCATGTGCCGGTGGCGGTGATCGGCGGCGGTCAGGCCGGCCTGTCGGTCAGCCGGTTCCTCACCGACGCCGGACTCGAGCACATCGTGCTCGAGCGCCACCGGATCGCCGGGAACTGGACCGAGCAGCGCTGGGACTCGTTCTGTCTGGTGACGCCGAACTGGCAGTGCCAGCTGCCCGGCTGGCCCTACCGCGGCGGCGATGACGACGGCTTCATGGTGCGGAGTGAGATCGTCGACTACGTGCGCGGCTTCGCCGACGCCTTCGACCCGCCCGTCGAGGAGGGTGTCGAGGTCACCCGGGTGGCGCTCGCCCCCGACGGCGGCTATGAGATCGACACCTCCCGCGGGATGATGACCGCCGACCAGGTGGTGCTCGCCGTGGGTGGCTACCACCGGCCCAAGCTGCCGCGCCTGGCCGAGCGTCTGCCCGGCCACATCACCCAGCTGCACTCCTCCACCTACCGTAACCCCGAGAGCGTGCCCGACGGCGCCGTGCTCGTGGTGGGGACCGGCCAGAGCGGCTCCCAGATCGCCGAGGACCTGCTGCTGGCCGGCCGCGACGTCCACCTGGCGGTCGGTTCGGCGCCCCGGGTGGCGCGCTTCTATCGCGGGCGTGACTGCATCGCCTGGCTCCAGGACATGGGCCATTACGACATGGCGATCCAGGATCACCCCCAGGGGCTGGCCGCGCGGCACGAGCCCAACCACTACATGACCGGCCGCGACGGCGGGCGCGACATCGACCTGCGCGCCCACGCCATCGCGGGGATGACCCTGCACGGTCGGCTGCGCTCGGTGCTCGACGGCCGGATCGAATTCGCCGGTGACCTGGTGCAGAACCTCGACGGTGCCGACGCGACGATGGACCGGATCAAGGACCGGATCGACCAGTGGATCGCCGCGGAGAGCATCGACGCACCGGAGGAGGCGCGCTACGTGCCGGTGTGGACGCCGGCCGGTGACGGATCCGAACCGCTGGACCTCGCAACCGCCAACGTCCGCACGGTGATGTGGGCCACCGGCTTCCATAGTGACTTCGCCTTCGTGCACGCCCCTGCCTTTGATGGCAGGGGCTACCCGACCAACGTGCGCGGGGTCACCGCGGTGCCCGGCCTCTACGTACTCGGTCTGCCGTGGCTGCACACCTGGGGTTCGGGCCGGTTTGCCGGCATCGCCCGCGACGCGCAGTTCCTCTCCGAGCAGATCCTCGAGCGGGCCGGGCTCATCCCGGCCCGCTGAGGGTCACTCAGTCAGACCAGCGGGATGACGGTCCGCCCGGCGGTCTCGTTGGTGAGCAGCGCCATGGCGACGTAGAACGCGAGCAGGCCGTCGATGAGCGACAGCCAGCCACCGAACTTCAGCATCCCGCTGCCGCCGGGGGAGGAGCTGTAACCGATGGCGAGGGCGATGAAGACGACGGCCAGCAGCGCCTGCTGGAGGAACACCGTCTTGTTCACCCAGAGCGTGGGGATGGCGAGGCCCGCGGAGACCACGGCCATGATCCACAGGTACAGGCCGAGCACGTGCGAGAACTCGACCGGACCGATGGTCTTGGACGTGGTGAGGGGCCCGAACTGCAGCAGCAGCAGCAGCCCGAAGGACAGCCAGAACACGCCATAGATGCCACCGATCACGCCGGCCACGGTGACGCCGTTGCGCATGTTCCACATCCCGCCGGCGAAGATGCCCACCGCACCGAGGGACAGCGCCAACGGTTCGAGGAACGGCAGCGCGCCGGGATTGACGATCTGGGCCGAGAAGGCCCAGAGCATCGCCAGCAGGATCGACAGCAGCCCGAGCTGCAGTGAGATCCCCTGTGAGCTCGGCGCGAAGAACACCCCGGCTCCCTTCCCCTCCAGCTCCAGCACTCGATCCACTGATGTGTGAGTGTCATTCGGGTGTCGATCAATTCCTGCAGTGGCTGTGGCCATCGGCTTCCTTTATGTGTCGAGACAGTGTCTGAGTGATGCTGAGTGCCACTGTGAATGCCGCACATGGCCGTGCGGCCACAGCTCACGCGCGGCCTACCGGCCCCGCGGCGGCTCCCCACATCGGCCCGTCGGGTTCTCGCCTTCAGCGCCTCGGCAAACCCGAAGCCGCGCCGGACCGCCGCCACCGGCCCCGCATCGGGACTCGCCCTACGGCGCACGCGTGCGCTCGAGTCATGTCCGTATGGCGCACGCGGTTCCGCCCCCGGGTGACCTAGCGTTCGCGGCATGTCAGATCCCGGCGCCAGCGCGCGCCAGCAACTGGCGCGTCTCGACGCAGCGCTGGGGCTCGACCTCGACCTGGGCTGCGCCACCATCACCGGCGCGGAACCGATGCTGGCCGCGCGCTACCCGCTGGCCAGCAGTGCGGCTGCGGTGCTCGCCGCCGTCGGGCTGGCCTCCGCCCGCGTCTGGCAACAGCGCGGCGGGACCACGCAACGCGTCACGGTGACGACGCGGCACGCCGCCGCCCTGATGCGCGGGTTCTACGACATGGCGCTCGACGGTGAGGTGATGGCGCCGGACCCGACTGATCAGCTGCCCCTGGCGGGGATCTACTGCGCTGCGGACGGGCGCTGGCTCCAGCTCTACGGCGTGATGGATCCGCTCGACACCCTGACGCTGGACGTGCTGGGGGCGACCGATGATCGGGCTGCGCTCGCGGCGGCCGTGGCACGTCGGCCGGCGCTGGAATGGGAGGACGCCCTGACGGCGGTCGGAGCTCCCGCCGCGATGGTCCGCGACGCCGGGGAATGGGAGCGCCACCCCCAGGGGCGACTCCTGGGCGCCCAGCCGCTCGTGAGCATCGACCGGGTGGGTGAGGCGCCGGCGCCGCCCGGTTCGGCGCTCGGGCCCCGGCCGCTCTCCGGCGTGCGGGTCCTCGACCTCACCCGGGTGATCGCCGGTCCGGTGTGTGGCCGGACGCTGGCCGAGCACGGGGCGGAGGTGCTCGCCCTGACGGGGCGGGATCTGCCGTGGATCCGCCGCGCGATGATCGACACGTCGGTCGGCAAGCGCTCGGCGCTGATCGATCTCAAGACGCCGCCGGGCCGTGAGCGGGTGCGCGCGCTGGTGCGTGACGCCGACGTGTTCTGTCAGGGTGCGCGACCGGGTCGCCTGCGCAGCTGCGGCCTGGGGCTGGAGGAGCTGGTCGCGCAGCGCCCGGGCCTCATCTACGTCTCGATCGACGGCTGGGGCCAGACCGGACCGTGGCGTGACCGTGCCGGCTTTGAGGCCCTGGCCCATGCGGCGACCGGCATCACCGCCGCGCACACCGCGGACCATCCCCCGCGGCCCATCCCGGCGCTCCCCGGCGACCACCTCACGGGCTATCTCGCCGCGCTCGGGGTGCTGAACGCGATCGCGCGCCGCTGCGAGACGGGTGGGAGCTGGCACGTCCACGTGTCCCTGGCCCGGACGGTGGCCTGGCTGCGCGAGCACGGCAGTGGACTGGATCCGGCTGACGCCGTCGACCTGTCCGTGGCCGCGACAGCGGACCTGCGCGTCCCCCTGCCCGGGGGCTTCGGCACCGCCTTCCAGCTCCGGCCGGCACCCGAGATGTCCCTCACGCCCCCGGGGTGGGCGCGGGGGGCGGCGGTGCCCGGCACTGACCCCGCCCAGTTCGCTCCGCACGATCTGAGTGACGCGCTCGCCGGGTGAGACCGACCTGAGCCCGTCCGAGCATCCGTGTCACGTTATGCGTCTCTATGCGGCATTACGTGACACGGATGGTCAGCGCCGCGGGCGGATCACCCGGTCGGCCACCAGGCGCCGAACGATGTGCCGCGCCAGTACTCCGTCGGCGGCGGCGGAGAGGTGGATCCCGTCCGGCTCATGGATGGTGAGGGGCCGGCCGTCGACGGTCATCGCGTCGCGGTAGACGTTGTGGGGGGTGAAGAACGCGTTGGCGTCGATGAGCCCCATCCGGCCCACCAGTCGCGCCGCCGCCTGGGTGATCCCCGCGTTGACGCGGTTGAATACGCGCCGGAAGGCCGGCGGCTTCGGGGCCGCCAGCACGAGCCAGTAGACCCGCCCGCGGTGGCCCTGCAGGAGGGTGGAGGCCATCGCGTCCACCAGCCGGCCATAACCGGTGCTCCATGCCGCGTCACAGCAGTTGACCGCCCTTCCGGACGGGCCGGGGATCGCGTACCCCTCGTTGGCCCCCATCGCGACGACGCTCACATCGGGGTGATGCTGCTCGGCCTGCTGCCGCGCCTCGCGCTGCCAGTTCAGGTCGCCGGGCACGCTGAGACCCGTGCTGGGGCGGGCGTCGGCGAGCACGCGGACGTGGTAGGGCGCGAGGTCGGTGGCGAGGTCGCTGTCGAGCACCTGCATCTCGGAGTCACCGGCGGCCAGGAGCGTGAGCTGACCCCCCGGGTGCGATACCCAGACGACGCCCCGGTGATGGCGCTCACCCGGACTGAACACGCTGACCACATAGCCGCCCACCCGGCGCAGATCGAGCCGCACGCGGCCCCGGGGATGGCCGGGCGCCAGGGTCTCGGAGCGACAGCTGCGCACCCCGCCGGGGGGCCGCTCGCACACGGTGACCGCCAGACCGCCGGTGCCCTGGCGGTCGCGGACTCCGATGTAGTGGAAGCGGCTGACCGGCGCGGTCCGCGGGAGCACCACCGCGAGACGGTTGCCGGGATCCGCGGGCGTCCCGCGCGCGGAGCTGACGACCGCCCACAGGAGCAGGCCCACCAGTCCGGCGATCACCAGCCGGGCGAGCGCCCCCACCGTAGGTGTCCCCCGCATACCCGCCGAACGGTGCCACAGGTCGCGCCGCCGCAGCGGCCCGGGCCGGGTGAG
>CAZZVR010000172.1:0-8690 GCA_964657595.1 Burkholderia sp. PAMC 26561 | reverse complement strand
ACGCCGCGCGCCAGGGCGGCCGGGAAATCACGGTCCTCGACGACGTGGCATCCCGCCTCGTCGGCGATACCGGCGAGCGAAGCGGTGTCCCCCACCTGGAGCAGCGTGACGTCCCGCACCACGCCCTCGACGGCGGCCGGCACCCACCCGACGGCGGTCACCCTCGCCCCGAGCGACAGCTGGCAGGCCGCGGTGGCCTCCGCATCGCTGATGGGCGCCCCCTTCCGCGCGCCGCTGCTGCTCTCGACGCCGGGCGCGCTGCCGACCGCCACCGCCAGCGCGCTCAGCCGGCTCGCACCCACCGGCGACAGCGCGGCCGACTCAGCCCAGGTGATCCGCGTCGGAGACGTTCCCGCCGTCCCGGGACTGAAGTCGACCCACATCACCGGTGACGACGCCTATGCGGTCGCGGCCGACATCGACGCCTTCGAGACGCGTGAACGCCACGGCGCCTCCACCGACGTGGTGATCGCCTCCGCCCAGGACCCGGCCTATGCCATGCCGGCTGCGGGCTGGGCGGCGGAGTCGGGCGAGCCGATCCTCTACGTCGAGTCCAACGGCGTGCCGACGGTCACCGCGAACGAGCTCAAGCGCCACCACCACGCCCACATCTACGTGCTCGGCCCGCCCAGCGTGGTGTCCAACTTCACCTTCAACCAGCTCAAGGCCTACGGGACCGTCCGGCGCATCACGGGCACCACGGCGGCCGCCGAGTCGGTCAACTTCGCCGAGTACCGCGACCCGGCCTGCCCCGACAACGGCCAGCAGTGCGCCCACATCCCCCACTCCTTCGGTTGGGCGATCCGCAGCCCCGGCCACGGCTACGTGCTGCTGAACGAGGATCAGCCCCTGGATGCGGCCGCCGCGGCCGCCCTGTCGGCCAGCGGCGGGTATGGCCCCCAGCTGTTGGTGGCGGCGGCCAATACCCTTCCCAAGGCAGTGCTCAACTACTTCCTCGATTACGCGACCCCCGGCTACAACTCCGAGGGACCGACCGCCGCGGTCTACAACCACGCATGGCTGATCGGCAACGCCTCGGAGATCTCCGAAGGCGTCCAGGCCCAGCTCGACTCGATCCTCGAAGTGGTGCCGGCCAAATGAGCCCCGACGATCGGAGCCCCCAGGTCGCCGTCATCGGCCTCGGCCGGGTCGGCCTGCCGCTCGCGCTGTCCTTCGCCGGCCACGGGATCCGTACCCTGGGCATCGATAACGACGCCTCGATCATCGCGTCGCTCCACAGCGGCCAGATGCCGTTCGAGGAGTCCGGCACCCAGGAGCTCCTCGACCGCGTCCAGGCCGCCGGGATGCTCGAACTGGCCGAGCACGCCGCCGATGCGGCCCGCGCCCGCGACATCGTCCTCACCATCGGCACCCCATCCTTCTCCCACATCGAGTCCGACCTCAGCCAGGTCCGCGCGGTGATTGACGACCTGCTGCCCCACCTCGCCCCCGGTCACGGCATCCATCTGCGCTCCACCATCGCCCCTGGCACCACCGAGTACGTGGCCGGCTACATCGCCAAGGGGCGCCGCAACCTCGACATCGGCAGCGACGTGTTCGTCGCCCACACCCCCGAGCGGATCGCCGCGGGCAAGTTCCTCGCCGAGATCGGCACGCTGCCGTGCATCATCGGCGGGGTCGGGGAGGCCTCGACGGACCGCGCCGCCGAGGTGTTCTCCGCCTTCGGCGCCCCGATCGTCCGCACCACCCCGGTCGAGGCCGAGCTGGCCAAGATCTGGACCAACATCCTGCGCTACGCCTCCTTCGCCCTCCCCAATCTGCTGATGATGGACTGCGACCGCCACGGCGCGAACGTGTTCGACGTGATCGAGCTGATCAACCGCGACTATCCCCGCGGGGGCATGAAGATGCCGGGCCTGACCGCCGGGACCTGCCTGCGTAAGGACTTCGCCTTCTCCGAGGAGCGTTCCAACTCCCCCGGCATGCTGCTGGCGGTCTCGCGGGTCAACGAGTCGGTGCCCCTGTTCCTGGTCGAGGGCGTCAAGCGCCGGCTCGGCAGCATCGCCGACAAGAAGATCGCCGTGCTCGGGCTGACTTTCAAGGCCGACACCGACGATGAGCGCGACTCGCTGTCCTTCAAGCTCGTGCGTCTGCTCGAACGCGAGCTGGCCGACGTCGCCATCTCCGATCCCCACGCACCCTCACCGACCCAGGAGCTCTCCGAGGCCCTCCAGGATGCCGACGTGGTGATCATCGCCACCAACCACGCCGAGTTCTCGGGCTCCCAGATCCTGCGGGCGATCGTCTCGGGCGCCAAGCCGGACTGCCTCGTCGTCGACCCCTGGAACGCGAGCGGGTCCGCCCAGGTGTTCGCCTACGCGTCCGAGGCGCTCATGCTCGCCACGGCATGACCAGGCGGGTGCTGGTGACCGGCGGGGCCGGCACGATCGGCGCCGCGGTGGTGCGACGGCTGCTGCAGGAGCCCGACTGTGAGGTGCGGATCGCCGACAGCCGGGCGCCGGCGCCCTGGATCGCGCAGGCCTGCGACGTCCACCCGGGGGATCTGCGCGATCTGTCGGTGGCCCAGCAGGCCACCGCAACCTGCACGCATGTGATCCACCTGGCCGCGATCGTGGGCGGGATCGCCAACTTCCACAAGCTGCCCTTCACCCTCACCGAGCTCAACAACCAGGTCACCGGAACGGTGTCCCATGCCGCAATCGACCATGGGGTCGAGCGCTTCGTCTACGTCTCCTCGAGCATGGTCTTCGAGAACGCCACCGAGTTCCCCACGGCCGAGGCCTACCTGCCCGCCTGCCCGACCCCGACCTCGGCCTACGGCTTCTCCAAGCTCTCGGGTGAGGTCTACACGCGCGCCGCCCACGACCAGCACGGCCTGCCCTACACGATCTGTCGGCCCTTCAACGCCTACGGCCCGGGCGAGCTGCCGGACCGGGACGAGCCGGGGATCGCCCACATGGTGCCCGACATCATCGCCAAGGTCCAGGCCGGTCAGTCCCCGCTGCAGATCTTCGGCGACGGGACCCAGACGCGCACCCTCACGCACGTCGACGACATCGCCGACGGGATCGTCACCGCGATGACCCAGGCCGCCGGCCTCAACGAGGATTTCAACATCTCGGCGTCGCAGGAGCTGACGGTGGCCGAGATCTGCGCGGTGATCTGGGCGGCGTGTGGCCGCGAGCCGAGCGAGCTGCGCTTCGAGCACCTGCCAAGCTTCAGCGTCGACGTGGTCCGGCGCTGGCCCTCGGTGGAGAAGGCCCGCCGGGTGCTGGGCTGGGAGGCCCGGATCGCCCTGGAGGACGGCATCGCCGCCACCGCGGACTGGCTCGCCTCCCTCGCCTGAGCGGGTGCCCCGCCCCGCCCGTTTCGGGCCCGGTCCCCACCCCGGTGGATCTGTCTATCCAGCTGGCTCAACAAAGGTGTGGCGTCTAGGCCATTTGTACCTTTGACGCGCGGCGGGCCACACAAGAGAATGGCCGGATGGAAAGTGCATCGGTGGGCGCACGCGCCGCAACGCCCGTGACGGTCGAGCCCAAGCTGAAGGCGGGCGCGATCGGCTTCATCTCCAACATCGTGATCAGCGTCGCCTCGGTGGCGCCGGCCTACTCGCTGGCCGCCACGCTCGGCTACATCGCCGCCACCAAGGGCCTGGGCTATCACTCCCCGGCGGCGATCTGGGTGGCGTTCTTCCCGATGATCGCGATCGCGTCCTCCTACTACTGGCTCAACCGGGCGGACCCCGACTGCGGCACCACGTTCTCCTGGGTGACCAAGGCGATGGGCCCCTTCGCGGGCTGGCAGGCCGGCTGGGCGGTGCTCATCGCCGACGTGCTGGTCATGCCCTCACTGGCCGACGTCGCGGGCAACTACACCATCCAACTGTGGGACCAGATCGTCGGCAGCCACGCCACCTCGACGCTCGCGGTGGTGGTCATCGGCGTGATCTGGATCATCATCATGACCTGGGTCTGCTTCATCGGCATCGAGCTGTCCGCCCGGCTCCAGACCATGCTGCTCGGCCTGGAGTTCACCGTCCTGGTGATCTTCTCGGTGGTCGCGCTGATCAAGGTCTACACCTCCAACCCGATTCACAGCGTCCACCCCAACATCTCCTGGTTCAACCCGGCCGGGGTGAGCCTGGGGGCACTGGTCAACGGCATCTTGCTGGCGATCTTCATCTACTGGGGCTGGGACACCGGCGTGTCGGTGAACGAGGAGACCGAGGACGCCACCGACGGCCCCGGCAAGTCGGCGCTGCTGTCGAACTTCGCCCTGATCGGCATCTACCTGTTGGTGACCACCGCCGTCCAGGCCTACGGTGGGCTCAACAGCCTGATCGTCAACGCCAATGACGTGTTCGCACCGCTGGGCAAGGGCGTCCTCGGCTCGGGGCTGGACTGGATCCTCATCCTCGCCGTGCTGTCCTCGGCCTCGGCCTCGACCCAGACGACGATCCTCCCGGGCGCCCGCACGACGCTGTCGATGGGCCGGGCCAAGGCGCTGCCCAGGGAGTTCGCCGAGATCAACTCGCGCTTCCTCTCCCCCGGCTTCTCGACCATCTTCGTCGGCGCGCTGTCACTCGTCGTGTACATCGCCTTCTCGATCACCAGCCACGACAACCTGATCGCCGACGCCTTCACGTCACTCAGCCTGACCATCGCCTTCTACTACGGGATCACCGGCTTCGCCTGCGTGATCTACTACCGCAGGGAGCTGCTCAAGAGCTTCAGGAACCTGATGTACCTGGGCGTGATCCCGGGCGCCGGCGGGCTGTTCCTCGGCTACATCATGGTCAAGGCGATCATCACCTACTCGGCCAAGGACGGGGGCTACGCCAAGCCGCTGTTCGGGATCGGCTCACCGATCGTCATCGCCATCTTCACCTTCGGCGTGGGCGTCATCCTCACCGGGTTGCAGTGGTCGCGGGAGCGCGAATTCTTCCGGCGCCGTCCCGAGCTCGCGGACCCGGCCGTGCTCGCCCCCGGGTACAAGCCGGCCGTGGATCCGATCGACACGCTCGGTGCGGTATGAGCTCCGGGGTGATCGTCGGCTACGACGGTTCGGACTGCGCCAAGGCGGCGCTGGCCACGGGCGCGGAGGTGGCCGCCGCCTACGGCGAGACGCTGATCGCCGTCTTCGGCTTCGAGGTCAACGTGCTCGGCGGCAACGTGTCGGAGTTCTCCCGCGCCCTGCGCGAGGTCGCCACCGAGCGTCTGCAGGAAGCCCAGGCGATCGTCACGGCCTCCGCCCCCAGGGTCGAGCTCGAGGCGGTCATCGTCGAGCGCGCCCCGGCTGAGGGGCTGGCCGCCCTGGCCAAGGACCGCGACGCGCGGGTCATCGTGGTGGGCACGCGCGGTGAAGGGCCCTTCCACGCCGCGCTGCTGGGCTCGACGCCGCACAAGCTGCTGGCGCTGGCCGACCGGCCCGTGCTCGTGGTCCCGGAACCCTGATTCGCGCCTGAGGCTCTAACCTCCCGCGCCTCGCGGCCCCGGGGCCGCCGCTCATCTCAGACCAACGCAGGGGAAAAACATTGACTGAGACTCTCGGAATCGCCGGCAGCGGCACGATCGCCTCCGGGTTGGCGATCGTCGGTTCCGCCAGCACGGACGTGGTTCTGTGGGCCCGCTCGGAGGCATCCCGCGAACGCGTCAGTGCCGCGATCGCCAAGGGCGCACCGCGCTACGAGGGGGCTGACCCGACCCGGATCACCCTCACCACGGAGCTGTCGGACCTCGACACCTGCAGCTACCTGGTCGAGGCGATCGTCGAGGATCACGCGTCCAAGGCCAGGCTGCTGGGTGACCTCGCCGAGCTGACCGAGCACCAGAACGACACGGCGATCCTCTCCACGACCACCTCATCCCTGTCGGTCACCGAGCTCGCCCGGGCGTGTGGGCACCCCGAGCGGTTCGTCGGCCTGCACGTGTTCAACCCGGTTCCGGTGATGAAGCTGATCGAGGTCGTCTACGCACCGGAGACCAGCCAGGACAGCCGGGTGCGCACACTGGCCCTGGCCGACCAGCTGGCCAAGGTCGCGGTCGAGACCCCGGACACGCCCGGCTTCGTGGTCAACCGGCTGCTGTTCCCCTACCTGTTCGACGCGGCGAACTTCCTCACCGAGTCAGGCCTGGAGCCAGCTGCCGTCGACGCGGCGATGAAGCTCGGCGCCGGTATGCCGATGGGTCCGCTGGCCCTGCTCGACTACGTCGGTCTCGACGTGTCCGAGGCGATCGGCGAATCCCTGTCCCTGACCACGCCAGCGCCGATGGCGCGGCTCATCGCCGAGGGGGCGCTGGGCAAGAAGGCCGGCCGCGGTTTCTACGACTACGCCACCTAGGCGCCGCTCACATCGACCTGCCGATCTTGTGAGGGTCCTCCTCATCAACCTTTAACAAGGGTTGAGGGTGGCGGCGCATTCTTCATGGCGCGACGTACCTCATAGCAGCACCTCCTCCCCAGAAGCGCGGAACCGGCCTGTCCCCAGCAGGCCGGTTCCTTTTAACGAGCGAGACCGGCCTTTCTCTCCAGAAGGCCGGTCTCGGTGGGTCTTCCGAGGCTGCTCACCCAGACTCGGAATCGTGCTTAAAACGTGAAGCCGGCCTATGGGGCCGGCTTCATCTCTCCTCTCAACCACCGGGAACTCGTAGGGCTTCGCCGCTGGGCTGCGGCGGTTTCCGGTTGCTGCGTCACAGAATAGTAACCACTGTGGGCCATGTCACGCAAGCCCCCCGATGAATGTTTTCACCCTGGCCGGGTAACTCGGGTGCGCGCCGCTACTGCTCCGGCGCCTCCACCTCGCTGGCCAGCGGCACGAGACGGATGCGGACCGCCTCGACCCGGTTCTGGCGCACCGCCTCGACGCGGATGTTGTAGCCGTTGATGTCGAGCTGATCGCCCCGCTTGGGCAGCCGGCCGAGCTCGGCGAACACGAAGCCGCCGACCGAGTTGTAGGCATCGGGATCGAACGGGAGGTCGATCCCGTAGTTCTCCAGATCGGAGATCGAGACGTGACCGCGTACGAACCAGTCGCCGTTGGCCAGGCGCCGGACCGCACCGCCGGCGGGGTCGGTCTCGTCGAACACCTCACCCACCACCTCCTCGATGATGTCCTCGGTGGTGACGATGCCGGCGGTGCGGCCGTACTCGTCGATGACGATGGCCATCTCGGTGCGCTGGCGCTGGAGGTCTGACAGCAGGTCGTCCAGCGGCTTGGTCTCCGGCACGATCGGCGCCTCGCGGACGCGCTCGGCGAAGGACGCCGAGGAGCCACGCTCGAGCAGCACCTTGACGAGCTGGTTGACGTGCACGATGCCCTTGACCTGATCCTCGTCATCGTTCTCGGTCACCACGAGCCGCGAGTGACCGGTGGAGATGCAGGTCTCCAGCGCCTCGGACACGGTGGCGGCGATGTCGACCGTCACCACCGCCGGGATCGGCGTCATCACCTGACGCGCCTCCTGCTCGTGGAGATCGAAGACGCCCGCCAGCATCTGGGAGGCGCCCGGATTGATGTGCCCACCGGTCTGGGAGGCGGCGATGATCGAGCGCAGCTCCGCCGGGGACGCCCCGCCCTCGAGGTCGGCATCCGGGTCGACGCCGAGGCGCCGCAGGGTCCAGGACGACGAGACGTTCAACGCGGCGATGACCGGCTTGAACACCCAGATGAAGGCGCGCATGATCGGGGAGATCCGCACCACCAGACCCTCGGCATGCTGGATCGTGTAAAGCTTGGGCACGATCTCGCCGAGCACCGACTCGACGTAGGTGATCACCACGTAGGCGATGATCACCGAGATGGCCGTCGCGATCCCCGAGTCGTGGTGTCCGAAGATGGGCTCGAGGATGTGGGCGATCGACGGCTCACCCAGGGCGCCGACGGCGATCGACACCATGGTGATGCCGACCTGGCAGGCCGACAGGTAGTCCCCGAGGTCGTCGAGCTGGGTCAGCGCGATGCGGGCGCCGCGCGAACCCTCCTCCGCCATCGACTCGAGACGGGCCCGCCGGGAACGCACCATCGCGTACTCAGCGATCACGAAGAACGCGTTGAGCAGGATGAGGATCCCGGTCAGAACTATGAGGAGCGCCTTCACCGGCGCTCGCTACTTCGCGAAGGGTCGTCGTTCATGGAATGCGACAGCCCGCTCCACGCTATCAGCCACCTGGGGGTGAGCTCGTCCGGCGGTGGACGAACAGGGTTCCGACCGCCTTGCCGCTCAGCTCGAGGTCCGCCACGGCCTCGCGGACGCCGGGATAGTCCACGTGGGCGTAGTCGTCGAAGATCACCACCGCGGTGGGACTCAGCCTGGGCTCCCAGGCGCGGAACTCCGCCACCGTCGCCTCACGTTCGTGGGAGCTGTCGATGTAGAGCACATCCACCGCGGCGTCGTGACCGGACGCCGCGACACCGGGGGCCGCCACCCACCGGATCCGAGCTGACACGCCCGGCCCGGCGAGGCGCAGGTAGCCCTCGCGTTCGCGACGGAGGTTCGGATCGAAGGAGACGATCTCACACGCTGAGTTGGCGATGGCCAGGGCGATCGTCGTCCAGCCCGTGCCGGTCCCCAGCTCGACCAGGTGCCCGGCGCCTGCGGCCAGATCCAGGACGGTGGCCAGGTCCTCCGGACGGGTGGCCGAGACGAGACTGAAGGCGTCGCCCTCCCGGCGTGCCTGCAGGCGCGCCCGCAGGTAGAACACGGCCACCC
>CAZZVR010000171.1:0-8740 GCA_964657595.1 Burkholderia sp. PAMC 26561 | reverse complement strand
CGGCCCTTGTAGGGCTGGACCTCATCCGCGTCGACCCCGATGATGGTCAGGACGTCGCGGATACCGCCGGGGTTCGATCGAGATCGGGTGGCGCTCATCTACCTAAAGAGCGTACTGCGGGGTCGGGGCCGGAGCGCCCGAGTCGGCCCCTGCCCTCACGCAATTCTTCAGCTCGCGCGTGAGGCGCTCGGGGGTGATGAGGCGCTGGCGCAGCCCCAACGCCTCAGCCACGGCGGCACCGGCGCGCTTGCGCAGGCAGCTCATCAGGTCGGGGGAGCAGGTCGGATCGCGCTCGAGCTCCTGGGCGACCGAGGTCATCGTCACCGTCGCCAGACCGCACGCGGTGAACCACGTCCAGGGCGTCATGTCGTTGCTGACATTGAGCGCGAACCCGTGCGTGGTCACGTGCCTGGCCACGTGCACCCCGAGGGAGGCGATCTTGCGGTCCTCCACCCACACCCCGGTGTAGTCGGGGCCGTCCTCGGGCCGCGCCCGCGAGAGCACACCCTGTTCGAACAGCGCGGAGATGAGAGCCTGCTCGAGCCGGCGCACGTAGGCGACGACGTCGTCGACGGCGACGATCGGGTAGCCGACCAGCTGGCCGGGTCCGTGGTAGGTCAGCTTTCCGCCGCGGTTGACGTCGACGATGTCCACCCCCTGGGCGCGGTACCACGCCTCGGGCAGCGGGAGGTCACCCGCCCCGGCACGCCGCCCCCGTGTCAGCACCCCGGGGTGTTCGAGCAGCAGCATCGTGTCGGGAATCTGGCCCGCCTGGCGCGCCCCGCGCAGCCGTTCCTGCAGCGCGAGCGCCTCGCGGTACTCGGTCAGCCCCAGCTGACAGACCCAGAGCTCGTCCATGCCCTCAGAGGCTACCGCCTGGCTCATCTCGGCCGCCCGAGCTCCTCGACCAGGGTGGCCAGGAACCGCGCGGCGGCGACGCCGTCGAGGGCCCGGTGGTCCCAGGACAGGCCGAGGATGGTCATGGGACGGATCCCGATCGCGTCGCTGCCGTCGGTGGCCGCGATCACCACCGCGCGCTTGACCACCGCCTCGAGGTCGAGGATCGCCACCTGGGGCTGGTTGATCACCGGCGTGGCCATGATCGACCCGTACTGGCCGGGGTTGGTGATGGTGAAGCTGGCGCCGTGCACCTCGTCGGGGCGCAGTTCGCCCGCGCGGGCCCGCCGCGCGAGCTCCCGGATCCGGGCCGACAGCCCGGTGAGCGACAGCTCCTGCGCGTCATGGATGACCGGCACGATCAGCCCGTCGTCGCCGAGTGACACCGCGATGCCGAGGTGGACCGACTCGTGCACGGTGTAGTGCTCACCCTCCAGCGTGGCGTTGAGCGCCGGGTGCTGGGCCAGGGCCGCGACGGTGGCGGCGGCGACGTAGGGCAATGCGGTAAGGCCGGCGGCGGCCCGGGCGGCCTCAACCGCGCTCATGTCCGCCTCCATCCAGGTGGTGCAGGTGGCCGCGGTGTCGAGTGAGCGCTTCATGTGCTCGCCGATCTGGCGGCGCATCCGCGACAGCGTCCCACCCTCGAGCGTCGAGGCTTCGCCGGTCTGGGGGACCGGCGCCCGGTCGAGCTGGCGCTCCGGCTCCGGCTCCGGCTCCGGGCGGTAGGGCGACTCGATGTGCATCGGCGCCTCCGGCGGAGCGGCGCTCGCGGCCGCCAGCACATCCTGCTTTCTCACGCGCCCGTTGAGCCCCGACCCGGTGACCGCATCGAGTGCCACGTGGTTCTCGGCGGCAATCCGCTGGACCACGGGCGAGTAGTAACGCGGTCGATGTCCCTCCGTGGGCTCATGTGTCCCATTCCGGGACATCGACGTGTCCGATGAGGCGATGCGGGCGAGCACCGCGCCCACCGGAACCGTCGCGTCGACGTCCACCAGGATCTCACTCACCACGCCGCCCGATGGCGCCGGCACCTCGGTGTCGATCTTGTCGGTGGAGACCTCACAGATCGTCTGGTCGGTCACGACGGTGTCACCCACGGCGACGTGCCAGGCGACGATCGTGCCCTCGGCGACCGATACGCCCATCTGGGGCATGGTCACCTCGACGCTGGCCTGAGCCTCAGTAGTCAAGGAGCTCACGGCACACCTCCCGCACGCGCGCCACGGAGGGCAGGACCGCCGCCTCGAGCGGGGGTGAGAAGGGGATCGGCACATCCGGGGTGGCCACCCGGCGCACCGGGCCGTCGAGCAGTTCGAAGCCGTGCTCGGCGATGACCGCCGCGACCTGGGCGCCCGCGGCGCAGGTGCCGTTGGCCTCATCGACGATGACCACCTTGGAGCAGCGCGCCACCGAGTCGAGGATCGCCTCGACATCGAGGGGTACCAGCGAGCGCAGGTCGAGCACCTCGACGTCGGCGCCGTCGAGCCCGTCGCTGACCGCCTCGAGGGCCAGGGGCACCATCGCCCCGTAGGTGATCACCACCAGGTCCGAGCCCGGCTTGGCGACCCTCGCGGTGAACGGGGTCTCGTAGATCCCCTCGGGCACCTCACCCCGGACGCGCCGGTAGAGGTGCTTGTGCTCCATGAAGCAGACCGGGTTGGGGTCGTGGATGGCGCTGTGGAGCAGACCCTTGGCGTCCTCCGCGCACGACGGGGCGACCACCTTCAGGCCCGGGGCGTGCATGAACCACGCCTCCGGGTTCTGGGAGTGGAAGGGGCCGCCGGAGAAGCCGCCCCCCGAGGGCAGGCGCACGACCATCGGCACCGCCAGGCCCGAGCGGTAGTGCAGCTTGCCCGCCACGTTGACGAGCTGATCAAAGCCGCAGGAGATGAAGTCGGCGAACTGCATCTCGGCCACCGGACGTAGCCCGGAGACGGCCGCGCCGACCGCGGCGCCGATGATCGCCGACTCCGCCAGGGGCGTGTCCATGACCCGCTCGGGGCCGAACTCGGCGGTGAAGCCGTCGGTCACCTTGAACGCCCCGCCGAAGCCCCCGATGTCCTCGCCCATGAGCAGCACGCGCGGGTCTGCGCGGAGCTCGTCGCGCAGGGCGGAGGAGATGGCCTGGAGGTAGCTGAGCTCAGGCACGGGTCGCCTCGGGGCCAGCGAACCCGGACCACGGCGCGCGGCCCTCGTCGCCCAGTCCGACCGGCTCGCCGGTGGCGAACACCCCCTCGAGCACGTCGTTCGGATCAGCCATGGGAACGGCCAGGGCCGCCGCGGTGGCGGCGTCGATCTCCGCCGTCACCTCGGCCTCCAGCGCGTCGACGTCGACGTCGAGTGCGCGCAGACGCCTCAGCTGCAGGGCGATCGGGTCCCGCGCGCGCCAGCGCTCGAACAGCTCGGGTGGCACATAACGGCTGTCGTCGTGGGCGGCATGGCCGTGCATGCGCATCGTCTCAGCCACGATCAGCGTCGGACCCTCCCCGGCCAGGCCGCGCGACCGGGCGACGCGAACGGCCTCGAACATCGCCTCGGCGTCATTGCCGTCGACCGTGACCCCGGGCATGCCGTAGACGGCCGCCCGCTCCACGGGATCGACGGAGAACTGGTGGGCCACCGGGGTCGAGTAGGCGTACTGGTTGTTCTCCAGGATGAAGATCACCCCGAGCTTCTGCACGCCGGCCCAGTTGAGCGCCTCGTGGAAGTCCCCGCGGGAGGAGGCGCCGTCACCGCACCAGGTCAGCGCCACCCGCGGCTGGCCCGTCAACTTGGCTGCCATGGCCAGTCCGACGGCCACGCACAACATGTCGGGCAGCATCGAGACCATCGAGACACACCCCAGGCGCGCCTCGGCGAAGTGCACGTTGCCGTCGCGCCCGCGGCTCGGGCCACTGGCGCGGCCCATGTACTGGGCGAGGATCGCGGCGGGGTCGACGCCGCGGATGAGGTGGGCGGCCAGGTCCCGGTGGAGGATGCACAGCCGGTCTTGGGAGGCGAGTGCCCACACCGCACCGGTGGATACGGCCTCCTGGCCGTATCCGTCATAGAAGGATCCGGGCACCTTGCCCTGCTTGTAGAGGCTGAGCGCGCGGGCTTCCATCCCGCGCATCATCAGCATCGCCCGCGCCAGGCCGGTGCGGTCCGCGCGCGTCAGGTGCTCGGGGTCGCCGGGGGCGTCCACAGCAGAACGGTTGGGGCTGAGGTCGAGCTTCGCTTCTGGCGAGGCACCGACACCGCCACCGACATCGCGCGTCGCTTCTGGCGACGCCACAACATCTTGGGCCACAGGGGCTCTCCTTTCCTCGTGTCCCAACGTTACTCCTGCCCCAGGCCGCGACGTACTCTTAGAGGATGGACCGCACCGATCTGGTCCGGCTGCGCTGGCGTCTGACCGGAGCGTGGCTGTGGCCGAGCTTCCTGGTCCTCACCGTCGTGGACGCGGCCTTCGTGCATCTGCTGCCGCCCCAGGGTGAGACCGAGTCGGTCGTGCTCGCCTGGATCCAGTCGACGGTGCTGATGCTCCTGGCCATGGTCATCGTCTCACCGCTGCTGGGCATCGTGCTGCGGCGCCTGCGCCGGGACCTGCCGCGCAGCGTCGCCCGCAACTACGCCGGCACCTTCGGGGTGCTCGGGGTCAGCGGGTTCCTGCTCGTCGCCGGACTGATCAACCATCACAACGTCAGCCTCGACCGCTCCGCCCGGCTGGATGCCAGCCAGCGCGCGGAGGCGTGGATCGGCGACCACGCCCCGCCGCAGTTCCAGGCCAACGTGCAGAACATGGACACCTTCGGGATCCAGCCGCCGCGGTTCTACCGCAGCTGTGTGGCCAATGACATGGGCAGCCGGGACTACTGCGTGGTGGTCGACCGCTCCAAACCCTTCGGCGCTGGGGTGAGACCGGACGGCACCGAGTCCAACGAGATGCTCGACGAGGGCGCGAATTAGAGGTTGAACAACGCGGGGAAGCGCAGGGCGGTGAAGGGGTCGCCCCCGATGTCCAGGCGCTGGTCGGCCATCAGCGGCCAGACCTGGGTGGCGCCGCTGATGAGGCGGATCATGTCCCCCAGGCCGACCGACACCCAGGCGGTCGCCTCCGGGGCGGGCCGGCGCTCGACGTCCAGGGTGCCGTCGGCCACCGTCAGGGCAAAGCGTGCCTCGATCGCGCCGGCGGGCGCGCGCACCCGCAGCTCATAGACCGCGTGCAGGTCGCCGGCCGCGGCGGGCGAGAACTGCTGGGCGAGCACCCGCGGCAGCGCCAGGAGCGCGGCGCGGCGGGTGGCCGGACTGTCGTCGACCCGGGCGAAGCCGGCCAGGGCGGCGCGGGACCGGGGCCGTCGCAGCAGCGTGGTCATGCCATCAGGTACTGCATCGCTTCGGTGGGGTCTGAGAACAGCATGAGCGCGTCATCGGTGGCGACCATGCGGCCGTAGTGGGTCGACATCTCGTGCTGGATCGAATAGGAGTCGATCGCATAGCCCAGCTGCTCCGACACCTCGTCGAAGGGGATGACCAGGCGGTCGCCACAGCGTACGTCCCAGAATGCGGCGTGCTCGTGCACCACCACGCCGTCGCGCCGGCGCATCACCGCGGCGACGGCGTCACCCTCAGCGGACTTGGCCATGACGATGCCGACGAAGTCGTAGGTGCCGTCGTCCTTGACCACCGCGGCCTCGTTTGGCAGCTCCGTCACCGCACGCGCCAGGTCCGGGGCGCCCGGGCGGGGATCCGTGGAGCCGGCGACCTTGGAACGCCGGGCGGACCCGGAACGGACGCGGCGCGTGGGTGACGATCCTGGTCCGGCCAGACCAGGATCGGAGGGCGGCGTCTGGACCCCGAGCAGCTCACCCAGCTCGCCCAGGCCCGCGTCGGCGAGCACGCCGGCGCCGTAGCGGCGGATGCGCCCCACCCCGGTCTCTGCGTCGATGCCCACCGGCAGGCGCTCGGCCAGGGGCATCAGCGCCGCGGTGGCGGCGATCACCTCACCCAGCCAGTCCCGGCCCCAGGTCAGCAGGATCTCGCGGTTCGCGGCGCCGAACTGGGCGTCGGCGAGCAGACCGCGTGACAGCTCGGTGCTCCAGGCCCGGGCCCACTCCCACTCCTGGGTCGCCACCCCGGCCAGCACCGGGGTGACCACGTCGCCGTTGGCGGCGGCGGCGCGGGTGCCCAGCTCGCGGCGCAGCAGGGTGCCGAGCACCGGCTCGAAGCACAGGTTGGCGGCGAAGATCACCTCAGCCCAGTCCCGGGTGCCGGCCAGGCGCTCGAGTAGGCGCCGGGTCGGCTGCCACTCCGGCGCCGCGAGGAACCGCTGGCGGGCGGTCTCGATGGCGAAGTCACCGTGGAACTGCTCCAGGTCCATCGCGTAGAGCACGATCGCCTGGGCCGAACGCTGCTTCATCGCGGCCTGCAGGGCCATGCAGTGCGAGATCCCGTCCGACAGCGCGTCGCGGGTGGCGGTGGCGGTGGCGAACCACAGGCCGTGCTCGACGAAGGCCGGCACCTGGAGGAAATCGCGGAGGAAGGCGACCCACTCGGGGGAGAAGTCGGCCAGCAGGCCCTCCTCGATCGCCGAGGAGATCGCCCCCTCGATCTGCTGCTCGCCGGCGTTGCCGTTGACGTAGTAGGGCTTCTCCCACTGCTCGCCGGGATCGCGGAAGGCGAACCAGTCCGTGCTGCGCAGCCGGGTCGAGTCGTCCTGCCAGGTGCCGCGTCCGTCGGCGAAGGAGACCGGCCAGCCGCGCGTGACGTGACGGTGGATCGAGGGTTGGGTGTCGACGGTGACGTCCTCATACAGAGTCGCGCGGCGCTTGGCCGGGGTGAACCAGGAGAAGTGGCGCTCGGAGTCATCGCCGATTGGGACGTCGCCCACTCGCTTCACCGGTGGCGCGGCGGTGCCGGCGGTCGGGGGCGCCGCAGCGGTGGCGTTCGTGTCCGCGGAGGTGGTGAACTTGTCCTGATAGATGCGCGCCTCATCGAAGCCGTGGGTGCTGAGCAGCATCTCCTCGGCCGCCTCGAGCATCGGCGGGGGACCGCACATGTACACCTCGGCGGCGGCGAAGTCGGGATGCTCGGCGAGGAAGGCGTCCACCGCCGCGTGCACGAAGCGGTCGGTCACGGGGGTGTAGGTGAAGTCAGCCAGCCCGGCGCCAGTGGCGCGGATCTCCTCGGTATAGAAGAGGTCGGCCTCGCTGCGCGCGCCGTAGAAGAAGTGGATGGGACGCGACGTGCCGGTGTCGGCGAGCTCGCGCAGCAGCGACAGGATCGGCGCCATCCCCGAGCCGCCGGCGAGCATCAGCACCGGCGCATCACCCGGTCGGGCCTTCATCGCCCCGTAGGGACCGGTGAACTCGAGGCGGTCACCGGCGGTGATACGGCCGGACTCGAGCAGTCCGGAGATGCGACCGCCCGGGTAGCGCTTGATGAACAGCTCTAGGCGCGGCTCGTCGGGGTGCACCTTCTCTGGCGACGCGGGCAGGTTGGCCAGGGAGAAGGAGCGCCGCGCGTCGGGTTCGCCCGGGACGTGCAGGTCGATGTACTGGCCGGGGGTGAAGGTGAAGTCCGCTGGGGTCTCGACGGCCAACACCAATCGCGAGATGTCGGAGGTGAGGTCCTCGACCACCACGACCCGACCCGCACCGGTCCGGATCGCATGGTCGAGGCGGTAGGACTCGGGGTCGTAGTGCAGCAGCTCGACGACCAGGTCGGACTCCCCGTCCGCGGACGCGGCAGGCATGGCGCGGCACATCAGGCTGTAGCCGCTCTCGCGCTCGGTGTCTGACAGAGCGAAGCTGGAGTAGGGCTTGAGATCGACGTCCCCCTCCAGCAGGAAGCACTTGCACGCCGAGCACTGGCCCTCGCGACAGCCGTAGGCGAGGTTGTAGCCCTGGCGGAAGGACGCGTCGAGGACGGTCTCGCCCGGCGCGACGTCGATCGTCTCGCCGATCGGCTCGAGACGCACCGTGCTCATCCGAGGGTCGCCCCGGTGAGCAGGTCGAACTGGGCCTGGCCCAGGGGCACCGAGCCGGGCTCGCGGCGCAGGCCGGAGTGGTCCCCGCTGGGCAGGCCGAGCTCGCGGGCGGTACGGATGTTCGGGCTCTCGAGCTTGATGTCCATCGAGCGGATGTCCTCGATCGTCCACATCCCCTCGGTGTGCAGGTGCGGCTGGCCGATCAGCGTGTGACCGTCGGCGCGCAGGTAGCCCAGGTCCTCGATGACCCGGGAGAGCTCCCAGCCGTCATAGCGATCGAAGAAGTTGCGGTCCCCGGTGTAGCGGCCCGGGTTGGACTCATCCAGCCACTGGCACTCGCGGGAGCAGTAGAAGCGGGTGCGGCCGTTGGCGACGCGGTGCTTGCGGTCCTCGGGGTCGGTGCAGAAGCCCTGACAGGTCCAGCAGTTGGGCGGGACCATCTTGATGAACTCGGTGAGCAGCAGCCCGTTGCGTTTGTCACCCGCGTAGCGATAGCCCTCGTAGAAGGCGCCGTACTCGTTGTACCAGCCGGGATAGTGGTGCTCGAACCACTCGAAGTCGCGCTCGTCGAGGGGGTCGATGCGCCAGTGGTTGAGCGGCCAGGCGGCGAAGGCGAGCATCGCGTGCTTGTGGTGCACGCCCTTGACCAACCGCTCGCGGGCGCGGTCGAAGATGTCGGGCGGGATGTCGAGCCCGAGCTTGCCGAGCTTCATGATGTAGGCGCGGTGCCAGTCGTCGCGCACCCAGCGATCCCACTTGTCGATGAAGCATTCCGGGTCCGAGCGATCCTTGGAGCCGTACTCCATCATCACGCCTGAGAACACGTCGATGAAGGCGTGGTTGATCCAGAACGCCTGCTGGAGGTCGCGCTCG
>CAZZVR010000170.1:0-8748 GCA_964657595.1 Burkholderia sp. PAMC 26561 | reverse complement strand
CGCTTGGTCACACGCGCGCCAGCTGGCCTTCCAGCGTCTGAACGAGGAGGCCCGCGCGCTGGGGGCCGACGCAGTGCTGGGTGTCCACCTCCAGCGCGCTGAGCGCGGTTGGACCCAACGCGGCATCGATTACGCAGTGATCGGCACGGCGGTTCGCTTCCCGCTCCCGGTCAACTTACGACCGGACAGGGACGAGCGGGGTCCGATGCTCAGCGATCTCTCCGTGCAGGACTACTGGACATTGCAGGCCGCAGGCTGTGACCCAGCAGGGCTCGTGGCGGCCACTGCCGTCATCTTCGTGTCCCAGGGTCTGGGCACCCGCTGGCGGCGCCGTCGAACGATGATCCAGAACCAGGAACTCATCGAGCTCTCCGACGCGTTCTCGGGCGCCCGTCACATGGCGGTACGGGACCTACAGGACCAAGCCAGGCGCCTGGGTGCTGAGGGGGTCGTCGGCGTCTCCTTCGCCTATGACCACACCGAGCGAGAGTTCCGGGTCGATGCGCGCGGTGCGATGGCCCCTTCTTCAACCAGCGTGACGACGACCATGCTGAGCGGAGAGAGCATCCCCACCATCGGCAGCGGCGACAAACGCAAGGGCATGGTGTTCACCGTCCACGTGGTTGGCACGGCGATCCGCCGACGGCCCGCACGAGCCGCGGCTGGGACGTCAATCGCCTTGGCGATGCGACTGAACGAGCACTGAACGCAACCCCGACGATCCCTCGGTCGCACCCTCCGGCCTCGACCTCACCCACGCTCGATCGCAACTCATCAGGACGAGGTATCGCCCAGGCTCAGAAGCGAAGTCGTCATAGGACGTCCTGGGACTAGGACGTCCTGGGACGACTTGGTCCAGACAACCCCGTTCAGAGGCCGGACCGTTGCCCGAGACAGTTGCCCGCGGTGCAGACTTCGTGATTCAGCTCAGCAAGCGAGGCCAAAACAGCACGACTTGCAGGCACTTACCGAACGCGCCCGGCAGGATTCGAACCTGCGACCTGAGGATTAGAAGTCCACTGCTCTATCCAGCTGAGCTACGGGCGCCAGCGAGCCGGTCCCAGTCAACAGACCAGGACCGGCGCCAGCGTCAGGCTAGCGACGCTTCCAGCGTGATTTCCTCGACGCCGGCGAGCGCCTTGGAGACGGGGCAGTTGGCCTTGGCACCCTCAGCGGCCGCCCTGAAGCCCGCCTCGTCGAGACCGGGGACCGATCCAACGGTCACCAGGGCGATCTTGGTGATCGTCGGGTTGCCGTCGACCATGCGCAGGGTCACGGTCGCGTCGGTCTTGACCGAGTCGACGGGGTGCCCGTCCGCCTCAAGTGCCGCGGACAGCGCCATGGAGAAGCAGGCGGTGTGTGCGGCGGCGATGAGCTGCTCGGGGTTAGCGCCCGGCTCGTCCTCGAAACGCGACTTGTATGAGAAGGCCGCGCTGATGGAGTCGCCGGCCTTGAAGGTGCCGGCGCCGTCCTTGAGGCCGCCCTTCCACTCGGCTGATCCCTTTGAGGGCATATGTACTCCTTGGTTCGGGGTGGTCGGTTCAGAACACTACCCATGGGCTGCCCAGGCAATCGGACCCGAAATACACGCGCCGAGCGGGTGGTCGCGGCGCCCCGAAACGGCGCTGGCCCCGCGTCAGCGAGGCCAGCATTCTCGAACCTAGGATCGGGGTGCCCGGATTTGAACCGGGGATCTTCGCTCCCCAAAAGCGACGCGGTACCAGGCTCCGCTACACCCCGCTTGCTCCAGCTGATTCTAGTGTCCAGTCCTCGCGGATCCGATCCATCCACGCCTGGAGGCGCGCTCAAAGGTAGGTGTCGCCGATCCAAACCGCCAGCACGCCGTGCTCGGACCGCCAAGTCCGTCCTGTGAGCTGACCGCTGTTTGACTTGCGCTGCATCCTGATGCGGTCCCCGTTGAATCCGAGGCCCTCACCCCAGAATTTGCGTAGTTCGTCGAGGTTCTGGTCCGCGTGATACTGAATCGAGAAGTTGAGCTTCCGGTCAGTCAGGCTCTGGAGCCAGCCAACGGCCAGCGCGATGATGCGGTCATCCGAGTTGGCAATCTGAACCACATTGCGGTTGCGCTTGTAGCCCTCAGCGATGTAGAGCGCAACAAACTCTCGGAACGTCGGCTTCGCCGCCAGCACATCCCATTCGGCTAGACCGAGCGCATATGCCTCATCTCTGAGCTTCTGGTGCTTCGCCTTCGTCGCCTCGGCGGCCCGGATCTGAGCGAGCTTGCGCTTCGGCGTGGAGTACGCCGGAAGCGGGATGTCCTTGACCCAATAGAACACCGTGGTGCGCGGCAGAGCCAGCCGCTCCGCGATCTCGTCGATGGTCAGGTCGCGCTCGACGCGCAGCTGGATCGCCTTCTCGCGGATGTAGTCCGGATACGTCATATGACGAACGTATGTTCGCATCACGAGCGGACGGAACCCGGCCTGACAGGCCGCGCGAGATAGCCGCACGTCGGTTGCAGGAGAACCCCGCCGGACGGCACATAAATCCCCGCTCAATGGCGCTAGCATCTAAGGGACTCACCTGTGCAGGACGCTCGGAGGCAGCAATGAAAGCGACAGCACATCGACAGGCAGCGCAGACGTTTACGCACACTGTCGATATCCGTAATCACAACGTCCTCGTGGACGAACCGACTGACCGCGGTGGTGATGACGACGGACCGAGTCCGCTCGAGCTGCTCGCCGCCAGCCTCGCCTCGTGCACCGCGATCACCGTGGAGATGTACGCCCAGCACAAGGGCTGGGACATCGGCAAGGTCGAAGTCGCCGTCGACTACACCCCGTCTGAGCGCGGCTGCCCCACCAAGTTCGCCCTGGAGCTGAAGCTGCCGTCCCACACCACCCCCGAGCAGCGGGAGAAGCTCCAGGTCATCGCGGCCAAGTGCCCGGTCCACCGGGTGCTCGAGGGCGAGGTCATGTTCGAGGACCGCGTCACCGTGGTCGACGCGAGCGGTGCGCCCAAGGAAGCGCGCAAGCGTCGCGGCATCCTTGCCCGCACCTGAACCGGGGACTGAGGCGCGCGGCACCGCCGCGCGCGATCTGACCGCGCAGCTGTTCGGTGACCGCCTGCTCTCGATCGAGGAGGCGACCGCCATCGAGGTGCGCGGGAACATCAAGTCGGCCGTGCTCGTGACTCTGGCCGACCGCGACGGTCAGCTGTGGTCAGTCTTCACCCGGCGACCCGAGGATCTGCGCCGCCACGCCGGTGAAATCTCCTTCCCCGGGGGCCGGCTGGAGCCCGAGGATCCGGACCTCGTCCACACGGCGCTGCGCGAGGCTGAGGAGGAGGTCGGGCTCGACCCCGCCGGGGTCACGGTGCTCGGAGCGCTCCCCCCCACCCCGACCATGGCCACCGGCTACGCGATCTACCCGTTCGTCGGGGCGATCGCGGCCGATCTCACCTGGCGCCCGAGCCCGGCCGAGGTGGCCGAACTCATCGAGCTGCCGCTCCAGGCCGTCCGCGACGGCTACGGCCGCCGGCGCCTGTCACGGCGTGGACTCCCGATCCGCACCGACACCTACGTGGTGGGCGAGCATCTCATCTGGGGCGCCACCGCGCGCATCCTGGGCGACCTGTTCGACCGCATCGAGCTCTAAGGCCGCAGGCTGCGGCGCGGTCCGCGTCACTCCGGGTGGCTGCGACGCATCTCCTGCTCGGCGGCCCAGACCTGCATGGCCACGTCGTCGTGGCTCACCGGTGGCTTGCCCCGGGCCGCGCGCTTGGCGTTGGTGGCGGCCAGCAACTCGGCCAAGTCATCAGACTCCATGTCACGTTCCTGCTCAGGGTTGAGACCCTGGGGTGCCGCCTGCTTGGGCATCCATGGCCCCCGGGAGCGCCGCGGGCTGCGAGTCAGGGAGAGCCGCTTCACCGCACGCAGGCTAGCCCGTTGCCGGCCGGGTGGGAGACACGCCGACCGATCAGACCGATACGCCAGAGCCGGAACTTCTTCCGAGCCGGCCCGTTAGAGGGAAGGTAGGACAGCCCGCACGCGACCCTGGCCGGGGCACGCGGGCACATCAGAGTCACCTCACAAGGAGAAGAACCATGCGTCGACGCACTCGCGCTCGCGCCACTCTGCTGTGCGCCCTGACGGCAGCCGCCGTCGTCCCGGCCACAGCAGGTGCCGCACCCATCCACAACGATGGACTCACCATCGCCACCAACCAGAACCCGATCGTGGCGGGTAGCGAAGTCCTGATCTACGGCCAGCTGCACGGCAGCGACGTGGCCGGCCAAACCGTGTACCTCTACCACAAGATCGCCCCGGCGACGCGGTACACGATCATCTCCAAGACCACCACCGACGCGAGCGGCTACTACGAGTTCACCCGCGCCGACGGCGTCGTGGTCACCAACCGGAACTGGTACGTGACCGGTCCGAACCTCGCCCACTCGCGGACGGTCCACGAGCACGTGGCCTCAACCCTCACGCTGAATGCGTCGACGGGCGCCACCACCACACGCCAGAAGGTCCTGTTCAGCGGAACCGTCTACCCGGCTCACCCCAACCAGACGGTCGACATCCAGAGCCAGGACAGCACCACCGGCAGTGGCTGGCGCACCGTCGCGACCGGCCGCACCAACGCCGCGTCGAGCTACGACATCGCCCACGCCTTCCGTGACGGCGGGGACTACACGCTGCGGGCGGTCCTGCCCGGTGACGCGCGCAACACGAAGGGCGCGTCGGACTCGAGCACGCTCGAGGTCCAGCAGACCGAGAACCCGAGCTTCACCATCACCAGCTCGGCCCCGGCGATCACCGTCGGGTCCAGCGCAACCGTCTCCGGCACCCTGTACCAGGGCGGTTCGACCACCACACCGCAGGCGTCGGTGCCGGTGGAGCTCTACGCGCGCAGCGTCAACGGTGCCTTCAAGGCGGTCGCCGCCGCGACGACCGGCAGCGATGGCAGCTACACGTTCAGCGTGACCCCGGCAAACAACACGGTCTACAAGGTCGAGACGACCGCCAAGCCGATCGCGCGGACGGCGAGCCTGTTCGAGGCCGTGGCGGACACGGTGTCCCTGACCCCCAGCACCACCAGCACCACGGCCGGGACGGCGGTCTCCTTCAGCGGAGGCGTCACGCCCGACCACACCGGTCATCTCATCTACCTCCAGATCCAGACCGCCCGGGGTGGTTGGCAGAACGTGGCCGAGCAGAGCCTGAGTACCGGCTCGCGCTACAGCTTCAACTACCGCTTCGGTCAGCCGAGCACCTATACGGTGCGGGTGCGGATCTTCGGCGGCCCGGAGAACGTCGGTGCGGGCTCAGCGCCCGTCACGGTGACGATCGCCGGTGACGCCGCGGCGGCCAGCCTGCCGGCGGCGAGCTGAGGCAGCGTCTGCGTTCCCGCCGGTGGTCCCACAGACCACCGGCGGACCAGGCGCCGGACCGTCAGGCCTGAGCGACCCGCTGGGATAAGTCCTGCTCGGCCGGCGCGGGGTTGTCGCGCAGGAACCACTCGGCGTCGAGCGCGGCCTGGCAGCCGGAGCCGGCAGCGGTGATCGCCTGGCGGTAGGTGTGGTCGACCAGATCGCCGGCGGCGAACACGCCGGGCACGTTGGTCAGCGTCGTCCGACCCTGGACCTTGACGAAGCCGTTCTCGTCGAGGTCGACCTGTCCGGCGACGATCCCGGACTGCGGCTCATGACCGACGGCGATGAAGGCGCCGGAGATCTCCAGGTCGCGCGTGCTGGCGTCCTCGGTGTTGCGCAGCCGCGCGTAGGAGAGCGAACCGCCGTCGCCAGCGACGAACTCGTCGATCTCGTACGGGGTGAGGAACTCGATGTTCTCGATGGCGCGAGCGCGGTCCTGCATGATCTGGGAGGCCCGGAAGGTGTCGCGACGGTGCACGATGGCCACCTTGGAGGAGAACTTCGCCAGGAAGATCGCCTCCTCCATGGCGGAGTCGCCGCCGCCGACGATGATCGTCGGGACGTCACGGAAGAACGCCGCGTCACAGGTCGCGCAGTAGGACACGCCGCGGCCCGACAGCAGTTCCTCCCCGGCGACTCCCAGCTTCTTGTGCTGGGCGCCCATCGAGAGGATCACCGTGCGCGCGTAGTGGATGTCGCCGCCGACGTCGACCTTGTGCAGGCCCCCGTCGGTGGACAGCTCCAGGCCGGTCACCTCGTCGGTCTCCAGGCGCGCGCCAAAGCGGCTGGCCTGCTCGCGCATGTGGTTCATCAGCTCCGGGCCCATGATGCCGCTCGGGAAACCAGGGAAGTTCTCGACGTCGGTGGTCTGCTGCAGCAGCCCGCCCCAGGCCCATCCCTCGATGACCAGGGGGTTCAGGTCAGCGCGGGCCGTGTACAGCGCCGCCGTGTATCCGGCAGGCCCGCTACCGACGATGATGACGTTCTCATAGTCAGAAGAGTTCACTTCATAAAGGATAGTCACCGGGGTCAGCCCCCGAGCGCGAACCGCTCCACCGCGTCGACCCCGGAGACCACCGCCCTCAGCGGTCCTCCCAGGTGCCGGCCACCGCGTCGAACCGCCTCGGCCAGAGCCGCCCCGGCGATGAGGTCGATGGCGTAGTGCTCGCCGAGGTAGACCAGCGCCAGCCCCAGAGTTCCGGCGTAGGTCCAGCCGACCGCCCCGGCCACCGGACCCACCTCCCCGAGCGCGCGGGCGGCCATCAGCGAGGAGGCGAAGTGCATCGACGGCATGGCCGCCAGCGGATTGCCGCCCAGCGCCACGAACAGGCCGTCCCAGTGCTCGCCCCAGAACAGCTCTCCGTACTCGCGCATCATCCGGCGTACCGGCAGGGGGTCCGCCTGACCGAGATATCCCTGCTGAGCCGCCCACCAGGGGGGCGCGGTCGGGACGAGCCAGTACACCACCGCGCCGAGGTCGAAGGTGGCGTACACGCGTGCGGCGGCCACCCCGAAACGCTCGGGCCGCCGCAGGAGCACGTAGAGCAGCGAAAGATGGGGCACGGGAAACCACACCCAGTGGGACCAGACGAGCACCCGCTCCAGGCGGCTGATCTGACCCGGGGTGGAGAAGCGATGCTGAAGGCGCTGGGAGGGCACCTTGCCTAGGCCGACGATGCGGTCGGCGTCGATCGGATACTGGATGTGCACGCGAGCGGCGTGTGCCTCCGCGTCGTCGTTGGGCATCTCATAGGCGGCGAAGTAGGCCCACATCTGCAGCGAGCAGACCGTGACGTTGCGCAGCTTGCCCTTGGGCAGAGCCACGGCGGCAGCGAACGGGGCGGCGACGCCGCCGGCCATGACCGCCCCGCGCGGCACGGCGAGGCGCTTTCTCACCAGGGGCAGGACGACGCCCGCGCCGGCAAGCATGCCGGCCGAAACCCTGATCGCTCCGCGTAGGCCCAAAGCGGGGGCGAGTATATGAATCGGCTCGTCTCGTTTCGGCGTCCGGCGACGAGATCCCCGGGCGCTAGCGGCATGTGGCGTCTTACGCAACCAGAATCTGAGGCTTAGCACAGCGTTAGCTTCAAGCACACGACCCACCGACCTGTTTGCCAGATAAGATCCCTCGCGCTTTGAACAGATCACGCAATCCCCTCCGACTGCTGGCGACACGCCGCGGCAGGCTGTCCGCCGTCGCTATGACCGTGATCGTCGGATCCCTCATGTTCGCGACCGCCGCGTTCGCCAACTGGGACACCATCAAGTCCGGCGGCTCGCCGAACGCCAACAGTGAGGAGACGCTGTACATCATCGTCTCCTGGGTCGCGCTGTTCGTCTTCATCGCGGTCGAGGGCACGCTCCTGTACGCGATCTGGCGCTTCCGCGCCAAGCGCCATCCGGTGGCGGAGCAGTTCCACGGCAACACCAAGGTCGAGCTCGGCCTGACCGCGGGCGCCGCCGGGATCCTCGTGATCCTCGCCGCGGCGACCTTCATCACGCTGCCGAGCATCATCAACCCGCCCAACTCCGACGCCAACACCGGAGCGGTCCTGTCCGCCAGCCTCAACCAGCCCGAGCCGCCCAACGGCAAGGCCCTGACGATCTGCGTGACCGGTCGCCAGTTCATCTGGCGCTACACCTACGGCAACGGCTGCAACCTGAGCGGCTGGAAGGACAGGGACGCCTACACCTACCAGGAGATGGTCGTCCCCGCCGGCGTCACCGTCAATCTGGACATCCAGTCCAGCGACGTGACCCACGCCTGGTGGATCCCCAAGCTCGGCGGCAAGGTGGACGCGGTGCCCGGCTACACCACCCACACCTGGTTCAAGGCCCTGCACTCCGGCGTCACCTACTACGGCCAGTGCGCCCAGCTGTGCGGTCGCGAGCACGCCTTCATGACCGCCCTGGTCAAGGTCGTGACCCCGGCCCAGTACGTCACTTTCGTGAAGAAGCAGAAGCAACTGATCGCCGATCAGAACCTGCAGGTCGGTGCCCTACGCCAGAGCCTCACCCACGCTGGCGGCCTGACCTCAAACGGCGTTTTCTAAGGAGCGGACAGAGTAGTTATGTCGATCACCACCTCAGAGGCGACCCTCCGCCCCGTCCCCCAGATCCTCGTCCACGACATCGACCGTCCGCGGTCGCGCAAGTGGATCGAATGGGTGCTCACGACCGATCACAAGAAGATCGGGATCATGTACCTGGTCCTGACCTTCGTGTTCTTCGCGATGGGCGGCATCGAGGCGCTGCTGATCCGCAGCCAGCTGGCGGTGCCCAACAACACCCTCATCAACGGTCAGACCTACAACGAGCTGATCACCCTCCACGGCACCACGATGATCT
>CAZZVR010000169.1:0-8769 GCA_964657595.1 Burkholderia sp. PAMC 26561 | reverse complement strand
CGTCGCCTTCGGGCCGCCCCAGTCGGGCAAGTCCGCCGGGCTGGCGATTCCGGCTCTGCTCGAGTGGGAGGGTCCGGCAGTCGCCTCGTCGATCAAGACCGACCTGCTCGCCGTCACCGCGGCGCGCCGGCGCGAGCTGGCGCGGGTGGGCGGCGGTGACGTGCTCATCTTCGACCCCTTCCAGCTCGCCGGCGGCCGGACTCACACGTGGTCGCCGCTGCGGACCGCGGGCAGCTGGGACGGCGCACTGGAGGTCGCCTGGCGCCTGGCGGCGGCGGGCGAGCTCGATCAGCGCGGCACCGAGGGAGGCGACTTCTGGGCGGTGGCGGCCGAGCAGCGCCTGGCGCCGCTCCTGTTCGCCGCGGCGCGGACCGGCGGAGGCATCCCCCAGGTCCTGTCCTGGGCCTACGGACAGGGCGCGCGTGAGCTCGAGCAGCGCCTGGAGGGGCTGATGCTCGGCGCCGGGGACCCCCGGAGCCACACGGACGCCCACCAGGCCTATGAGGCGGTCCGGGGCTTCCAGGCCCAGGCGGACCGGACCCGGACCTCGATCGAGGCGACGGTCCAGGCGCTGTTGCGCGCCTACCGGTTCCGGCGCGTGGCCGCGTCCGCGGCCGGTACCGAGATCACCCCGGACCGGCTGCTGGGCGGAGCCTCCACGCTCTACCTGATCGGTGACCCCAAGGCGTCCAAGCTGCTGCGCCCGCTGTTCGTCGCCCTGCTGTCAGAGATCGTCGACGGCGCCTACGCGATGGCCAACGCGGGCGGCGGACGGCTGGAGCGGCCACTGCTGCTGTGCCTGGACGAGGCGGGGAACGTGGCGCCGATCCCCAATCTGGCCGAGGTCGCCTCGACCGCGCCCTCGCACAACATCCAGCTCGTCTCGATCTTCCACGACCTCCAGCAGGCCCGGTCGCGCTACGGACGCCAGGCGGAGACGGTCGTCAATAGTCACCGCGCCCGCATGCTGCTGCCGGGCGTGGCGGATGCCGAGACGCTGCGCTACTTCTCCGGGCTGGTCGGTGAGACCGAGGTACGCGAGGTCACACGCAGCCGGGGTCGCGGCGGGGCGAGCACCAGCACCGCCCGGCGGCGGGTCCCGCTGCTGCCCGCCGACGCCCTGAGACAGCTGCGCGACGGCCACGCGCTGCTGCTCTACGGCCGGCTCCCGCCGGTGCAGATCAAGCTGCGGCGCTATTTCGAGAACCGGCGGCTGACGCGATTGAGTGAGCCGCCATCACCACCACAGGAGGCTGGGTATGGGCAATGACGGAGATGACCTCATTGACGGAGATGACCTCTGGGGTTCGGACGACGACGGTCAGGACGCGTCAGACGACGCGATCTCCGAGCGCCGGGTGCTGTCCTGGCGCCAGCTCGAACGCGACGGTGACCGGCACCGCTGGTGGCAGCTGCTGTGGCTCGATGTCTGCGATCTGCGGACGCGCTACAGCCTGCCGGTCCGCGCGCACTGGTGGGAGGACGAGATCCAGGTCGAGGCGCTGGCGGCGCTGGCCGCCTGGGTCGGGCGCTATGACTCCGGCGACTGGGAGGATCCGCCGGGCAAGCTGACCCTGCTGTTCGAGCTCGAGCGTGTCGAGACGCTCCTGCGCGACGGCAGCGACCCCTTCAACCCCCACCGGCACCGCCCGGGCTTTGACCGCCACCTCGAGCTGCTCGGCTTCGTGGAGGATGCGTCGTGGTAGAGCCCGCCGGCGCCGGGACTGCGATGATCGCGCCCATGGCGCTCAGCAATCGAGAAGTTCCCCCGGGCGCAGGTAGCGCCCCTTCCGCATCCGGCCACGCCGGCCACCCGGAGATCAGGCTGCCGATGCACGCCCTGCATGAGGCAGGGGTCGGCGAGGGCAAGGCCTATGAGCTGATCACCAGCGACCTGCTGCTCGACGGACAGGCTCGGCTCAACCTGGCGACGTTCGTCACCACCTGGATGCCCTCCCTCGGCGGCCGGCTGATGGAGGAGACGGCCGACAAGAACATGATCGACAAGGACGAGTATCCCCAGACCGCACGGATCGAGTCCCACTGCGTGAAGATGCTCGCCGAGCTGTGGCACGCCCCGGGGTCAGCGGACGAGCAGGCCACGGGCTGCTCGACCACCGGCTCCTCGGAGGCGGCGATGCTGTGTGGCATGGCGATGAAGTGGCGCTGGCGCAAGCGCCGGGCCGACGCCGGCGCGCCGACGGACAAGCCGAACCTCGTGATGGGCGCCAACGTCCAGGTGTGCTGGGAGAAGTTCGCCCGTTACTGGGAGGTGGAACCGCGCATGGTCCCGATGGAGGGTGACCGCTTCCACCTCACGGCCGACCAGATCGCCGCTCACGTCGACGAGAACACCATCGGCGTGGTGGCGATCCTCGGCTCCACCTTCGACGGCTCCTATGAGCCGGTCGAGGCGATCGCGGCCGAGCTGGACCGGATCCAGGCCGAGTCGGGCTGGGACATCCCGCTGCACGTGGACGCGGCCTCCGGCGGCTTTGTCGCGCCGTTCATCCAGCCCGAGCTGGCCTGGGACTTCCAGATCGAGCGGGTCTGCTCGATCAACGCGTCGGGACACAAGTACGGGCTGGTCTACCCCGGGGTCGGCTGGGCGATCTGGCGCAATGAGGCGGCACTGCCCCAGGAGCTGGTCTTCAACGTCAACTACCTGGGCGGCAACATGCCCACCTTCGCCCTCAACTTCTCCCGTCCCGGCTCGGAGGTGATCGCCCAGTACTTCATGTTCGCGGCCCTCGGCCGCGAGGGTTACCGTCGGCGGATCCAGGCCGCCCAGGACGTCGCGCTGTACCTGAGCTCGGAGATCGAGCAGATGGGTCCCTACAACCTCATCTCGCGGGGGGACGAGTTGCCGGTCTTCGCCTTCGCGCTCAAGCCCGAGGTGACGAACTACACCGTGTTCGACGTCTCGGCGCGGATGCGCGAGCGCGGCTGGCTGATCCCGGCCTACACCTTCCCGGAGAACCGCCAGGACCTCAGCGTGCTGCGCATCGTGGTGCGGGCGGAGATGAACGCCGACATGGCCGAGCAGCTCATCGAGGGCCTCAAGGCCGAGACGGACGACCTCGAGTCTCTGACGGGCCCGATGCCTCTGACCAAGAGCGGACCCAAGACGGCCTTCGCACACTGACCGGCGCTCTGCACCGAGCCGGCTTTTCAGCAACTACAGTCCGCCGCAACCGAAACGGGGGGCAGTGGACACATCGGAATGGATCAGGCTGGTCACGATCCCGTTCTTCACGGGTGCGGTCGGCTGGCTGATCAACTGGACCGGTCTGATCATGCTGTTCCACCCCGTCGCCTTCTACGGGGTCAAGGTGCCCGGCCTGCGGGACCTCGCCACGCTCATCCCCCGCCGGCTGCAGGAGATCCCCGGCTGGATGGAGGGGCGCGTCGGCTGGCAGGGCATCGTCCCCGCGCGGGCGGCCAAGATGGGCTCGATCGCGGTGGACAAGGCGATCGCCAAGCTCGGCACGCCGGCGGAGTTCTACCAGCAGCTCGAGCCGGACGAGATCGCGCACAAGATCGTCGAGATGTTCGGTCCCGAGGTGCCGCGGATCGTCGACGACACCATGTGGCGCGAGCAGCCCCAGCTGTGGGGCGCGGTGCCTCCGCGGGTCAAGCAGGCGGTCTATGACCGCGTCAACGCCCAGCTGCCGACGATCGTCAAGCAGATCACCGACGAGATCGGCGAGCACATCAACCTGCTGCTCGACCCCAAGCTGATGGTGATCGACCACTTCGCCGCCAACCCGGCGCTGGTCAACCGCATCTTCCAGGACGTGGGCAAGCGTGAGCTGCGGCTGATGGTCAACTTCGGCTTCCTGTTCGGCTTCCTGTTCGGGATTCCGGTCGCCGCGATCATCCACTTCCTCCCCGAGTGGTGGCTGCTGCCGATCCTCGGCGTGATCGTCGGCTGGATGACCAACGCGCTGGGCATGTTCGTCATCTTCGAGCCGGTCGAGCCCACCTACTTCCTGGGGATCAAGGTCCAGGGGCTGTTTCTGCGCCGCCAGCAGCAGGTCGCCGACGTCTACGCCGGGATCATCGCCGACGACGTGGTGACGCTGGAGAACATCGGCAACTTCCTCATGACCGGCCCGAACGCGGACCGCACCCGCCAGATGCTCGAGACCGCCATGGGGCCGGCGATCGACCTGGCCGCCGGTCCGGCCCGCGCCGCCGTGCGGGTCGCCGTCGGCGCGCGCGAGTACGAGGTCATCCGCAGCTCGGTCGCCCACGAGGCCGTGGACTACACGATGACCCCGTTCATGGACCCGGATTTCTCCCGTGCCCAGAGCGACCTCATCCGCACCCTCATCGCAGCGCGCACGCGCGAGATGGACCCCAAGGACTTCGTCGAGATGCTCCGCTCAGCGATCAAGGAAGATGAGTGGATGCTGTATCTGCATGGCGCGCTGATGGGCCTGGCCGGCGGCTTCATCCACCTGGCGATCTTCGGCGCCTGATGGCCCTCTCCCACACCAAGGTCCCACCCGGGTCCGGGGGCGATGACGATCCCGACGAGGTCCTCGAGCCCGACGCGGTGTATGACCCGGGCCCCGACGACGCAGCTCACCCGACCGGCGCGCCGGGCCTGGCCCGGGCCGCGGCGGGAGTGATCGGTCACACCGGCAGCTGGGCCGCCGGGACCTACTTCCGCGCGGGGAAGCGGGTGGTCGGGGTCGTGATCGCGCCGGCCAGCAGCGTCGAGCTGGTGCGTGACGTGGCGACCGAGACGACCCGGGCGCTGGCGACGGTCGCCGAGGTGACCGACCTGGATCGCCGCCTCGGTGAGATCGGACCGGTCGGAGCGCTGATGAAGCGAGCTGCCGCGATGGCCGGCGCGCTCTCACCGGTCAGACTGCCCGCGCCCGTCGCACCGCCGGCCGGGCTCGAGCGCCGCAACACGCCCAACGGCCGGATCCCGAGCCTGCGCGAACAGGGCGAGGAGCTCCTGCGCCGCTCGCGCGACGTCAACGACGCCTACGACATGCACCCGGCGTACGCGCGCATCCTGTCCGAGCTGGCTCCGGATGAGGCCCGGATTCTGCAGCTGATGCTCGTCGAGGGACCCCAGCCCACCGTCGACGTGCGCACCGGTGGGCCGCTGGGTCTGATCAACTCGCGCCTCATCGCTCCCGGCCTGTCGATGATCGGCGCCCGCGCCGGGTGTCGCTACATCGACCGGGTGCCCTCTTACCTCAACAACCTGTTCCGCCTCGGCCTGATCTGGTTCTCCCAGGAGACCCTGCGCAGCCATCAGCGCTACCAGGTGCTCGAGGCCCAACCGGATGTGCTGGAGGCGATCCACTCGGTCCCGGCCGCCAAGGTCGTGCGACGTTCGGTCCACCTCACCCCCTTCGGCGACGACTTCTGCCGCTTCTGCTTCACCGACGGGCTCGACATGCGCCGGCTGCCCGAGCACTCCTCACCCAAGGAGCCGGCCAGCGCCCAGCCGCCGCCGGAGAAGATGGCGGGCTGACGTCCCCGGTGGCGGGCGAGCCAGATGGGCTTCCGGCGACCATCGGTGGGGTAGGCACACCTTGTGAACGAATACGACGTCATCGTTGTGGGAGCCGGCCCGGCCGGCGACCAGGCCGCCGCCCTGGCGGTCCGGGAGGGACTCGAGGTCGCGCTCGTCGAGCGGGAGCGGGTCGGCGGTGAATGCGCCTACTGGGCCTGCATGCCCTCCAAGGCGCTGCTGCGGCCCGGTGAACTGCTCGACGAGGACCGGCGGGTTCCGGGCGTGCCGGTGGGCGAGCTCGACGTGGCGGCGATCCTCCGGCGCCGGGACGAGGTGATCCACCACCTCGACGACGCCTCCCACGTGGAACGACAGGCGGGACGGGGCATCTCCGTGCTGCGCGGCCACGGCCGCCTCGACGGGGAGCGCCGGGTGAGCCTCGAGACTGCGGACGGCCGCAGGCAGACCCTCACCGCCCGGCGCGCGGTGATCATCTCCGTCGGCTCCGGCGCGCTGATCCCACCGATCCCGGGCCTCGCCGAGCTTGCGCCCTGGACCAACCGCGAGGCCACGACGGCCACGCACGCGCCCGCCTCGCTGATCGTCCTCGGGGCCAGCGCTGTGGGCTGTGAGATGGCCCAGGCGTGGTCATCGCTCGGCACGCGCGTCACGCTCGTCGAGAGCACCTCGAGGCTGCTCGGCAGTGTCGAGCCGTTCGCCGCCGAGCTGGTGGAGGCCCAGCTGCGAGAGCGGGGCGTGGACATCCGCACCGGGGAGACCGCCGTCTCGGCGAGACGTGACCACGCCGGACAGTTCCACCTCGAACTCACGTCCGGTGCCGAGGTCGTCGGGGAGGAGTTGCTCGTGTGCGTCGGCCGCCGCCCCCAGACAGAGGACCTCGGACTCGACACGATTGCGCTCAAGCCGGGCGACCTCATCGGCGTCGACGACCACCTGCGCGTCCCTCACCACGGCGACTGGCTGTACGCCCTGGGTGACGTCAACGGCCGCGCCCTGCTCACCCAGGCCGGCAAGTACCAGGCCGCCGTCGCCGTCGCGAACATCATGAACCGCGACGCCCGCGCCACCTGGGACGGCCCGCTCACCCCCCAGGTCATCTTCTGCGAGCCCCAGGTCGCATCGATCGGACATACGCTCGAGTCGGCCCTGGCCGCAGGTATCACCGCCCGGGCGGTGGACGCCGATCCCGGCTCCACCCCGGGCGCCAGCTTCATCGGCAAGGACGGTCCCAGCGGCGCGCGGATCGTCATCGACGCGTCCCGGGAGGTGATCGTCGGCGCCACGCTGGTCGGACCCGAGATCGCCGAATCCCTCCACGCCGCCACCATCGCCGTCGTCGGAGAGGTGCCGCTGCGCACCCTCGCTCACGCCATGCCGGCCTACCCGACGCGCACCGAGGTGTGGCTGGAGCTCCTCGCCGACTGGCGCCCCTAGAAGGCTCCTGCGAAGCTAGCCCCGGCGCGGTTGAGCGGCCCTCAGACCCCCGAGCCGTAGTGAGTGCACGCTGGCTGGAAGGACGGATTCGGGCTCTGGGCGAGCTGGTTGAGGACATCCTGGAGCGCCGGGCCGTCGAAGTCCATGCCGACGTGACCGGTGGGATCGTTGGGGCACTGGTTCTGGACCAGGATGTTCGTGACGTTCGGACCGCTCAGGAACGCGTTCGTGTAAGGCGTGACAACCTCGTCGTGGTCAGTTTCGATGACGACATACCGAGGTCCGGAGACCGTGTCTCCGCTGGCGAACAGGTGGGTCATGAACGACGAGCCGATCTCCTGCTGAGCGAGCGCCGGCGCGCCGCCGCCGTCGATCAACGTCGTAAAGCTCTGCTGAAGCGCGGGTGGCAGCAGCTGTTCGAGGTTGACCAGGCCGTCGAGGGTCGTGCCGTGGTTGCTCGGCGCGAGACCGACCAGCTCGTTCACCACCGCGGCACCGCCCAGGAACTTGATGTAGTAGTTCGGCATCATCCCGCCCTGGGAGTGGCCGACGATGTCCACCTTCGACGCGCCGGTTGCGACAAGCACCTGGTTGACGAAGGTCTGGAGCTGCCCGGCGGAGGCGGCGATGTCGCCCAGGGCATCGACCCGGTCCCCGAAGGAGTCGAACGTCTCGCCGTAGTTGAACGCGTAGACGCAGTAGCCGGCGTTGGCGAGCAGGGGCGCGAGGGTGACCCAGTTGGAGCCCTCGTCCTCGAACGTGCCTTCCACCAGCACCACGGGATCGGGATGCGCGGCCGTCGGCTTGCACCCGTTGTTGGCGCCAGCCACCGTCGTCGGAGCCAGCAATTCGTGAGAGAAGAAGTCACCGAGGGCGCCAGCGCCGTAGGGCACCGGCAACGGGGCGGCGCCGGCCGTCGCCGGCAGCGCCGCGATCAGACAGCAGATCAACGAACCCAGCACGAGCGCGACCGTGACCCGTGAGCGCTTCATCCCCATCACCTCTCCCTCTCGATTCCGGCCTGCATTTGAACAGAACCCTCATGCTCGTGTCAACACCCGCAGCGCGCTTGGATGCGCTGGTCGAACCGATCGAGGTCAGATCAGCGCCAAGTGGGTACGTGAGGGGAACGTACCGCGTCCAACCGGAAAGGACATCGCCATGAGCGTTGAGGCTGAGCAGCTGGAGGAATGGGTCGGATCCGAGGTGGTCGCCGCCGACGGCGAGAAGCTCGGCAAGGTGACCAACGTCTACTACCGCGGCAACGACGCGCTGGCGATCGAGTTCCGCAGCGGGCTGATCGGACGCAAGTACCACCTCGCCGGCCTCGCCGGCGCCACGGTCTCGACCAAGCACCTGCGCCTCGGCGTCAGTGAGACGGTCGCCACCGACGGGGGTCTCGACGCCGAGGGCCTGGCGCTGATGGCCAAGTCCGACAGCCGTCTCGAGGGCCTCGCCCTCGACGACCTCGAGAGCGGCTCAGCCCGCCAGGAGCGTATGGAGGCGGGCGCCCAGGCCGCTGCGGAAGCAGACCGGCTCGAGGCCGAGGCGGCCAGCCGCGCCCAGGAGGCCGAGCGCACCGCCCAAGCCGCCGAGGCCGCGCGTGCTCAGGCCGCCGACGCCGAGTCGGCCCGGGCCCAGGCCGCCCAAGACGCCCAGGCCGCCCGCCAGCGCGCCGACGCGCTCAAGGGCTGAGCCCAGATCAGATGCGGTCGGCCAGCTCGCGGCCGGCCGCCTCGAGCTCGGCGAGGGTGCCGGCCTCCAGCATCACCTGGAGGTCGAGGATGCGCTGGTCGAAGCGATCGAGGCCATTCTGGCCGACCACGGCGTGA
>CAZZVR010000168.1:0-8895 GCA_964657595.1 Burkholderia sp. PAMC 26561 | reverse complement strand
CCGCGGGACCGTTGACGACCGACGGTGCGTCTACCGCAGAGATGGCTAGGAGCTCCAGCCCTTGGCGATCAGGGTGGCCGCGGCAGCCTCCTGGGCCACCGAGGGGACCGGGGAGACCTGCGGGACGACCGGCAGCTTGGCCAGCGCCGTCTTGTCGATCGTGCCGGCCTTGGTCATCGCGACCTGCTCCACCGGACGGGCAAAGCCGGCCAGGAAGTTGTTCTGACCCTGGGTTGAGTAGAGGAACTCCTCCCACAGGCGAGCCGCAGCGGGATCCGGGGCGCTCTTGGAGATGGCCTGGGCGTAGTACTCGTCGAACGAGGTGCCCTTGGGGTCGTTCACCACCCACTTGGCGCTCTTGGGCAGACCCCAGGAACCGGCGGTGTTGAGGAAGTCCCAGTTGATGATGATCGGGCACTGACCGGCCTCGATGAGGTTGGCCGCATCACAGTCGGTCGAGTTGAAGTTGCCCTCGCCCTTCAGCTTGGAGAAGAACGTCAGACCCGGCTTCCAGTTGCTGAAGCTGCCGCCGTTGTTGATCGCGGCGGCCTCCACCGCACCGGTGGCGGCGCCGGCCTGGCCGGGCACACCGTTGAGGGCCACGTCTTTCTTGTACTGCGGGCTCTCCAGCTGTGACCAGGTGGTCGGGCAGCTCTTGACCACCTTGAGGTTGCAGCCGAAGGAGACGTATCCGCCGTAGTCGTTGTACCAGGTGCCCGAGGCGTTCTTGTTGGCGGCCGGGATCATGTTCCAGGTCGCGACCTTGTAGGGGGCCCACAGGGCGTTGTCCTGCACGGCGAAGCTCTCACCGACGTCGACGACGTCGGGGGCGATGGACCGACCCCGGCCGCTCTCGATCGCCTGGATCTCCTGGGCGGAGGAGCCGCTGGGGATCGCGTCGTGGATCTTGATGCCGTACTTGGCGGTGAACTCCTTCATCTGGGTGCCGTAGTTGGCCCAGTCGGCGGGCAGCGTGATGACGTTGAGCTTGCCCTCCTGCTTGGCGGCGGCGACCAGGGCGCTCATGCCGCCCGCGCTGGCCAGCGAGGTGGCGGTGTCGGGGTTGGCCTTGGTGCTGGAGCTCGGGCTCGCGGACGCGCTGCTCTTGGTGGAGCTGGAACCGCACGCGGCCAGGCCCCCGGCGGCCGCGAGGACGACGGCCCCCACGGCCGTCGCGCGCATGCCGCCCCGTCGCAGGCTGTGCCCGCGGCGCATTTCAGTAGTCAAGGTGCTCCTCCGGGAGACGTAGGTATGAGTGCGGGGCAGGCACAGGTGCTCGGTCGTCACGACGCCCCGGGTCGGGAAGGTAAAGGCGTGCCGGAGTGGCCTTGTTAACCCCTCGTGACGTACGTGTGACCACCATGTGGCCTCGCTCCTGCCCTCTACATTGGGCGGCGCCATGCCCCTGGTCATTGCCCACCGCGGCAGCCACGAGAGCCAGCCCGAGAACACCCTCGCCGCCTTCAGCGCCGCCGCGCACAACGGTGCCGCGATGGTCGAACTCGACGTGCGCCGCACCCGGGACGACCAGCTGGCGATCTTCCATGACCCCGAGGTCGCCCGGACGTCGCTGGCCAAGCTCAGCCTCGCCGAGCTGCGCGCGGCCTCCGGCGTCGACGTGCCGGTGCTCGCGGACGTGCTGGCCTGGGCGACCGACGCCGGGGTCGGGCTGGACGTCGAGCTGAAGGAGGACGGCTACGTCGCGACGGTCGCCGCGGCGCTGGCGGACTTCGGCGGGGAGCTGATCGTCACCTCGTTCATCGACCCGGTGCTCGCCCAGCTCGCCACGCTGGCGCCCCAGATCCGCCGCGGCCTGCTGCTCAGCCTGACCCCGCTGGGCGCGGTCAAGCGCGTGCGCCAGTGCGACGCCCACGCGGCGGTGATCGAGATGAAGCTGCTGGGCGACCGGGTGCTCGGGGAGCTCGCCGCGGCGGGACTCGACGTCCTCCTCTGGGGCTTCCTCCCGGCGCGTGAGGATCACCTGAAATGGCTGGGCGACGCGCGCATCAGCGCCGTGATCACCGACGACGTGGCGGGCACCCGCCACGCCCTGACCCCAGGCTGAGCCGAGCGCTGGCACACTCCGCGGGCCATGAACTTCGCCCGCGACGTGGTTGACGCCTTCGCTCCCGACCGGCCGGCCCTGGTCGAGCTGACCCGCGCCGGATCACGGCGCGAGTGGAGCTTCGGTGAGGTCTCAGCCGCGTCGGTGCGCCTGTCGCGGCGGCTGCTGGACGCCGGCCTCCAGCGCGGCGACGTGGTGATGACGCTGGTCGGCAACCGCCCCGAATGGGTGATCGCCATGGTCGCCTGCTTCCGCTGTGGCTTCGTCGCCCTGCCCTGTAACGAGCAGCTGCGCGCGGGTGACCTGCGCACGCGGCTGGCGGCGGCGACGCCGCGGGCGATCGTGGTCGACGAACGCAACCTGGGCGAGCTCACCGCCGCGTCACCGGACGGCGGCACGGAGATCATCGTCGTCCCGGACCCCGGGCTGTTCGAGCCGGCGCGCAGCGGTGGCGGTACCAGTGGCCGGATAGCCACTGGTACCGAGGTGGCGCCGGTGGAGCTCGGCGCGAGCGACCCGTGCCTCATCACCTTCACCTCGGGGACCACGGGCAGCGCCAAGGGGGTCATCCACGGCCAGCGCTACCTCAGCGGCCAGGCCCTCCAGGCCGAGCACTGGCTCGCCCCCGCCGCCGGTGACCTGGTGTGGTGCACCGCGGCGTCGGGCTGGTCCAAGTCGGCGCGCAACGTGTTCATCGCCCCTTGGCTGTGTGGCGCGGTGGCGCTCCTGCATGACGCGCGCTTCGATCCAGCCGAGCGCCTCGAACTGCTCGCGCGGGAGGCGGTCAACGTGCTGTGCATGGCCCCGACCGAGTACCGCGTGATGGCCAAGCGGGTGGATCTGACCCCCCTGCCCGCCCTGCGCGGCATGGTCGCCGCGGGTGAGGCGCTCAATGCCGAGGTGCTGCGCAACTGGCGGGCGGCGGTGGGCGTGGACATCCGCGACGGCTACGGCCAGACCGAGACCGGCCAGCTCACCGCCAACCCGGCCGGGGAGCCCGCCCGGCCCGGCTCGATGGGGCGCCCCCTCCCCGGGATCGCCCTCGAGGTGCGCGACGGGGAGCTGGTGCTGAGCGATCCACGGACTGACCCGACCTTCTTCGTCGGCTACCTCGGGGGCGCTGAGGCGCCGGGGCACGAGCCCTGGCACACCGGGGATCGGGTCTCGGTCGACGCCGACGGCTACCTGTTCTTCGACGGTCGCTCCGACGACGTGATCATCTCCGCCGGCTACCGGATCGGCCCCTTCGAGGTCGAGTCCGCGCTGGTCTCCCACGCCGCGGTGGCCGAGGCGGCGGCGGTGGCCGCCCCCGACCCCGAGCGCGGGTCGGTGGTGCGCGCGGTGGTGGTGCTGCGTGACGGGTACGCCGGCTCCCCCGCCCTGGCGGCCGAGCTCCAGGAGTGGGTCAAGACCCAGACCGCGCCGTACAAGTACCCGCGGGTGGTCGACTTCGTGGCGGCGCTGCCCAAGACGACGAGCGGCAAGGTCCAACGAGCCCGACTGCGAAATGGGTAAACTTCGATCAGGAATGCAGGACGCACATCCGATCATCGGCATCCCCGCGTGTTACGAGCAGGCCCAGTTCGGGTCCTGGGAACAGCCGACGGCGCTGGTGCCCTACACCTACATCGAGGCGATCCAGCAGGCCGGCGGCATCGCCCTGATCATCCCGCCCGACCCGGCGCTGGTGGAGGACCCGAGCCCGCTGCTCGACCGCATCGACGCGCTCATGCTGGCCGGCGGCTCCGACATCGATCCCAGCCGCTACGGCGAGAGCCGCGCTGCGGCGACCGACCACACCACGCCCCCCCGCGACGATCTCGAGCTCGCGCTGGCCCGCGGCGCCCTGGAACGCGACCTGCCCGTCCTGGGCATCTGCCGCGGCCTGCAGCTGCTCAACGTGGCCCGGGGCGGCACCCTGCGCCAGCACCTGCCCGACATCGCGGGCGTCAAGCCCCAGCACCGGCGCAACGCCGGCACCTTCGTCGGCAACGAGCACGAGGTCGCGCTCGTGCCGGGTTCCCTCGCCGCGGCGGTCGCCGGGGAGACGGTGCATTCGACGCTGTCGCACCATCATCAGGCCGTCGGCACCCTGGGGCGGGGTCTGATCGTCACGGGCACCGCCGACGACGGCGTGATCGAGGCGATCGAGGATCCCGGGCTGGGCTACTGCCTCGGCGTGCAGTGGCATCCCGAGGCCGACGCCGACAGCCCGATCATCGGCACGCTGGTCGAGGAGGCGCGCGCCCGGATGACGCGCTTCTCCGCCTCAGCTGTAGCCCGCGTCGCGTAGCGCGTTGGCCACCGCGGTGGCGTGCTCGGGACCGCGGGTCTCCAGCACCAGCTGAACCGCCGTCTCGCGTACGTGGAGGTCGAGGCCCTCGCGCTGGTGGAGCACGTCGAGCAGATTGGCGCTGGTGTCGGCGACGACCTTGAGCAGACCGGCCAGGCTGCCCGGCGTGTCGGGGAGATGGGCCCCGATGACCAGGCGCCGGCCCGCCTGGGTCTCGTGCCGGCGGGTGATCTGGGCCAGCAGGCCGGCGTCGACGTTGCCGCCCGACAGGACGATCGCGGTGGCGCCCGCGACGGGCTCGAGCATCCCGGCCAGGGCCGCCGCAACGCCGACCGCCCCGCCACCCTCGACCACCAGCTTGGCCCGCTCGAGCAGGAACACCATCGCCTCAGCGGTCTGGTCCTCGTCCACCACGAGCACCTGGTCGACCCACTCGCCGATCAGCGCGAGGGTCAGCTCACCCGGCCGCTTGACGGCGATGCCGTCGGCGATGGTGTTCTGGGGCCGCGCCACCGGCACCGGTGCGCCGGCCTGGAGCGAGGCCCGGATCGACGCACAGGCCTCCACCTGGACGCCGACGATCTCCACCTCGGGGCGCTGTGACTTGATCGCCACCGCGGTGCCGGAGATGAGACCGCCACCGCCGATCGGGACCACGACACGAGCCAGGTCCGGAACCTGCTCGAGCAGCTCGAGCCCGAGGGAGCCCTGCCCGGCGATCACGTCGAGATCGTCGAAAGGGTGAAGGAAGGCCAACTGCGCCGCCGAGGCGCGCGCCTGGGCGGCGGCGATGGCGTCGTCGACGGTGGAGCCGACCAGCCGCACGGTCGCGCCGAGCCCGGCGACCGCCTCGGCCTTGGCGATCGGCGCGCCCACGGGCATGAACACCTCACACGCCAGACCCCGGGCCTTGGCGGCGTAGGCGACGGCCTGGGCGTGGTTCCCGGCGCTGCCGCACACGACCCCGCGCAGCATCGCCCCGTCGCGTTCCAGCGCGGCGATCTTGGCCAGCGCGCCGCGCAGCTTGAACGAGCCGGTCCGCTGCAGGTTCTCGGCCTTGAGCACGATCGTGGTGTGCGCCCGCTCGGAGATGGTGCGGGTACTCAGCACCGGGGTCTGGCGGATCACCTCGGCGTTGGCCGCGGCGGCCGCCTGGATGTCGGCGAGCGTCAGCGCGCTGGCCCGGGCGCTCGCGCTCGTCCCGGTTGCCCCCTGATGCTCGCCGATGGCCATCTCCCTAGTCTGGCACCGCGAAGATGCCGTCGATCTCGACCTGGGCCCCGCGGGGCAGGGCGACCACCCCGACGGCCACCCGGGCGGGCGGCTCAGAATCGGCGAAGAACGTGGCGTAGACCTCGTTGACCTCGGTGAAGGCGGCCAGGTCGGTCATGTAGACGGTCAGCTTGACCGCGTCGCGTAACGCCACGCCGGCACTGTGGGCCACCGCGGCGAGATTGGTCAGGCACTGGCGGGCCTGCTCGGCGGGGGTGGCGCCGACGATCTCCCCGCTGGCGGGGTCCAGCGGGATCTGCCCGGAGGCGAACAGCAGCGTGCCGCTGACCGTGACGGCATGGACGTAGGGGCCGACCGCGGCGGGCGCGTCGGGGGCGTGGACGGACTGGCGCGAGCTCATGAGGGGTAGGTTATGCCGGTGGCCAACGCGCTCGCCAGCGAGTCCTCGCCGTATCTGCGCCAGCACGCGGAGAACCCGGTCGACTGGCTGGCCTGGAGCCCCGACGTCCTGGCCCGGGCGCGCGAACTGAACCGCCCGGTGCTCGTGTCGATCGGCTACTCGGCCTGTCACTGGTGCCACGTCATGGCCCATGAGTGCTTCGAGGACCCCCAGGTCGCGGAGCTGATGAACCGCTCGCTCGTGTGCGTCAAGGTCGATCGCGAGGAGCGGCCTGACGTCGACGCCGTCTGCATGGACGCGTGTCAGCGCATGACCGGCCAGGGGGGCTGGCCCCTCAACGTCTTCCTCACCCCCGAGGGGGAGCCGTTCTTCGCCGGCACCTACTTCCCGCCCCAGCCGCGCCAGGGCATGGCCTCCTGGCCGATGGTGGTCTCCGCGGTCACCGACGCGTGGCAGAGCCGTCCCGCGGCGGTGCGCGATCAGGCCGCTGCACTGACCGCGGCGATCAGCGCCTCGGCCCAGCCGATCCCCGCCGGGGAGCCGGTCGCCCCCGCGCAGCTGTCGGAGGCCGTCGCCGCCCTGGAGTCCGGCTTCGACGCCGCCTACGCCGGCTGGGGTGGCGCCCCCAAGTTCCCCCCGCACACCACGCTGGAGTTCCTCCTCGCCCGCGCCGCCCAGCCGAGCGCCCCGGACGCCGGACGCGCCCGGGAGATGGCCCTGGCCACCCTGGGGGCGATGTCCGTCGGGGGCATCTACGACCAGGTCGGCGGCGGCTTCGCCCGCTACACCGTCGACGGCACCTGGACCGTCCCCCACTTCGAGAAGATGTTGTACGACAACGGTCTGGCGGCCCGCAACTTCCTGCGCGGCTACCAGCTGTCGGGTGCCCCGCGCTTCGCCGCGGTGTGCACCGAGACGCTCGACTTCTGCCTGCGCGAACTGCGCCGCGACGACGGCGGGTTCTGCTCGGCGCTGGACGCCGACTCCGACGGGGTCGAGGGCAAGTTCTACGTGTGGAGCCTGGCCGAGCTCGAGGCGGTCCTCGGCGAGGATCCCGAGCTGTTGGAGACCGCGGTCGAGTACTTCGGGGCAACCCGCGCGGGAAACTTCGAGGGGGCCAACGTGCTCGAGGGCCGCGGACGAGTGCCGCCGCGCCGGGAGGAGATCCGCGCGCGGCTGCTGCAGGCGCGCAGCCGGCGGGTCCGGCCGGGGCTCGACGACAAGCGCGTGACCGCGTGGAACGCGCTGATGATCGCGGCGCTGGCCGACGCCGGCGGGGTGCTGGGACGCCCGGACTACCTCGCCGCGGCGACCGAGTGCGCCGAGGCGCTGGTGGCGGACCCCGAACTGATGCGCACCGGCAGCGTGCCCGCCTTCCTCGACGACTATGCCTACCTGGTGGAGGCGCTGGTCAGCCTGTACGAGGCGACCTGGGAACCCCGCTGGTACGCCGAGGCGGTCCGTCTGGCCGACACGATGATCGCGCGTTTCGCCGACCCCGAGTCCGGCGGCTTCTTCACCACCCCGCTGGGCCACGACGACCTCGTCGGCCGCCGGCGCGACCTGGAGGACGCCCCGATCCCCTCGGGTTCCTCCGCCGCCGCCCACGGTCTGCTCCGTCTGGCCCGGCTGGCCGGCTCGGTCGAGTACGAGCGCCGGGCGCTGTCGGTGCTCGCCGCCCACGGACCGTTGGCCGTCCGCCACCCCGGGGCCTGCGGGCACCTGCTGCTGGCCCTGGACTTCTACCTGGCCGACGACGTGCGTGAGGTGGCGCTGCTCGGCGGCGGCCCCGACGCGCCCCTGGCGGCGCTGGTGCGCGCAGCCTACCGGCCCCACCTGGTGCTGGCCGGCGCCCGTGAGCCGGTCGGTGACGGTGCCGGCCATGGGGCCGGCACCCACGTGCCGCTGCTCGAGCATCGCGGCCTGGTCGACGGGGCGCCCGCGGCGTACGTGTGCGAGCGCTTCGCCTGTCAGGCTCCGGTGAGCACCCCGGAGGCCCTGACCGCACTGCTCGATGGCTGAGGTCGACGACCTCGTCGCCCACCTGGCCGACGTCCACGCCTTCCGCACCAAGGCCGTGTTCGCCTTCCAGGACGACGTGGTATTGCTGCGCGACGGCGCCGAGCGCCGCTGGATCGCCCGGGTGTTCCCGGCCGAGCGTGCGCTCAGCGCGGTGGAGGGCGACGCGGCGATCCTGGCCTGGCTGGCCCAGGCGCACTACCCGGCCGAGCGCCTGGCCTGCGCCGATCCGGTGTCGGTCATGGCCGGCCAACCGGTGCTGGTCACCGAGGCGGTCCGCGCGGTGCCGCGCGCCCGGCGGCGCCAGACGATCAAGGACGCCGGGGGGATCCGGGGCCTCGGCGCGCTGCTCGGCCGGCTCGAGACCCTCGAGCTCGACGACGATGCAGACGCGGTGGCGCGTCCCGGGGGCGCCTGGCACCACATGGCCGACGGTCTGCCCGCGGAGGAGCTGAGCGTGGCCGCCGACTGGCTCGAGCAGGCCCAGGCGCGCGCGGGGGTGCGCGAGCTCGCCCACTTCGGGGAGCTGGCGGACGCGCTGGCGTCGATCGACGCGTGCGCGGACCTGCCGACCGCGCTGATCCACCCTGACTGCGTGCTGGCCAACGTGGTGGCCGCCGAGGACGGCGACATGGTGCTGGTCGACTGGGCCGGAGCCGGCCGTGGACCGCGTCTGTGGGCGCTCGCCTTCCTGCTGTGGGCCGAGGGGGCCAAGGACCTGCGCCGCGTCGACCTGGCGGTGGCGGGCTATCGGCGCCACGTGGAGCTGGAACCGGAGGAGCTGGACCGGCTCGGGGCGGTGATCGGCGCGCGCCCTCTGATCTTCGACATCTGGCGCCTGCACCAGCGCACCCATGCCGTGGCCGACGCGACGGCGGCGTGGGG
>CAZZVR010000167.1:0-9000 GCA_964657595.1 Burkholderia sp. PAMC 26561 | reverse complement strand
CCTGGTGCCCGATCACCGCTCCGCAGACTGGCTGCCCGCCGGCTCGGACACCCGCGGCTGGAGTGAGCACCGCACCGCTGACGCCCTGCGCCTGATCCTCGTGGCCGCCAACGGCCCCGTCGTCCGCGAGGTCCCCGTCGCCACCGAGACGACGGTCGCGGAGCTGATCGGCGCCTGAGCGTCTCAGACCGCAGGACCCGGAGCTCAGCCTGAGGCGGCCACGAGCGCCAGAACCGCTTCCCCGTGGCGCTCGAGGAACGTCGGGCCGATGCCGCTGAGGGCGCCGAGTTCGCTCAGGCTCTGGGGCCGGGTGTGAGCGATCAGCTCCAGCGCCGCGTTATGGGCGACGGTGTAGGCGGGCTTGCCGTCCGCCGCGTCGAGGCGCCAGGCCCGCAGGGCGTCCACCAGTTTCACATCTGCCGAGCTCAGCTCGACAGCCGGCGCCCCCGCGCCGCGCCTTCCCCCCTCGGCGCGGCGCGGACGCTTGGCCGACAGGCTCGCGGGATCCGGCAGGCCGATGGTGTCCGGATCACACACGTCACAGCAGCGCCCCAGCGGCAGCGCCGGGGTGGCGTCGGAGAAGTGGTCGAGCAGCATCCGCCGCCGGCACGTCCCGGCCGCTGAGGCGTAATCTTTGACCGCGCCGTAGGCGCGCCAGTTGCGATCGGTTGCCGCCGCACAGATGTCGGCGACGTTCTGGCGGGGCACGGCGGGGGCCATGGTGATGGCCAGGCGCCCGCCTCCGGCGAACTCCATCGCCAGCGCGCCGGCCCGCTCGGCGATGCCGAGACACACCCGATCACGGTCGACCCGGGGCGACTCGATCTCCACCGTGTTACTCCCGGCCGCCCGGGCCATCGCGCCCAGGCGGGCGATGTAGCTCTCCACATCCGCGGGCTCGATGCCGTCGCGGCGGATGAAATTGATCAGCCGCCCCAGGTCGGCCCGGCTGGCCAGCAGCACCGCCCGGGCCGGGGCGCCGTCGCGGCCACCGCGGCCGGCCTCCTGGTAGTAGGCCTCGACGCTGGTGGGGATCGTGACGTGCCAGACGCTGCGCACGTCGGCCTTGTCGACGCCCATGCCGAACGCGTTGGTCGCCACCACCACCTCGACGTCTCCGGACATGAACCGGTGCTGGGCGGCGGCGCGCTGCTCCGCGGCCATGCCGGCGTGGTAGCCGACGACCTCGAGCCCGTCCTCGCCGAGCCGGGTCACGACCTCGTCGACATCCTTGCGGGTGCCGCCGTAGACGATCGCCGGGCGGTTGGCGTCGTCACGCAGCCCGTGGAGCAGCAGCTGATAGCGACGCTCCTTGGAGCCGTCACCCTCCAGGCCGATCACGTCGAAGGACAGGTTGGGGCGGTCAAAGCCCGAGCGGATCATCACCGGGTCGACCAGCCCGAGGCGCCGCACGATCTCCTCGGCCACCTGCTCGGTGGCGGTGGCGGTCGCGGCCATCACCGTCGGGCGGCCCAGACGCTCGATGACCCGCCCGAGGCGCAGGTAGTCGGGCCGAAAATCGTGGCCCCACTCACTGACGCAGTGGGCCTCGTCGACGACGAACAGCCCGACACCGCGGCGCTCCAGGGTGGCGGTGAAGGACGGTGAGGCAAACCGCTCGGGTGAGCAGAACACGATGCGGGCGGTGCCGTCGGCGATCCGCTGGCGCGCCAGCGCCGCGGCCGCGTCCCCCATCCCCGAGGCGAGCATCACCGCGGGATGGCCGGCCTGGACGAGGCGGCGGTACTGGTCGGCGATCAGCGCGATGAGCGGTGAGACCACGACGGTCAGGTCATCCCCGGCCGCCAGCGCGGGCAGCTGATAGCACAGGCTCTTGCCACCGCCGGTCGGCATCACCGTCAGGCAGTCGCGATGCTCCAGCGCGGCCGCGACAGCCTCACGCTGGCCGGGCCGGAAGGCGTCGAGCCCGAACCACCCGAGCAGCGCGTCAGGGTCCCGCGGTCCGTCGTAGAAACGGCTGGGCACCGGCTCCAGCGGCAGCCCGTCCAGGCCCTGGAGCGCCCGGGTGGCCGCCTGCTCGTCCGCCACGTTGCCCGACAGCCGCGCCAACGCGGCCACCACCTCGCCGACCTCGGCGCGCAGGTCGGGGTCGAGCTCGCGGTAGCTGGCCCGCAGTTCGGCCAGGTCGGTGCTGACCCGCGCGGGCGCCAGCTCCGACGCGGCATCCAACAGCGCGGTGGCCCGGGTGGTGAACTCCTCAGCGGTGATCAGGGACGGCACGGAGGTGATGACAGCGCACAGCTCGGACGCTCAGCGCGCGATGGTGCCCCAGCCGACGATGAGCTCACCGTCCATCAGCGCCGCCAGCTGCCCCGGCGCGGCCCCGGACACCGGCGACTCCAGCTCGAGCATCAGCTCGCGGTGCAGTCCGGGTCCCACAGACCCGGACACTCGAGCCGGCAGGGGGTCTGAGCGGTAGCGCAGCTTCACCCGGTCCACTCGCGCGGCGTCGTCGTGCAGGCGAGCGCCGCGCACCCGCACCCGGTCGCGGTCCAGCGCGCTGAGGGGACCGACCACCAGCCGGTTGGCCGCCGCGTGCTTGTCGATGACGAACAGCGGCGCCCGGTCATCGCCGCGCACGTCCCCGAAGCCGCGGCGCTGGCCGACGGTGAACAGCTCGTGGCCCGGGTGGGTGCCGAGCACCCGGCCGGCGGTGTCGACGACCTCGCCCGGCGTCGGGGCCGCTCCGCCGTGGCGGGCGAGGAAGCTCGCGCGGTCGGTGCCCGCGAGGAAGCACAGGTCCTGGGAGTCGGGCTTCTCCGCCACCGGCAGCCGGCGCCGGGCGGCGATCGCGCGGACCTCCGGCTTGGTCAGCTCCCCCAGCGGGAAGCGCATCCGCGCCAGGGAGTCCGGGTTGAGCCGCGCGAGCATGTAGGTCTGATCCTTGCCGGGGTCAGCGGCGGCGCGCAGCAGGCCGTCGTCGGACACGCGGGCGTAGTGGCCGGTGGCCAGGGTGCTCGCACCGAGCCGATCGGCGAGCTCGAGCATCGCGTCCAGGCGCACATGGCCGTTGCAGCGCACGCAGGGGTTGGGGGTCTCCCCCGCCGCGTAGTCGGCGATGAACGGCTCGACCACGCCGGCGCGGAACTCCGCGCGCAGGTCGAGGGTGAAGTGCGCCAGACCGAGGTCGTGGGCGAGCCTGCGCGCGAGTGACACCGCACTGGAGGAACAGCAGGAGCGCTCGGCGTCGTTGTCGGGGTCGGCCCACAGCTCGAGGGTGACCGCGACGGTGTCGGCCTCCTCGGCGGCCAGCGCGGCGACGACGGCGGAGTCGACCCCACCGGACATCGCGACCAGCGTGCGGTGCCCCACGCCGGGGCCGGTGAGTGCCCCGGCTCGGTAGGCGGTGACCCCGAGCGCGCGGGCCAGGGCGTCGGCGGCGACCTCCGCGGCGTGGAACTTGCCCGGTGACAGGCCACCCAGCTCCGCGTCGATCTGGCGCGCGCCGATGCGCGCCGCCTCCAGCAGCGTGGCGCCGCTGACCAGGCTGACGGCGACACTGGCGGCGGCGGTGGTCGCCCCACAGCCCTCGGCGCGAAAGCCGGCGTCGGTGATGCGTTCACCGTCGCTGGCCAGGGACATCACCACGGTATCTCCGCAGATCCCCCCCTCGGCGGTGATCGTGAAGGCCCCGGCGGGCACGTGGCCGTGCCCCTGGGGTGAGGTCAGGTGGTGTTCGAAGACCTCGGCGTCCATCGGTCTGAGGATAGGTGCCGGCCTGTCCCCCCAACCCCGCGAGGCCGGTGTCTCAGGTGCCGGCCGGCAGGCCGAGCAACTTGTCGGCCTTGTCGATGTCAAAGGTCGCGCGCTTGGCGAGGGCGACCGCCTTGTGCTCGCTGGCCTGGGCCCCGGTCAGATCACCCGCCTGGAAATCGATGAACTCCATTCCGAGCTCCGCATACTCCTGACTTCCCAGCTGAGCCCCGCGTGCCCAGATCATCCGGGCCGCCTTCTGCGTGGCAGTCGCGGCCGAGGCCTGAGCGACGTAGTGGGAGATTTCGCTGTAGAGGTTGCTGACCGTCTTGACGCGTGGGAGCGCTGCCTTCCTCCCGGCTGGCGTGGTGAACGTCTTGGTGTGCGCAAGCAGGTATGACAGAGCCGAACTCGTCCGGACGGAGTGCTCCGCGGCAGAGATCGCCTGAAGGACCGTCGGGGACTGTGCGTCGGCCTTTGCCACCGTCCCCCCGAGCCCAACGCACAGGCTGGCTATGACGGCCACGATTCCCAAACGACTCATCAGCATGCGGTCTTCCTTTGCCATCGACACAGGGTGGGGTTGAGGTACCCGGGGCCTGCGGCGCCAAACGTCGGCAATGGGTCGCCTACGGACGCCGGATGCGGACCACCCGCAAGATGAACCGGACTTATTCCGGCTTGAGCCACTCCGCGGACGTTGCGATACTCCAAAAATGAGCGTAACGACAGACGTAACCGGGCTGGGCGACGTTGGCACCGAAGCTGAGGTACTCGACGACATCATCACGACGCGGGCGATCCGCGTGCTGTACCAGCCGATCGTCGAGCTGGAGAGCGGCGCCACGGTGGGCTGGGAGGCGCTGGCGCGGGGCCCGGTCGGTTCAGAGCTGGAGTTCCCGGACCGGCTGTTCGACGCGGCGGCACGCCTGGGACGGACCGCTGAGCTCGACCACTGCTGTCGGGCCGCCGCCGTCGGCGGGGCGCTGGCGGCCGGGCTGGGCACCGCCCAGGAGCTGTTCGTCAATATCGAGCCCGACACCATCGGGGCGCCGATCCCGGCGTTCCTCGCGCGGGCCCAGGATGCGGCCCAGCCGCTGTTGCGGGTGACGGTCGAGATCACCGAACGGGCGCTCACCACCGCCCCGGCCGACCTCATCGCGCGGGTCAACGGTTGGCGCGCACGGGGCTGTGGCATCGCCATCGACGACGTCGGCGAGGACCCACGGTCGATCGCGCTGATGCCGCTGCTGGCCCCGGACGTGATCAAGCTCGACATGGCCTTCGTGCAGCAGCCGATGACCCGCGAGCGCGCCCGGGTCGTGCACGCCGTCATGGCCGAGGCCGAGCGCACCGGCGCGGTGGTGCTCGCCGAGGGCATCGAGAACGCCGCCCAGGCCCAGCTGGCGCTGACCCTCGGGGCAACCCTGGGTCAGGGCTGGCACTTCGGACGGCCCGGTGAGCTGACCCCCGAGCCCCGCGTACCGCCGGTCGGGCGGACCCACACCGACCCCGACGCCCCGTTGGACACGCCGTTCGAGCACCTGCGCGAGCTCCGGGCGGCCCGGGTGGGCACGAAGTCACAGCTGTTGCAGATGAGTCTCGCCCTGGAGGAGCAGGCCCGACTCCAGGGGGAATCGGCGGTGCTGCTCAGCACCTTCCAGGAGGCCGGCTACTTTCCCCGCTCGACCCGCGTGCGCTACACCGGGCTGGCCCGCGAACTCGCCTTCGTCGGCGCCCTGGCCGTCGGCCTGGACCGCGAGCCGGCCCCCGGCGTCCGCGGCTCATCCCTGGAGTCACGCGACGCGCTGCGCGGGGAATGGGACGTGGTGGTGCTCGGGCCCCACTTCGCCGGCGCCTTCGTCGCGCGGGATCTCGGCGACTGCGGCCCGGACGGCCTGCGTCGTTTCCAGTACGTGGTCAGCTATGACCGCCGGCTGGTGGTCGGCGCCGCCACCCGACTGATGAGCCGCATCGCCCCGCTGGAACGTTGAGGCGCCTGACGCGCCCGGGCCCCCGCCCCCGCCCCCGGCGCCCGGGCTGAACCCCAAGCGTCCGTAGGCGAGCCGCGGTCTCTCAGCCCGGCTCGCGCACGTGACGGGACGTGACGTGACGGGACGGGATTTATGCGGTCTGGGGCACGCTCTCGAGCGCGACGTGCTCGAGCATGCCGTCGAGGGTGTCCGCTGCCGCCTGCTCCTGGCCGATGATCGTCTCGGCGAGCTGGGCGGTCTCGGTGTCCCCGGCGCGCTCAGCCACCGCCTTGAGGCTGCGATAGGAGGCGATCTCGAGGTGCTCGAACATGTAAGCGGTGATGGCGATCTTGCCGGTCGTGTCCGGGGCGGCGCTCGAGGCGAGCCCGACCGCGGCCGCCCAGCCCTTCTGGGCCAGGTCCTTGATCGCCGACGGGGAGGCGTCGAGGGAGTCCAAGCGGGCGCGCACCAGCTGCTCCTGCTGCTCGGTCTCGCCGAGGTGCTTCTCCAGGGCGGCGGTCAACCGGGGGTCGGTGGACGCCTTGGCCCCGTTCTTGAGCTGGGTGATGGCGTTCGCCTCGAGGCTGTGAACGTCGGTGAGGTACTTGATGATCTGATCCTGCAGCGTGTCGGCGGGCATGTGTGTCTCCTGAAGGGTTGCTTGCTGCAAGTCCTACCCAATCGCGCTAGGCAGTACCAAGTACTACGTAAGACTTTGTCCAGGTCGGCCGGAGCCGGTGTCGCGCCAGAATGTCTGCGTGATCGATGCCGAGGATGACGCGCAGTTCCCCTTCTCCAACCTGACCGGTCGTTCCAACGGTCCGGTCCTCCGGACGCTCGGCCGCTTCCTCCCGGGCATCGCCGAGGTCCAGGAGCAGGTGGCGCCCTACGCGGCGGTCTGGCGGCGGGCGAACCTGGCCGCGCTGGCCGGTCAGCATGCGCGCTGGGTTGCCCTCGGAGACTCGATGACCCAGGGCATCGGCGCCAGCGACCCCCAGCAGGGTTGGGTGGGACAGCTCGTCCAGCGCCTCAACGTCCCGGTTGACGTGATCAACCTCTCCCAGAGCGGCGCGCGGGTCGAGGACGTCATCGCCCATCAGCTTCCGGCCTGGCGCAGGCTCGCACCCGCCCCCCACGGCGAGATCCTCACCGTGCTGATCGGCTCCAACGACGTGATCAGCCCGCGGCACCGCCCGCTGCTGCCCGAGGCGTTCACCGAGCTGCTCGCGCTGCTGCCCCCGGGCACGGTCGTGTCGGCCATCCCCTCACCCGCCGGACCGGCGCGGGAGGCCAATGAGGTCATCCGCGCGGCGGCGAGCAGAGGGACGATCAGGGCCGTATTCCCGGCCAGCTTCGACCCCACGGTGTGGCGCGGTCGCCTGGCCGCGGACCGCTTCCACCCCAATGACGCCGGCTACGCCCTGATCGCCGACGTGTTCGCCGACGCGGTCGGGGCGGCCCTGGCCGCGCTCGACGCCCCCGTCTAGGCCGACGACGGCTTGCGCGGCCGCAGCTGGAGGCCCAGCTCACGCAGCTGGCCGTCGTCGACCGGCGCGGGCGCGTCAGTCAGCGGGTCGATCCCCGACACCGCCTTGGGGAAGGCGATGACGTCACGGATGTTCTCGCGACCGAGCAGCAGCATGACCAGCCGGTCGATGCCCATCGCGATGCCCCCGTGGGGCGGCGCGCCGTACTTGAGCGCGTCGAGCAGGAACCCGAAGCGCTCCTGAGCCGCCGCGGCGTCGAGTCCGATGATCTCGAACACCCGCCGCTGGGTGCCCGCGTCATGGATGCGGATCGACCCGCCGCCGACCTCATAGCCGTCGACCACGAGGTCATAGGAGTTCGACAGCAGGGCGGCCGGATCCGACAGATCGTCGCCGGCGGGCGCGGTGAAGGGATGATGCTCGGCGGTCCAGCCCCCGGCGCCGTCGGAGGTGAACATGGGGAAGTCGGTCACCCAGTGGACGTCGTGGGCCTCAGCGGGCACCAGGTCAAAGCGCCGTGACAGCTCCAGGCGTAGCGCGCCGAGCACGGTGCGTGCCGTCGCGACCGCGTCGGCCACCACGAACAGCACGTCGCCGACGTTGGCGTACAGGGCGGTCTTGATCGCCTCGATCTCGGCCGGGGCGAGGAACTTGGCGATCGGCGAGCGCAGCGACCCGTCCTCCTGCACGAACATCCACACCAGGCCCTTGGCGCCGTAGCCCTTGGCGTACTCGGTGAGCGCGTCGAGCTCTGAGCGGGGCAGCTCACGCGTCCCCGCGTTGATGCCGAGCACCGCCGGTGCGGTCTTGAACACGTTGAACTCCGAGCCGGCCACGGCGTCGGACAGTTCGACCAGCTCGAGGCCAAAGCGGCGGTCGGGGCGGTCAGAGCCATAGCGGCTCATCGCCTCGGTCCAGGTGATGCGGTCCCATGCCGGAGCGGGCAGGTCGAACGCGGCGTCCTCGAACACCGCCCCGTACACCGCCTCCAGTGCCGCGATGACGTCGTCACGCTCGACGAAGGCCATCTCCATGTCGAGCTGGGTGAACTCGGGCTGGCGGTCCGCGCGGGAGTCCTCATCCCGGAAGCAGCGCGCGATCTGGTAGTAGCGCTCCAGACCCCCGACCATCAGCAGCTGCTTGAACAGCTGGGGCGACTGGGGCAGGGCGAAGAACGATCCGGGGGGCCGGGCTCCGGTCGTCCGCGTGGGAACGAGGAAGTCGCGCGCGCCCTCGGGCGTGGAACGGGTGAGGATCGGGGTCTCGATCTCGAGGAAATCGTGAGCCTCGAGCACGCGGCGGATCACCGACACCGTCCGCGAGCGGACCTCGAGCGCCTCCCGCATCGGGGTGCGCCGCAGGTCGAGGCTGCGGTGGCGCAGCCGCAGCGTCTCATCGACGGGGCCATCCTCATCCACCGGAAACGGCGGGGTCTCGGAGTCGGCCAGCACATCCAGGGCGACCACCGACAGCTCGATCTCCCCCGTGGCCAGGTTCGGGTTGACGTTCGCGGGCTCGCGCCGGACGACCTCGCCGGCGGCGGAGATGACGTCTTCTGAGCGCAGCCTGTGCGCGGCCTCGAACACCGGACCCGACTCAGGGTGGAAGACCAGCTGGACGATCCCGGAGCGGTCGCGCAGGTCGATGAAGATGAGCCCGCCGTGGTCGCGGCGCCGATGCACCCAGCCGGCGACCCGGGCCGTCGAGCCGGCACGCTGGGGGGTGAGCTGGGCCGCCCAGGCGTCGCGGTATCGGTTGGCGCTCAGCGGGGACTTCACAGCCGGGGTCCTCTCAGGATGATGGGGATGACGTCGTCGGCGCCGGTC
>CAZZVR010000166.1:0-9018 GCA_964657595.1 Burkholderia sp. PAMC 26561 | reverse complement strand
GTGGTGCTCACCTCGGAGGAGATCCGCGGCGCGCTCGAGGAGCCCGTCTCCCAGATCATCGACGCGGTGAAGGAGACGTTGGACCGCACGCCGCCGGAGCTCGCCTCCGACATCATGGATCGCGGCATCATGCTGGCGGGCGGCGGCTCGCTGCTCCAGGGCATCGACGAGCGTCTGCGGCACGAGACGCAGATGCCGGCTCACCTGGCGGAGTCCCCGCTGACGTGTGTCGCCGTCGGATCGGGACGGTCGTTGGAGGAGTTCGAGGCGATCCACCGATCCTCACGCAACAGCCGCAACCGCAACAACCGTCGGCGTTACTAGATGGGGCATGGCTTGCCCCAGCTAGCATCGCCACACCGCGCGGTCCCGGATTGCGGGACTGGGCGTTACTAGGTGGGGCATGGCATGCCCGGGTTAGCATCGCGCAATCTCGCGGTCCCGCCGCTTGGATTTGTCGGGCGTTTCTAGGAACGCTTAAGCTGAGCCTGCTAGGACAGTGTCGGCCGCTGAGTAGCACCATAAGACTTCGGAGACCCCCAGCCCGTGCAAGACAAGTACGTACGGCGCCGGCGTGCGGTTCTGGCCGTACTCGTCGCTGTTTCACTCATACTGCTGACCGCCTACTTCGGCGAAGCTGACAACAGCCCCCTGCACTCGGTGCAGCAGGGGATCGTCCAGGTGTTCACGCCCATCCAGGAGGGCGCCTCCAAGGTGCTCTCACCGGTCCGGGACCTCTCCAGCTGGGTGTCGACGACGCTGCACGCCAAGTCCCAGAACAAGGAACTGCGCTCCCTCAACGCCCGGCTCAACACCGAGCTGGCGGCGGCGGGCACGGCGCTGCAGGACTACAAGCAGCTCGCCGGGACGGTGCACCTGTCCAACCGGCTGAACCTCACCCAGTACGGGCCGGTGTACGCCAATGTGACCACCTACAACCCCGAGGTCTGGTACGAGACGATCAAGGTCGACAAGGGGCTCGGCAGCGGCATCCGGGACGGCGATCCCGTGCTCAGCGCCCAGGGTCTCGTCGGCGACGTCACCGACGTCGGATCGAACTACGCAATCGTGTCAGAGCTCAGCTCGCCGAAGTTCGGGGTGGAGTCCAAGATCCTCGACTCCTCCGGCAAGGGCGGCACCGGCACGCTGTCGCCCGAGGTGGGCAACCCGACCACGCTGCAGGTCAACTACCTGCCGTCGACGTCGACGATCCAGATCGGGGACGAGGTGGTCACCGCCGGCTACAGCGATCCCGCCAACCCGATCGCCAAGTCGCTGTATCCGCCCGGTATCCCGATCGGGACGATCTCCAACGTCGACGTCAACCAGCTGATCAACGACGGCACGGTGACCGTCAGTCCCAACGTCAACCTGCGCAACATCTCCCAGGTCGAGATCCTCACCAAGGTCAACGGCTGATGCGCGACCCCGAGCATCCCTGGCGCCTGCCGCTGCGCATCGCTCTGGTCGGCCTGATCGCCGTGCTCGTCCAGGAGGCGTTCCTGGCTCAGATCTCGATCTTCGGGGTCTCCGCCGACGTGACGCCGCTGGCCGTGATGGCCATCGGACTGCTGTGCGGGTCGCTGCCGGGCGCCATCGCCGGCTTCGGGATCGGACTGTTCGTCGACCTGGCCTTGGTTCAGACGCTCGGCATCACCAGCCTTATCTTCATCGTCATCGGCTACTGGGCGGGCCGTCTGCGTGAGCTGCGCGACCCCAGCCACAGCCTCGTCCCGCTGGCCCTGGGTGCGGCCGCGACGCTGGTCAGCGGCCTCGGCATGACGATCATCCAGTTCCTGCTCGGGGTCGACTCGCCGGTCAGCGGCCTGCTGTTCGAACAGATCTTCATGGCGGTGCTGATCAACACGATCATTGCGCTGCCGGTGTACTACGCAGTGCGGCGACTGCTGCGTGGCGCCGTGCCCGCCGGTCCGCGCGCCCAGCGCCGCGGCTACACCAGCGGTGCCCTCAGCCCGCTGCAGCAGCCCTCGGGCCGTCTGCGTGCTCCGGCCGGTGGGCGGGGTGGGCGCCTGCTCCGAGGGGCGAGGCCGGCACGATGATCAGCCCGAGCGGCGGGGGCGGCGGTCCCCGCGATGACGAGCGGATCCCGGTGATGAACCAGCAGTTGGCGCTGCGGGTGGCGGTGGTCGGGTCGCTGGTGCTGTTGATGTTCGCGGTCATCTTCCTGCGCCTGTGGTTCCTGCAGGTACTCACCGGCAATCAGGCGGTCGCCCACGCCCAGTCGAACATCGTGCGCAAGGTGCCGGTCGCCGCACCCCGGGGCTCGATCCTGGCCTCTGACGGCACCACGGCGCTGGTGGAGTCGGCCAAGGTCCCGGCGATCCTCATCCAGCCCCAGCTGCTGCCGGTCGCCCTGACCGCCACCTATCACGGGGTCAACGCTCCGGGCAGGGACCAGGTGGTCTACCGCCGCCTCGCCCGGGCGCTGAACATGTCGACCAAACCGGGCACCTGCAAGTACACGCTGGACGTCGACAACCGCGCCGGGGTGCTGAAGCCGATCGCCTTCTCGCGCCAGCTGGCAGAGATCCCCTGCATCATCGCCCAACACGCCGCCCAGATCACTGACGGCGCCATCACCATCGCCACGAACGTGCCGGTCGCCGAGCAGGCCTACATCTCCGAACGCCAGGACGCCGACCACGACGAGTTCCCCGGCGTCGAGATCTCCCAGGTGTCGGTCAGCCAATATCCCCAGAAGACGCTCGCCGCTCAGGTGCTGGGAACGGTTGGGGCCAACTCCGACAGCACGACGGGCAAGGCACTGTTCGGCTCCGTGCCGCTGTATGACAACGTCGGCCAGGACGGGCTGGAGTACCAGTACAACAAATACCTCCAGGGCAAGGACGGCTACCAGCAGGTCGAGGTCAACGCCCAGGGCGAGTATCAGGGCGAGGGCAGCCCCAAGGGCTCGGAGGCGGGCTACGACCTGAAGACCTCGATCGACCCGGCCCTGGAGCGCGTCGGCACCCAGGCCCTGCAGCAGTCGATCGACGCGGTCGGCAAGGGCACCAACGGCGGCGGCGCCTTTGTCGCGATGAACCCGGAGAACGGCCAGGTCTACGGCATGGGATCACTGCCGACCTATGATCCGAGCGTCTTCACCAAGCCGCTCACCCAGGCCCAGTACAACTCCGAGTTCGGCGCCTCCTCCAACGACCCGCTGTTCAACCGGGCCATCCAGTCCGCCGGACCCGACGGCTCGACCTTCAAGGTGATCACCGCCACCGCCGCGTTGCAGTCGGATGCGTGGACGGCGACTGAGCCCTACGACGACACCGGTCAGTACTGCCCGACGCCCGGAACCACGGTGGGATGCCGGCAAAACTCGGGCGGTGCCGCCTACGGATCGGTCGATCTGACCAAGGCGATCCAGGTGTCCGACGACGTGTACTTCTACCACCTGGGTGACATCCTCAACGCGGACCCGACCACCCATCCCAACGGCGGCGCCCTCCAGACTTGGGCGCGCCGGTACGGGATCGGCCAGTCGACGGGGATCGACCTGCCCGGCGCCGCCGCGGGCACTCTGCCCAGCCCGAAGTACACCGACCACCTCATCCAGCTCGAGGAGGACTGCGACGCCGCCAAGGGTCCCTACGCCTACACCAACGGACGGGGCGGGATCTCGGCCAAGAAGCTCCCCGGTTATCACGCCAGTGCCAAGCACGCGCCCGGCGGCTGTCAGATCGTCAGCTGGCCCCCGGAGTACTGGACCGTGGGCGACAACATCAACACCGCGGTGGGTCAGGGCGACGTTCAGGTCAGCCCGCTTCAGCTGGCGCGGGTCTACGCGGCGATCGCCAACGGCGGCAAGCTGGTCACCCCGCACATCGGCGAGGACATCCAGACCGCCACCGGCACCGTGGTCCAGAAGATCACCGGCGCCAGCCACAACATCGGCGTTGATCCCACCACGCTGGCCGATATCGCAACCGGCCTGCACGAGGCGGCTCAGACCCCGGGCGGCACGTCCGACGACGTGATGGGCAGCTTCGGCAAGCCCGTCTACGGCAAGACCGGAACCGCGCAGTACATCCCGACCTCCGGGGTCGACAAGGGCGTGGAGAGCGACTACTCCTGGTATGCCTGCTACGTGCCGGCCTCGGCGACGTCGAAACCGATCGTCGTCGTCGTATGGGTCGAGAACGGCGGATTCGGTGACGTCTCGGCGGCACCGGTGGCCCGCCAGATCCTGTCCCAGTGGTTCTACAACAAGCCCGGCAAATACGTCACCGGCTCCTCCTCGGACCTATGAGCTCGATCACTCCCCTGCAGCTGACCGAGCAGGCCGTGCGCAAGCGCGAGCGCCGGCCGATCCTGTTCGACCCGCTGCTGCTCATCGCCGCGCTCGGCCTGGTCGGCGTGAGCCTGATGGTGCTGCGCGACATGCGCGTCCACTTCCCGGGCCAGATGTCGCGCCAGGCGCTGTACGCCGGCCTCGGCCTGATCGGCTGTGTGCTGGTCACCCGGTTTGACTACACGCGGCTGCGCGAGTACCGCTATGGCTTCTACGCCCTGCTGGTCGTGCTCAACCTGGTGGTGTACGTCATGCCGGCCTACGGCGGGGTCGGCCAGTCATCCGGCGCCCACCGGTGGATCCCGTTCCCGTTCTTCCAGTTCCAGTCCTCGGAGTTCGGCAAGCTGCTGCTCATCGTGGCGCTGGCGGCGATCATGGTCGAGCGCTCGCGCAAGCCCCAGTCGAGCCGGCGCACCACGCTGCGGATCCTGCTCATGACGCTGCTGCCCGCGCTGATCGTGTTCGGCCAGCCCGACCTGGGCACCGGGCTCGTCTACGTCACCATCGGCGTGTCGATCCTGTTCTTCGGGGGGACCTCTTGGAAGCATCTCAGCGCGCTGGCCGCGGCGGCGGTCATCGGCGCGGTGCTCGTGCTGGCGGTCGCTCCGGCGCTGGGGGTCAACGTCCTCCACGGTTATCAGAAGCAGCGGCTGACCACCTTCATCAATCCGCCCAAGGTCTGCAACACCCAGACCGACACCACCTGTTACCAGCTCCAGCAGTCCGAGACGGCCATCGGCGCGGGTCAGAAGACCGGTCAGGGCATCAAGGGCGCCTCGCAGATCACCGGTAGCTTCGTGCCCGTGGCCAACGAGGACTTCATCTTCGCCTCGCTCGGGGACTTCTACGGCTTTGCCGGGGCCGCGCTGGTGCTGGCCCTCTACGCGCTGATGATCTGGCGGGCGATCCGCATCATGACCATGGCCAAGAACATGTTCGGCACGCTGATCGCCGGCGGCGTGCTCGGCATGTTGATGTTCCAGGTTTTCCTCAATGTCGGCATGACGATTGGGATCATGCCGGTGACTGGCGTACCGTTACCGTTGATGTCATACGGCGGCTCCTCAGTGATCGTGACCTTTCTGGCCATCGGCCTGCTGCAATCCGTCTACATCCAGGCCAAGCTCGCTTCAGGGGCGAAGGCCCGAGTTCTTCTCGTCTGACTGGTGGTCTCGCGCCGCGCGCCCTCTGCGCCGCGGGGTCACCGAGGTTTTCGCAGTGACTCTTTTCACGTCTTTGTAAAGGAAGTTCAAATTGAAGAAGCAGGTTCTGGTCAGCGTCGACCGCGGGGAGACCCGGGTTGCGCTGCTCGAAGCTACTGGCCCGGTGCCCGAGCGCAAGCCCGCCACCGCTGCCTCGCGCCGGCGCCGCCGGCCCGCGAACCCCGCCGCCGGCTATGACGTCGCCGAGCTCTACCTGGAGCGTCGCGGCGCCCGCTCGATCGTCGGCAACATCTACAAGGGGCGGGTGGACAACGTCCTGCCCGGCCTCGAGGCCGCGTTTGTCGACATCGGCCTGGACAAGAACGGGTTCCTCCACGTCGACGAGATTGTCCTGCCCGGGGTCGAGGTGGCCCGCCGCGGTCGCGGCACGGGCAAGGACGCCAAGCCGATCACCGAGCTGCTCAAGCCGGGGCAGGAGATCGTCGTCCAGGTGGTCAAGGATCCGCTGAAGACCAAGGGCGCGCGCCTGTCGATGGATCTGACCATCGCCGGGCGCTACATGGTCTACGCGCCGTTCGGCGAGGGTGTCGGGGTCTCGCGCCGTCTGGATGACAAGGAGCGCGACCGCCTGCGCAAGGAGGCCAAGTCACTCGACATGCGTGACGGCGGGGCGATCATCCGCACGGCCGCCCAGGGCGCGGTGCGCACCGATCTGGAGCGGGAGATGCAGTACCTGTTCAAGTTGAACGACGTCCTGCAGAAGCGCGTGGAGGACACCAAGGGTCCCGAGCTCGTGTTCCAGGAGGCCGATCTGTCGGTCCGCGTCGTGCGCGACATCTACTCCGAGGAGTTCGAGCGCGCGATCGTCGACGACGAGAAGCAGCATCACCGCCTGGTGTCGTTCTTCAGTCGCACCGCCCCGGAACTGGTCGACCAGGTGGAGCTGTGGACCGAGGACAAGCCGATGTTCGAGGTCTATGGGGTGGAGAAGGCGCTCACCTCGACCCTGAACCGGCGCGTCGACCTGCCCTCCGGCGGCTACCTGATCATCGACTACACCGAGGCACTGACGGTGATCGACGTCAACTCGGGCTCCTTCACCGGCTCGGGCAAGGGCGCGCGCCTGGAGGACACGATCACCAAGACCAACCTGGAGGCGGCCGAGGAGGCCGTGCGTCAGCTGCGTCTGCGCGACATCGGCGGGATCATCGTCATCGACTTCATCGACATGGCCCGCGCGCGCAACCGCGACGCCGTACTCAAGGTGCTGCGCAAGAGCCTGGATGAGGACCGCACCAAGACCTTCGTGGTGGAGATCTCCCCGCTCGGCCTGGTCGAGATGACGCGCCAGAACGTCACCGAGGGCGTACGCGAGATCATGACCCGGCCCTGTCCGGTGTGTGACGGCGAGGGCGTGATCAAGTCCGAGGAGACGATCGCCATCGAGTTCGAGCGCAAGATGCGCGTGCTCGCCCTGCACACCGAGTCCGAGGCGATCCTCCTCCAGATGAACCCGCGGGTGTCCGTCGAATTCACCGGACACGGCGCCAAGGCCCTGGCCCAGATCGAGGCTGAGACCGGCAAGTGGTTCCACTTCGAGGGATCCGAGGGCCTGCCGCTCGAGCACTTCGCGGTGCTGATGGAGGCCGACCGCGAGCAGGTGCTGGAGCGGGCGCTGCCCTTCTCCGAGGGCGAGGAGGTCTACGTCAACATCGTCGAGCCGCATATGTACCAGCCCGGCGACGCGGTCGCCAAGGTCGACGGCTACATCATCTGCGTCAAGGGCGGCGAGGGCTCGGTCGGCACCAAGCGGCTGGTCCGCATCGACGAGGTGGGGCGGACCTCCGCCATCGCCGTGCCCGTCGACGACGAGCCGATGGAGGAGCCGACCCTGCTGGTGATCGAGCCGGAGACCGGGCAGGACACCTCAGACGATGAAGTAGAATCGTCGGGACGCCGTCGCGGACGGCGCGGTGGTCGGCGTGCCCAGCCCAAGGTGGCGGCCGCTTCCACCTCCGATTCTTCCCCTGAGTGAACATGACTTACGCAATCGTCAAAACCGGCGGCAAGCAGTACCGCGTCCACGAGGGCCTGACCTTTCTGGTCGAGCGCCTGCCCCAGGCCGAGGGCGAGGGCGTCAGCCTGGAGCCGCTGCTCTTCGTTGACGGCGAGCAGCTCATCGACGGTGAGGCCATCACCGGCGTTCAGGTGGCGGCCACGATCGTCGCGCACGAGCGTGGGCCCAAGCTGCGCGTCGTCAAGTTCAAGCCCAAGCGCGGGTACAAGCGCCGCAACGGCCACCGCCAGGAGCTCACGCGCCTGGAGATCACATCCATCACCGCGAAGTCTGCGGCCGGAAAGTAGGGAGACCCCCGACATGGCACATAAGAAGGGCCTCGGCTCCTCCCGCAACGGCCGCGACTCCAAGCCCAAGATGCTCGGCGTGAAGATCTTCGCCGGTCAGAGCGTCACCGGCGGCGAGATCATCGTGCGCCAGCGCGGTACCAAGTTCAAGCCGGGCGTCGGCACGGGCATCGGCAAGGACGACACCATCTTCGCCAAGGCCCCCGGCACCGTTCAGTTCAAGACCGGCTGGCGCGGACGCGTCATCTCGGTCGAGCCCAGCGAAGTCGCCTAGGGCTCCCTGACCCGAGCGTGGCAGGTCGAGGGCGGGGTCTGTGGGACCCCGCCCTTTTTGCGCGCTAGGCAGCCAGCTCCGGCGTGATCTGCGCGGTGCACATCGGGCAGCGCATGGCGGCGGAGGGGATCGCGGAGGTGCACTCGGGGCAGTTGCGGACCGAGTTGTCCTCCTTCTGGAAGTGCTGGTAGGGCTTGGCGATGAAGAAGAACACCGCGAAGCCGGTGATGATGAAGGTCAACGCGTAGTTGACGAAGTCGCCGTACATGAACCGGCTGTGGTGAATCGTGAAGAACAGGCCCTCGAAGTTCGGCTTGCCGACGATCAGCGCAATGATCGGAGTGATCAGGTCGGCGATGAACGCCTTGAGCAGGTTGGCAAAGACGCCGCCCATGATGAACGCGATGGCCAGCAGGATCAGATTGCCCTGCAACAGGAATGCCTTGAAGTCCGACAACAGCTTGAACACGCTTACCCCCCCATACGTTGACTGGCCTTTTGCGGCGCCATTCTCCATCATGGCTCGACTCCCTCCCCAGCCGGACACCGCATAGATGAAAGACCGAGCCAGAATCTTTGTCGCCGCCGGAGGCGGTGGCGACGGCTGCCTGTCCTTCCGGCGTGAGGCCCACGTGCCCAAGGGCGGGCCCGACGGGGGCGACGGGGGGCACGGCGGGGACGTGGTCATGGTGTGCGACGACTCCTACCGCGACCTCGAGCACTTCCGGCGCGCCTCGCATTTCAAGGCCAAGCGCGCCGCCCACGGCGAGGGCAACGGCCGCCACGGCGCCGACGGTGAGACGCTGGTGGTCAAGGTCCCGCCGGGTACCGAGATCGTCGTCGAGGCCGACGGAAGTCGCCATGACCTGGTAATCCCGGGTCAGCGTGCGGTGGTG
>CAZZVR010000165.1:0-9060 GCA_964657595.1 Burkholderia sp. PAMC 26561 | reverse complement strand
GGCGCGGCAGACCGCGTTGAAGCGCTCGATCCCGTAGGTCTCGATCTCGTGCTTGCTGTGGAGCCCGAGCTCCTTCTCCGCCGCGATCTCGACCGGCAGGCCGTGGGTGTCCCAGCCGCCCTTGCGGTCGACGCGGTACCCGGCCATGGTCCGGTAGCGGGGGAAGATGTCCTTGAACGAGCGGGCCTCGACGTGATGGGAGCCAGGTTTGCCGTTGGCCGTGGGCGGACCCTCGTAGAAGCCCCAGCGGGGAGCATCCGCGCGGCGGCGCAGGGACTCGGCGAAGATGTCGCGCTCGTTCCAGCGCGCCAGGATCGACGTCTCGAGCGCGGGGAAGTCCGCTCTGGGGTCGACCGGGCGGTGCGGCGTTGGCGGGGAGTCGGCGGCGGTCATCTCAGGACGCCGATTCTAGGTGGGCCCCGCCCGGGCTAATCGGCCGCGCCGCCGTGCTCGGCGATGTAGGCGGCGGCGAGGGCCTTCGGTGCCATGGCCAGCCACGCGTCGACGATCAGATCCTCGAGCAGCTCGAGCGGGACGGCGCCGAGTTCCACGAGCACGCCGGAGTGGTTGGTGAAGTGGGGGATATCGAAGACGAACGCGCCGAACGCCTCGAGTACCGCCTGTTTCTCGTGCTGGCCGGCGGTGCGCACCGCGAGGATCTCGCCGTCGTAGACCTGACGTCCGAGATCGGTGAGCTGGCGGATGTCGGACGGGCGCAGCGGCCGGACCCAGGCGAAGGCCCGGGGCTTGGGTTGGGCCGCCACCATCCAGGCCTCGGCCCGCCACGTGGTGCCCTTCTCGGTCTCCGGCAGGGCAAGGGCCAGGCGCGCGACGTCATCCCAGGTGGCGATTGCGCGACCATATCGCGGATGCGCCTGCGCCTCCACCACCACTCCGACGGGGCGCGCGTGGCCTATCGGGAGGTCGGCACGGGTCCCCCGCTGGTTCTGCTGCACTCCCTCGGCCTGACCTATCGCGAGTGGGAGCCGATCGTCGAGCCCCTGGCCGAGCGCTTCCGGGTGATCCTCCCCGACCTCCCGCTCCACGGCGACTCCGAGGACCGCCCGCGCCACCCCTACCGCGAGGCGTGGCTGGCCGAGGTGCTCTGCGGTTTCTGCGTCGAGGTGGCGGGACCGCATCCCCTGCTGGCCGGGCACGACTTCGGCGCCGAGCTGGCCCTGGCGGCGGTGTGTCATCACGACCTCCGGCCGGCCAAGCTCGTGCTGATGGGCAACCGCCTCCACCACGGCGCCGCCTTCGCCGGGCGCCGCAACCTGTGGCGGGCCGCCACCAGCCTGGGCGCGGTCCCCGGTCTGGACCTGGTGCTCTCCCACGCCGCCCCGGTGCTGTTCCGGCCGGGGCTGGGCGAGAAGCTGTCCGCCCAGCGCAACCCGGCCACCCGAGACCTGGTGCGCCACGCCATGGCCGACGTCGCCGGCAACGCCAACCGAGCCCGGGCGTGGGCCAGATTCGCCCGCCACTGGTCCACCGCCGCCCGCCCCGGCCTGCTCGACGCCTACGCCGACATCACCATGCCGGTGCTGCTGCTGTGGGCCGAGGAGGACCCGGCGGCGCCGCTGCGCTGGGCCCGGGAGCTGCTCGATCTGCTGCCCGACGCGCAGCTGCGCACCGTCCCGGACGCCGGGTTCCTCGTCGCCTACGACGATCCGGTCGTGCTCGCGCGGGAGATGATCGCCTTCCTGGGGTAGCGTTCCCCCTGCGAGAGCTTGCGAAGAAAGGACCTGGTGATGAGCGTTTCTGAGGATCAGCAGCTGTGGGGGGGAGAGACCACCAAGGCGGTCGCCAACTTCCCGATCTCCGGCGAGCCCGTGCCCGCGCCGGTGATCCACTGGCTGGGACGCATCAAGGGCGCGGCCGCCCGCGTCAACGCCGACCTCGGCCTGCTCGACGGGGAGCTGGCCCAGCGCATCGCCGCCGCGGCTGACAAGGTCGCCGCCGGGGACTACGACGCCCAGTTCCCCATCGATGTCTTCCAGACCGGGTCGGGCACCTCGACGAACATGAACGCCAACGAGGTGATCGCCCACCTCGCCGGTGAGGGCGTCCACCCCAACGACCACGTCAACTACGGCCAGTCCTCCAACGACGTGTTCCCCAGTGCCGTGCACCTCGCGGCGCTCGACACCACGACGCATGAGCTGCTGCCTGCCCTCGCCGCGCTGGAGGCGGCCCTGTCCCAGAAGGCCGTCGCCTTCCACGACATCGTCAAGGCGGGGCGCACCCACCTGATGGACGCCGTGCCGGTCACCCTCGGCCAGGAGTTCTCCGGTTACGCCGCCCAGGTCCGCCTGGCCCAGCGACGGATCGCCAACGCCCTGCCCCAGGTCGCCCAGATCCCCCTCGGCGGCACCGCCACCGGCACGGGCCTCAACACCCATCCCGAGTTCGCTGAAGCGGTGCGCGCGGCGCTCGCGCACGTCTCCGGCCTGACCATCTCGGCCCCGGAGGATCCCTTCGAGGCCCAGGGCAACCGGGACGCCCTGGTGGAGCTGTCCGGCGCGCTGAAGGTCACCGCGGTGTCCTTCACCAAGATCGCCCAGGACCTCGCGCTGATGGGCTCGGGCCCTCGGGCGGGTATCGGCGAGCTGTTCCTGCCCGAGCTGCAGAAGGGCTCCTCGATCATGCCCGGCAAGGTGAACCCGGTGATCCCCGAGGTGACGATGCAGGTGTCGGCTCAGGTGATCGGCAACGACACCGCGATCACCATCGCCGGCACGCAGGGGAACTTCGAGCTCAACGTGCGCGTGCCGCTGATCGCCCGCAACCTGCTCGAGTCGATCCGCCTGCTCACCTCCACGGCGACGGTGCTGAACGAGAAGTGCGTCGCGGGGATCGAGGCGAACCTCGCCGGAGCGGAAGCCTCGGCTGAGGCGACGCTGGCCACCGCCACCGCGCTCAACACCCATATCGGCTACGACCGCGCGGCGGAGATCGTCAAGGAGGCGACGGCGTCGGGCCGCACGCTGCGCGAGGTCGCCTATGAGAAGGGCGTGGACGAGGCGACCTACAACTCGGCGATCAACCTGCGCGAGATCGCCCGCGGCAACCTCGCCTAGAGCCGCGCTAGCGGACCTGGAAGGAGAAGCGGTACTGGGGCTGGGTCAGCCTCCGGTACGGCCGGGAGTTGTCGAACTGCACCGTGTAGCTGCCTCGCGCTGGGTGGCCGCCGGGGTAGGCGTAGGTCACCACGCGACGCAGGCCACAGGCGCCGGTGGGCGTGCCGAAGGACACCGAGGTCAGGAGGGCGCCGGCGTGGCTGAGGTAGTGGGCGTACACCGTGTGACCGGGAGCGAAGCCCGACAGCTCGAAGACGGTCTTGGTGTTCAGGTTCCGCTTGTTGCCGGTCTGGAGGACCCCGTAGTTGGTGGTCGCGAACGCAGGTGAGGCGGCGCCGGCGCCCGTGTCCCCGGGCAGTCCGGGCTGGCTCTCATAGGCGGCGCGGATCGCGTCGGAGATCTGCAGCGACTTGTACGGATTGACCACCGGGGCGGGCACCGTGGCGCTGAAGGTCCCGTTCGTGCTGGCTGTCGCAGTGGCGGAGATCCGTCCCAGCTTGTCGGTCAGCTCGATCGTCGCGCCGGCCTGCCAGCCGCGGCCCGAGACGGCGATCTGGGCAAGCGCCCTGGCCGTGTTGACGTAGCAGCTGCGATCGACCGTCACGCTGCCGGCCGGAGCCTCGTCGGCCGCGGCTGCGGCCGGGCCGGCGCCGAGCAGAGCTGTGGCCAGGAGGGCCGAACCGAGTGTGAGGCGAAGTTTGGGCGTGGCCATGGAATTGCGCTGCCGGAGATCCGATTCCTATCACCCCGGGAGCCGTTACCGGAGTGACACCCCACTGCCAAATCGATTGCACCGCGCCGCCTGGCCGATCGATCTGTCAGGGTTCGGGCGCGCGATGCCGAGACAGCTGGAGATGACACGGAGATCATTTCGCGCCACCGGCCTGGCGATCCTGGCCTGTGCCCTGTTCCCGGCGCTGGCCTCAGCCGGGGCCACCCGCGGCGCCCCCGCGATGAGCCGGTCGACCGTCGCCCCGGCGAGGGCGGGCACACCGAGCGGTACCTTCGCCATCACCGGAGGGGGTTTCGGTCACGGGATCGGCATGAGTCAGTACGGCGCGATGGGATATGCCCTCCACGGGTGGGATTACCGCGCGATCCTCGGCCACTACTACCAGGACACCGGCCTCAAGCGGGTGGGGGACTCGACCGTGACCGTGCTGATCGAACAGGGCGGGGCGACCTTCCGCGGCGCCAGCGGCGCCAATGGCCGGGCCCTCAACCCGGCCCGGACCTACGGCGTGCTGGTCAGCGGCACGCGACTGACCCTGATCAGCGGCGGTCACACAGCCGGGACCTTCACGGCGCCGCTGAAGGTGACCGGCAACGCCCTGAGCGTCGTCGGCAAGGGCCGGTACGCCGGATCGCTCGTCTTCTCTCCCTCCGGCTCAGGCGGCGTGCTCACCGTCGATGCCGTCAGCCTCGAGGACTACGTGCGCGGCGTGGTGGCGGAGGAGATGCCCGCGAGCTGGCCCGAGCAGGCCCTGCAGGCCCAGGCGGTCGCCGCCCGCACCTATGTGCTGGCGGACACCCCGGTCTCCAGCGAGTACGACGTCTACGCCGATACCCGCTCGCAGATGTACGGAGGGATCTCCGCGGAGACGGCGGCGAGCAACACCGCTGTGTCGGCGACCGCCGGCCAGGTCGTCGAGAGCGGCGGCGAGATCATCCCGACCTACTTCTTCTCCAGCTCCGGCGGCCACACCGAGAGCGTCCAGAACGTCTGGCTCGGCGTCAGCTCGGCTCCCTACCTCGTCGGCGTGGCCGACCCCTATGACGACTCTCAGAACAACCCCTACTACCGCTGGAGCGACAAGCTGAGCCTGGGGTCGGCCGCCCGGCGTCTGGCGGGGCTCTACAAGGGCAGCTTCGAGGGGATCAAGGTCCTCAGCCACGGGCTGTCGCCGCGCATCGTCTCGGCCTCGGTGATCGGTACCCGGGGCGCCAGCACCGTGTCGGGCGCCACGCTTCAGCAGGATCTCGGCACGATGAGCACCTGGATGTCGTTCACCACGGTGACGGCCAAGGGAGCCAGCAGCGTCAGTTCGGGTTCGCGCTCGGCGCCGACTGCCGCGCCGGCGGGCTCGAGCACCGGCGGTGCCGGCATCACCGCCCTGGCGCGCCTGCCGCGTCGCGTGGTGAGCGGTCACATCTTCCCGGCCGCGCCCGGTGCCGCGGTGGCGGTGCAGCTGCGCACCGACGGTCGCTGGGTGAGCGTGGGCTCGGCGCGGATCGGCTCCGGCGGCAGCTACGCGCTGAAGGTGTTCGCCCCGGGCGTCTACCGCACCCTGTACCACGGAGTCGCGGCGCCGTCGGTCACGCTCCGCTGAGCCGTGGCCGGCGCCGGACCCCTGCTGGCGGTTGACGCCCCGTGGCTGCTCTACCGCTCCTATTTCGCCCTCCCCGCGTCGATCCGCGGGGCGGAGGGCAAGCCGGTCAACGCGCTGCTCGGCAGCGCCAACGCGCTGCTGGCGGCCGTGGCCACGTTCCACCCGCGGGCGGTGGCGGTCTGCTTCGGCGCTGAGGATGCGGTCTACCGGGTCCGGCTATTCCACGGCTACCACGCCGCGCGTGACCCGATGCCGGCGGACCTGCGCTGGCAGTTCACCCACGCCCAGGAGCTGTTCGCCGCCTTTGGTTGGACCATCGCCGACGCGGGCGAGCTGGAAGCCGACGATCTGCTCGGGGCCTTCGCGCAGCGGGAGTCCGCGGCGGGCGGCAGCACCCTGATCCTCACCGCCGACCGGGACATGTACCAGTGCGTCGACGCCCACACCCAGGTCGTGCATCTCAAGGGCGGCGTCCATGAGCAGGTCGATGAGGCCGGCGTGCAGCACCGGTACGGCATTGCGCCCGCGCAGGTGCCCGACCTCATCGCCCTGCGCGGGGACCCATCCGACGGCATCCCGGGAGCGCCGGGGATCGGAGCCAAGACCGCCGCCAGCCTGCTCACCCGGTTCGGGTCACTCGACGGGGTGCTCGCCCAGGCCGACGCCGGGGTGCGCTCGGAGCTGCGGCCCAAACTCGCCCAGACGTTGCGCGACAACGCGGAGCTGCTGCGCACCTTCCGCGAGGTCGCCACCCTGGTGCCGATCGACGTCAGCGCGCCCCCGGACGCACAGCTCGACGCCGACGCCGGCGCCGCGAAGGCGGCTGATCTCGGCATGGGGCAACTCAGCCGCCGCCTGGCGGGCGACGGCTAGCTCGGCGGTAGGTCGAGCCCGAGTCCGCGCTCCAGCAGCGCGCGGACCGTTTCGATCTCGGCGGCGCTGAGCCGGCTGAGTGACTCGGCGACCAGGCGCTCGCCGACCTTGTCCGCCTGGGCCAGCACCTTGTGCCCGGCCGCGGTCGGGGTCACCCGTGAGCGCCGCCGGTCGGCGGGATCGCGCTGGCGGTCGACGAATCCCTTGCTCTCGAGCTGATCCACCGCGGCCACGATCACCCCTGGCGCCTTGTTCATCAGACGCGCGATCTCATGCTGGGTGCCCGGTCCGTCGACGGCGAGGATCGCCAGCACGCTGTAGTCGTGGCCGTCGAGCCCGAGCTCGGCCAGGGGCGCCTGGGCCTGATCCTCGATGTTCCCGCCCAGGGCGGCCAGCAGGAAGCCGAGCCGGGTCGCGACGGCGCGCGGGACCGGGCACAGCTGCTCCCCCGCGTGTCGCGGCCTTACTTCTGTCGAAGAATCGTTCACGGGTTGCACGATATCGCGGATAACGCTACCTTGCATGAATCATTCAGAAGCTAAACGATTCATGGGAGCGATCATTGTGCGTAGGAATCCCTGGTTGACGCTGACGGTGCTGGCAGTGGCTCAGTTCATCGTCATCCTCGACCTCACCATCGTCAACGTGGCGCTGCCCCACATCCAGCGCGACCTGCACTTCTCCACCGACGGTCTGCAGTGGGTGGTCAACGCCTACACGCTGCTGTTCGGCGGCTTCCTGCTGCTGGGCGGGCGCGCCGCGGACCTGCTCGGACGCCGGCGGCTGTTCATCGCCGGGGTGGCGCTGTTCACCCTCGCCTCGCTCGTCGCCGGCCTGGCCCAGTCCGAGGCGATGCTCATCGTCGCCCGTGGCGTGCAGGGCCTCGGTGGCGCGATGATGTCGCCGGCCGCCCTGTCACTGCTCCAGGTCACCTTCCCCAACGGGCGCGACCGCAACACCGCCCTGGGGATCTGGGGGGCGCTGGCCGGACTCGGCGGCACCCTCGGCGTCGTCGTGGGTGGGGTGCTGATCAGCGCCGTCGGCTGGCGCGCGGTGTTCTTCGTCAACGTGCCGATCGGCCTCGTCCTGGCCGTCGTCACCCCGATGTTCATCGCCGAGAGCCGCGCCGAGGTGCCGGCGGGCGCCCGGCGCTTTGACCTCCCGGGGGCGTTCCTCGGCACCGGCGGCCTGCTGGCGGTGGTGTTCGGCGTCGTGCGCAGCCAGAGCCTCGGCTGGGGTTCGTCTGAGGTGCTCGGCGCCATCATCGCCGGCCTCGTGCTGCTGGGCGGCTTCATCGCCGTCGAGCTGCGCAGCCCGGCGCCGCTGGTGCCGATGCGGCTGTTGACCACCCGCGGCCTGCGCATCTCGAGCCTCGCGCTCGCGCTGAACGGCGCCATGTTCCTCGGCATGTTCTTCCTGGTGGCGATCTTCCTCCAGGAGGTGCGCGGCGAGTCGGCGCTCGGTACCGGCCTCGAGCTGCTGCCCATGGGCATGGCCGCGATCATCGGCGCCGTGGCGGGATCGAGCGTGGTGGCGCGGATCGGAACGCGGACGCTGCAGATCATGGGCGGTGCGGTCAGCGTGATCGGCCTGTTGCTGCTGTCCCGAGCGGGGGCCGGCGACGCCTACGTCTCCAGTCTCCTTCCCGGCTTCATCCTCGTCGGCTGCGGCATCGTGTGGGTCGGCGTGCCTGCCCAGATCGCGGCGGTGGCCGACGTTGAATCCGCCGATGCCGGGGCGGCCTCGGCGATCGTGACCGCCGCCTACCAGGTGGGCGGCGCCCTGGGCCTGGCCATCATCACCACGCTCGCCAACTCCCATCAGACGGCGCTGGCTCAGCATGAGTCGGCCTCCCTGGCGCTCACCGGCGGTTTCCATCTCGGCCTGATCGCCGCAGCGGCCGCCTCGGCGATCAACCTGCTCGTTGCCTTCGGCTCACCGCAACTGCGGCCTGAGGCCGAGCTGCTGGCGGTGGCGGCCGCGGGGGCCTGAGGCGATCGGGGTCGCGGCTACGGGGTGAACTTGACGGTGATCACATCACCGTCGGCCATCGCGTAGTCGCGACCCTCGAGCCGCAGGGCGGCGTGCTCGCGCGCGCCGGCGTACCCGTGGTACTCGACGAGCTTGTCCCAGGAGACGACCTCGGCGCGGACGAAGCCCTTCTGGATGTCGCTGTGGATCTGGCCGGCGGCATGCCAGGCGCTCAAGCCCCGGCGCAGATGCCAGGTCTGGGCCGGCTTGTCCTCCCCGGCGGTGAAGAAGCTGATCAGGTCGAGCAGGGCGAAGGCCCCGCCCACGACGGTCTGGAGGCCGGACTGGGCCAGGCCCAGATCCTCGCGCATAGCCGCGGCGTCGTCGGGCTCGAGCTCACCGAGCTCCTTCTCCAGCCGGGCCGAGACGGCCACCGCCTGGGCGCCCTGGGCGGCCGCGTAGGCGGCGATGTCGGCCGGCACCTCGGCGTCACCCTCATCGACGTTGGCGACGAACAGCACCGGCTTGGAGGTGAGCGAGCCGAGCAGCACGGCGACGTCGGGCGCCTCCTCGGGCACCGGCACGGTGCGCACCGGCTTGCCCGCCTGCAGGGCACCGACCACCTGCTCGAGCCAGGCCTGCTCGGCGATCGCGTGCTTGTCCCCGCCGCGGGCCTGGCGCACCACGCGGTCGAGCCGGCGTTCGGCCTGCTCGAGGTCGGCGAAGATCAGCTCGGTCTCAATCGTGTCGATGTCGCGCATCGGGTCGACGCTGCCCTCGGAGTGGATGATCGAGTCGTCGGTGTGGGC
>CAZZVR010000164.1:0-9060 GCA_964657595.1 Burkholderia sp. PAMC 26561 | reverse complement strand
CGCCGGCGACCCGCCCGGCCGGGGCCTCGCGCCCGCGCCAGCCGCGCCAGGCGACGCCAGCGCCGCCGCCCAGCAGCCCGAGTGCGGCCAGCAGGGTCAGCCAGTGCAGGTGGTGATAGAGCGACAGGCGCCAGAACCCCAGATACTCCTTCGGCAGCGACGGCTGGCCGGCCAGCTCGCTGACGATGTAGAAGCGGTACCAGCCGTGGGTGAGGGCGTCGAGGATGAGCGTCGAGGCGCCGGCGAGGACCACCAGGGTGATCAGCGCCGAGACCATCGCGCGGGGGCGTGAGAACACCGCCGCGGCCAGCGCCGGGGCAACGGCGATGAGGCCGACCTGCTTGGTGAAGAACGCCAGGAAGGCGACGATCCCCACCACGACACCGGCCCCGACCCCCTCGGCGCGGCGGCCCAGCCAGAGGGCGAGCAGGGACAGGGCCAGGTACATGGAGTCGAGCCGGCCGACGTCGAAGAACCAACCGGTCAGTCCGTACATGGCGCCGAACAGCCCGACGGCGACCAGTCCGGAGACCCAGTCGCGCGTGGCGTGGCGCACGTAGAGGAACAGCGCGCCGAAGCCGACCAACGACGAGCCCAGCGAGACGAGGCGCAGCGGCAGGAAGCTCAGGCCGGTGATCTCGGCCACCGCGGCCGCCACGTAGGAGAACAGCGGCGTGTAGGTGAAGCCGGCGTAGTTGAGGTTCGGCGCGGCGTACAGCGACTGGCCGTGCAGGACCCGGCGCACCAGCTCCACCGTGCCCCCCTCGAGCCAGTCGAGCTCGTAGGGGTAGGCGACGCGGTGAGCGGCCGTCCACAGGTAGATCGCCACCGGAACGGCGGCGACCACCAGCGCGAGCCCTGCGATCAGCCTGCCGAGTCCGAGCCCAGGCGCGCGAACCAGCGCTCGCCGCATTGCCACTTCGCTTCAACGGACAGGCCGGCGAGTTCGGCGATCGCGCCGATCTCGGAGACCGACACGCGGGCCCAGGGGAACCAGACGCTGACGTCGGCGTCGCTCTCGATGCGGGCCAGCGTGGTGCGGGTGTCGGTGCCGGGCGCCTCGAGCTCGGCCAGCACCGTGCCGTCGCCGCGCAGCAGCGCGCGCAGTCGCGAGAGCAGCCGCCGGGGCTGGCCCCCGATGCCGATGTTGCCGTCCAGCAGCAGCGTGGTCGCCCACTCACCGGCGCCGGGCACCTCGCCGAACACGTCACCGACCACCGCGCGGGCGCCGCGCCGGCAGGCGTACTCGACCGCGACCGGGCTGAGATCGACCCCGAGCGCGTAGACGCCCTGGGCGCTCAGGGCGTGCAGGTGACGCCCCGGTCCACAGCCGACGTCGAGCACCGGTCCGGCGATGCCCTCGAGCAGCTCGTGGTCATAGGGGTCGGCGTTGGCCATGAAGCGCCCGACCGCCAGCGGGGCCAGGCTCCCGTCGGCGAACCGCACCTGGACCGCCGCCGGCCCGCCGAAATCGCCGGGGCCGGCGCCAGACCCGGAGTCGGAGCTGACCAGACCCGGCCGGCCCAGGGCGTCGATACCGGCCAGCGCCTGCTCGTACAGCTCGAGCGGGCTCCTCATGCGGCCCGTTCGAGGCCAGCGTCGCCGATACGCCCCAGCGCGCGGGCAAATCGCGTGTCGGGCGCCTCGGCGGCGACGCGGTGCGCCTCGGTGATGGTGTCGACGTCACGCAGGGGGCCGGAGATGGCCACCGACAGATCCAGCTCGGCGAACCGCTCCAGCTGGCGTGCGTAGGTCTGCTCGGTGCTCATCGGCACGCCGTCGAAGGCACCCGGGACGCGCCGGTTGAAGCCCACGCACCAGTAGCCGCCGTCGAAGGTCGGGGCGATCACCGCATCGATCCCGGGGCGGCGCAGCTCAGCCAGGGCGGCCTCCAGGTCAGCGGGGGTCAGCTGCGGCGTGTCCATGCCCACGAGCAGGGCCGGTGTGGTCGGCGGGGATGCCGCGGCCAGGTCGGCGAAGGCGTGGGCCAGGCGCTCAGCCAGACCGTCACCGCGCTGGGCGATCGTCGTGAAGCCGGGAGGCTGCCAATCGGTCGGATCGCCCTCGAAGACGAGCACGCGACGCGAGGCGGGAGTGGCGGCGACCGCCGCGAGCGTGTCGCACAGGGAAGCGGCCGCCAGATCGGCAGCCTGCTCAGGGGTGCAGGGCGGACACAACCGCGTCTTGACCCGCCCGGGAACCGGCTGTTTGGCGATGACCAGGAGAGCGGGACCCACTAAGTCCCATTCAATGCCCGATTCATTACGAAACAAAAACACGGTGCGCTCATTCCTTACGAAAGAAAGACAGCAGCGGATCAACTCCCACGCACGGGCGCCACGTGTCAGGCTCCAGGCGTGCCGTCGCGCGCCCACCTCGCCTCGCTGGCCTCCCGGCTGCGCCCCGATCCCCAGCGTCCGCCGCCCGGCCCGTTCCGTGCGGGCTTCTGGCGCAGTCCGCTGCGCTCGCCGCGGCTCACCGCGATGCTCGGGCTGGTGCTGCTGATCGGCCTGCCCGTGGTGGCGGTCACCGGGCTGTTCTCCAACGACGCCTACCAGCCGGGCCTCGGCGCCAACGCGCTGGGCCGCGACATCCACGGGCCGCTCGACATCTACCTGTTCGGCTGGCCCTCGGGCCCCACCTGGCTCTACGCCCTCAGCCAGGGCGCCCACGTGACGCTCGGCCTGGCGCTGTTCCCGGTGGTGCTGGCCAAGCTGTGGTCAGTCATCCCCAAGCTGTTCGAGTGGCCGCCGGTGCGCAGTCCGGCCCACGCCCTCGAGCGCCTGACCCTGGCCTGCCTGGTCGGCGGGGCGCTGTTCGAGTTCGTCACCGGCATCCTCAACATCCAGTACTGGTACGCGTTCAAGTTCGACTTCCCCCAGGCCCACTACTACGGCGGCTGGGTGTTCATCGGGGCGCTCGTCGCCCACGTCAGCGTGAAGTTCCCCACCATGCGCCGCTCCCTGCGCACCCGGGAGGCGGTCCTCGCGGCGGCTGCACCCACGGGCAGCCACCGCGCCAGCCCGGCCGCCCCCGACGTCATCGTCACCGACGGCGACATGGGCGCGTGGGCCAGCCCCGCGGCCGCCATCGCGACCCACGACGGGCTGACCAGCCCCAACCCCCGGCCGCCGAGCATGTCGCGCCGGGCGATGCTCGGTTCCGTCGGCGTGGCGTCGGGGATCCTCTTCCTCCAGGGCCTCGGCCAGTCCCTCGGCGGGCCGACGCGCGTACTCGCCTTCCTGCTGCCGCGCGGCGCCACCCGCCCCGGGCCGCTCGGCTTCCCCGTCAACCGCACCTGGGCGTTGACCAAGCTCACCACCAACGTGGTGTCGGACGCCAACTGGCGCCTGACGGTCAGCGGCAAGCGCACGCTCAAGCTGACCCGCGCGCAGCTGGCCGCCATGCCCCAGTACACCCACACGCTGACCATCGGCTGTGTCGAGGGCTGGTCGACGACTCAAGCCTGGACCGGGGTGCGCCTGGCTGACCTGGCCCGGCTGGTCGGCAGCCCGGTCGGCGCCGTCAGCGCCACCAACATCTCCCTGGCCAAGGGGGCCTACGGGCAGGCCACGCTCGGGCACGAGAACGTCGCCAACGAGCAGACCCTGGTGGCGCTCGAGGTCAACGGTCACACCCTGCCGCTCGACCACGGCTACCCGGCGCGGATCATCGCCCCGGCGATCCCCGGCGTGCACTGCACCAAGTGGCTCACCGAGATCCAGTTCCGGGAGGTGTGAGGGTGCGACGGATCTGGCAGCGCTACGGCGCCGGACCCGGCCATCTGCTGGCCAGCATCGCCAGCCTGGCCATCGCCGCGGCCGCGATCATCGGCTGGACCCAGCGCCCCAAGGACCTCGCGTCGGTGCTCATCTGGTTCATCGCCGCGATCCTCCTGCACGACCTGGTGCTGCTGCCGATCTACTCGCTGGCCGACCGCCTGACCATCGGCTTCCTGCCCCGGCGCGCCGCGGTGTACGTGCGGGTGCCGGCGCTCATCAGCCTGCTGCTGCTGGCCGTGGTCTTCCCCACCGTGCTCGGCTACGGGGCGCGCAGCGCGCACAACCTCAGCGGGATCGTCGAGCACGGCTACCTCGAGCGCTGGCTGATCGTCACCGGGGCGCTGTTCGCGCTGTCGGGCCTCGCCTTCGCTCTTCGTGGACGCTTATCCGGCGACCAGTAGGGTTCGACGACGTGGTTGTCGCCCAGGCCGAGGGGTTGGTGAAGACCGTCGGTGAGGGACGCGCCGCGCGGCGGGTGCTCGACGGGGTGAACCTGAGCATCGAGACCGACGAGGTCGTCGCGGTGCTCGGCCGCTCGGGCACCGGCAAGTCGACGCTGATGCACCTGCTCGGCGGTCTCGACACGCCCGACGCGGGTCAGATCAGCATCGCCGGTGAGCGCCTGACCGGCCGCCGCGCCCAGCTCCAGGACCGCATCCGCCTGCGCCACATCGGCTTCGTGTTCCAGCAGTTCCAGCTCATCGAGGAGCTCACCGGCCGGGAGAACGTGCTCGTGCCCACGCGCCTGCCCGGGGCGCCGGCGGGCGGCGTGCGCCGGGGGATGCAGCTGATCGCCGAGCTGGGCCTCGAGCCGGTGGCCGACCACCGACCCCATGAGCTCTCCGGCGGCGAGCAGCAGCGCTTCGCCATCGCGCGCGCCCTGGTCAACGACCCCCAGCTCATCCTGGCCGACGAGCCGACCGGCAGCCTCGACGCCGAGAACGGAGGCGTGGTGCTCGAGCTGCTGGGCAACCTGCCCGGGCGCGCGGTGATGCTGGTGACCCATGAGGCCGAGTCCGCCGCGATCGCGGACCGGGTGCTCACGCTCGAGGATGGCGCGCTGGTGCGGAGTCGATGATCGCCGGCGCGGGGGGGTGGGCCGGCGCGCTGACCGACGCGCGCCAGATGCTCCGCACGCGCCGGCGCCGGACGCTGCTCAGCGCCGTGGGGGTGGTGCTCGCGGGGGCGATGCTGTCGGCGGCCATCGTCATCGCCGACGGGCTCGGTGACGGCTTCAGCCGGGCCGCAACTAAGGCGGACCTGGGCGATCTGATCGTGCGGTTCGATCGCGAGTCGACCTCGCAGGTGACCCAGCGCCTCAAGGCGTTGCCGGATCTGTCGGGCTTCGCGCTGCGCAACGAGGTGACGAGCGTCGGCGTGCACTTCGGCGGCCACCGCGCCAACACGGCCGTCGCCGAGGTCATCGGGTCGGGGCGGCGCCAGGGCTATGCCGTCGTGGCCGGACACAACCTCGGCGGGGGCGGTCGCGACATCCTCGTCGAACCCGCCTGGGCGTCGGCCTGGGGGATCAAGCTCGGTGACACGATCGACGTCGGCGGGCTGGGCGGCGAGCGGGTCGTCGGCTTTGCCGAGGGCCCTGACGACGTCGGCTACCCGCTCGGGGCGCCACGGTTCTACCTGTCCGAGGGCCAGATCAACGCGCGCTTCGGCTTCCAGCGCAACCCCAGGGTGAACTTCGCCGAGGTGTGGCTCAACAACCCGAAGTACGTCAGCCAGGTGCTCGTCCAGGCCCGCGATGAGAGCTACGGCCTGCACGACCTGCAGTTCGCCACGCGCAGCGGCGTGCAGGTGCTCATCTCCCAGGCCGCGGGGATCGTCATCGACCTGCTCGTCGCCCTGTCGGTGATCGCCCTGGCCACCGCCGCGGTGCTGCTGGCCTCCTCCGCCCGCGCCGAGGTCCAGCGCCGCCTGCGCTCGATCGGCATCCGTCGCGCCGTGGGAGCGACCCGGCGCCAGGTCGCCTTCACCCAGGGGGTGGAGGCGGCGATCGTCGCGGTCCCGGCGGCCACGCTCGGCGTGCTCGTGGGCTGGCTGGTCACCAACGGACCCGGCAACCGGCTGCTCGGCCTGCTCAACCAGCCCGGTCCCGGCTCGGCGCTCATCCTGCCGCTGCTCGCCGGCTGGCTGGTGGCGGTGGCGGTCCCGGTGCTCGGCGCGGCCTGGCCGGCCTGGTCCGCCGCGGGACGCGGCGTGCTCACCCTGCTGCGCGGCGCCGACGTGGCGCGACGGCGCCCCACTCGTGCGGGCCGCTCGGCCGGCGGACTCGGCAGGGGATTCGAGCGGGGTGGGCTGGCGCTGCTCGGCGCGCGCCTGCAGACCGCCCGGCGCGCGCGACTCATCGCCACGATCACCATGCTCACCTGCTCGACCGCCTTCGTCCTGCTGCTCATCGCCCTGGCGGGCACCCTCAGCTCGTTGGAGACCGACCCCCAGGTGCTCGGCAAGCACTACGAGCTGACCGCCGCGGACGCGCCAGGGGAGGCCACGCGGATCGCGGCGCTGCCGGGGGTGGCGGCGGCGGCACCGCGCTATGAGGTCCACGCCGTCGACGGCTACGCGCTGGGCGAGCTGATCGACGTTGTCGCCTACCCGGGCAACCATGTCCCCTTCGAGTCCCCGGCGCTGGACTCCGGTCGCCACCTCGCCGGCGCCGACCAGGCCGAGGTCGGCGTGGGGCTGGCCAACGCCCTGGGCCTGGCGCCGGGCTCGGGCCTGCTCATGGAACTGCCCAACGGCAAGCAGCTCAGCCTCAAGGTGTCGGGCACCGTCAGCTCACTCGCCTACCAGGGGCTGGTCGCCTACATCCCGGCCGCGGCGCTGCTCGCCGCCGATCCGAGCGCGTCGGAGAACATCGCCATCCTGCTCAAGCCCAAGGCGGACCAGGCGAAGGTGATCTCGGAGCTGCGGGCGATCGGCGCCCACCCCAACATCGCCTCCGGCGCCGTGGCCCGCGGGGCGCCCCTGGTGGCGGTGCTCAAGACCATCCTCATCGCGATCGCCGTGGTCGACGGACTCGTGTGCATCTACGCGCTCGTCCAGGCGTGTGCCCTGACCATGCAGGAGCGCCGGCGCACCGTGGCGGTGCTGCGCGCGACCGGCGCGGACGCCGGGGCGATCCGGCGGCTGCTCGGCGGGGCGGTCGCGGCGCTGATCGTCCCGGCGGCGCTGATCGGGGTGCTGGTGGAATGGCTGGCCTTGGGGCCAGCCCTGTCGAAGCTGGCGGCCAGCTACGCCACCCTCGATCTCAATCCCACCCTGACCGAGCTCGCCGCCGTGCTCATCGGGTTGGCCATCTCCGGGGTCGGGGCGGTCTTCTGGGTCACGCGCAGCGCGGTGCGCGAGCCGGTGGTCAGGGGACTGGCGGGATGACGCGGGGTGCGCGTCTACCCGACGGACTGAACCGCCGCGAGCTGCTGGCGGCGGCCGCGGCGGGCGCGGGCGCGCTCGCCCTGGCCGGCTGTGGCGGTCCGGGCGCGTCCAGCGCGGGCGAGGGCTCGACGCTCAAGGCCCGCTGGGTGGACCCCAGCGGTGACGGCCAGCTCGTGCTCGGGTCCGGTGAGGCGCTGATGAACCGGACCGAGCTGGGTGGGGTGGCTGCGCTGAGCACCGAGCTGGGGCGCCTGGCCCATGTCACCGACGCCCACGTGCTCGACGCCGCCTCACCCGCCCGGGTGCCGTTCCTCGCCCGGCTGGGCCCGCCGGTGCAGTCGACCTTCCGCCCTCACGAGACGCTGACCGCTCAGGTCCTCTCGGGCACGGTCAACGCGATCCGGGGCCTCGCGCCCCAGGTGGTGATCCAGGGCGGCGACCTGATCGACAACGACCAGAACAACGAGCTCGCCCACGCCCTGGCGCTGCTGGCGGGCGGGCGCGTGCGCCCGGGCAGTGGGGCCGACGGCTACTACGGGGTGCAGCTCCCCTCCAACCCGGACCCGTTCTACTACCGCCCCGCCATCGACGCGCCCCGCCACCCCGGGATGCTCGACGCGGCCGTGGCGCCGTTCCGCTCCGCCGGCCTGGGGTCCGATTGGCTGCCGGTGCTCGGTGACCACGACGGTCTGGTGGCCGGTGAGCTGGTGCCCGACGCCCAGACCCAGGCCCTGGCGGTGGGGGACCGGGCGCTGTGGGAGCTGCCGGCCAAGCTCAAGCTGCCCGAGGGCTTCCGGCTCAACGCGAGCAACTCCCCGGACGGGCCGCCGGATCCGTCCTTCGTCCAGTCCTTCCTCGCCCAGGCGCTCGCCGGGCCGACAGTGCGGGTGCCCGCCGACCGCGAACGCTACGAGCTCAGCTTCGCCGAGGTGATCGGGCGGCTGTGGCGCGGTGCCGGGGTGGCGGCCCAGCGCGGCGTGTCGGCCGCCGGCTCCGCGGCGGCGTCTGCGCGCCTCGACTACGTGCGTGACGTCGGAGCCTCGCTGCGGGTCATCGTGCTCGACCTGGTGCGCCGCGGCGGCGGCTCGGGCGGGCTGGTGGTGGCCGGACAGGCGGCGTGGCTGGCTGAGCAGATCGCGTCGGCGGGGCAGCGCTGGATCATCGTGGTCACCCACTTCCCGCTGCTCGACGCCTCGGGCGGAGCGTCGCTGCTGGAGGTGATGGACCGTGCGCCGCGGGTCATCGCCGCCCTGGCCGGGCACATCCACCGCAACCAGATCACCCCGCGGCGGACCGCTGCCGGCGGCTACTGGCTGATCACCACCGCCTCGCTGATCGACTTCCCCCAGCAGGCCCGGGGTCTGCGGGTGTCGTCCACCGCCGGCGGGGGTGTTGTGCTGGAGACCTGGATGCTCGACCACGTCGGCAACGGCCCGCTGGGCACGATCAGCCGGCAGCTGGCCTACATCGACGCGCAGGGCGGGCGCGCCAACGGGTTCAGCGGCGGCGCCTCGGACCGCAACGTGCGTCTGTACCGGCGGGCGATTGACTGATACAAACCTTAGAGGTTTAACACACACCATTAACACAACTGATCTCGCCGACTGTGAGATCTTCAACGCGCTCTGACCACTCGGGTCAGCGAACACTGATGGAGGAGAAGGCTATGTCGGACACCTTGAAGAGCTTGTCGCGGACGGACCAGATACGGATCGGGGCCGTGGTCATCTTCTTCATCTCGTCGTTTCTGCCGTTTGTCGGGGCCAGCGTGGGCGACTCCGGCCTGGGGCTGCACATCTCCGTCTCCGAGGACGCCTGGCACAGCTATGCGCTCCTCGGCGTGCTGCTCGTGCTGGTCGCCATGGCGGTCTGGGCGGTGCAGCGCTTC
>CAZZVR010000163.1:0-9152 GCA_964657595.1 Burkholderia sp. PAMC 26561 | reverse complement strand
GCTCCGCAGACTGGCTGCCCGCCGGCTCGGACACCCGCAACCCGGCCGAGCACCAGGCCGCGGATGAGCTGAGCCTGGTCATGGTCGCGACCAACGCCGACCGCCAGCGTGTCCTGGACACCATCCGCGCCTACGGCATCACCACCCCGGCCGCGACCGCCGACGCGCTCATCCCCGCCTAAAAGCTTTCCCCCCCCAACCAACCCACCCAACGCCGGAACCGTGGCGGGCCCTTCCCCCAGGGCCCGCCACCCGCGATTAACCCGGCAAACCGCTCAGGACGCGTCGGCGGCGACGTCCTGGGCCACGACCACGCGGTCGCGACCTGAGCGCTTGGCCTGGAGCAGGGCGACGTCGGCGCGTTGGATGAGGCCGTCGAAGTCATCAAGCGGACCCCGAGTGGTGGCCACCCCGGCTGAGACGGTCAGGTCACCCTGGGGACCCAGGGCTGCGGCCCGTACCGCCGCGTTGATGCGCTCGGTGAGGCGCCGCGCGGCGTGGGCGTCGGTGCGCGGGAGGATGACGGTGAACTCCTCACCGCCGGTGCGGCAGACGAGATCACCGGCCCGGGTCTCACCTTCCAGGACCTTGGCGAACGCTCGCAGGGTCGTGTCACCCGCGACATGGCCGAACCCATCGTTGATCGCCTTGAAGCCGTCGATGTCGAAGTAGGCAACCGACGTCGGCTTGCGGTGGCGGCGCCCGTCGACGAGGACGTCGTGGAGGACGGCCTCGCAGTGGCGTCGGTTCGACAGGCCGGTGAGCTGATCGGTGAGCGCCTGGGTGCGCAGCTGCTCGCGCTGGGAGGAGTTGACGTAGGCCATCGCCGCCAGGGAGGCGAAGCGCTCGAGGAGGATCAGCTCAGCCGGGGTGAACCGAACGCTGTCGGCGAACTGGGCATCAGACGCCTCTCGCCAGACGTTGAGCGTGCCCTGGACCTGTCCGGCGGCGCGCAACGGGGCGACGATGATCGACTCGACCTCGTTGACCGGCGTGCCGGGCATCACGTGGAGCACGGGGTCGTCGGGACCGCGATGGACGAGCCGGCTGGACAGGACCGCGGCGCCGGTGGCCGAGTCGTCCAACGGCGGCCGGGAGTTCAGCGCCTGCTCGACGTAGCTGCCGGTCGCCAGCAGTGGGATGCACACCTGTTCACTCCAGGCCACCTCATAGACCACCAGGCTCGTGTAGGGGACGATCGGCGCGAGCGCGTCGGCCATGGCCTGCAGCGTCGCCTCGAGCGAGGCCGCGGAGAGGATCCCCGCCGCGGCGTCGATGATCGCCTCAAGACCGGCGACGACGCGACGGTCGGCGGGAGATCCGTCAGTGCCGGAATCGCCGGCGGGGGTGGAAGACCAGGAGGAAGGGCTCGAGGACGAGGCGGCGGGGGAGGGCATCCGGAGGCGCGGAAGCTTACCCTCCGCTCGCTCCCCCGGAGCCCTGGAGGTCCGGGCCACGGTTGTCAACAAACCTGTAGCCCCGAGAGCGCACCGTCTGGATCAGCGACACCGAGTCGGGATCACCGGCGCTGAGCTTGCGCCGCAGGTAGCCGACGTACACGTCGACCACGTTCTTCCCAGGCTCGAGCTCCTGGCCCCAGACATCACGCAGGATGTCGCGGCGGGTATGAGTGGTCCCGGGCCGCTGCATGAGATGGACGAGCAGCCGGAACTCCATGGTGGTCAGGTGGACGGGGACGCCGTGGCGTGAGACGGTGCGGGTGAGCAGATCGACGTCGATCCCGGCCCCGCTCAGGCGCGTGCTGCGGTACGACCCGGCCTGGCGCACCTGGGCATGGATCCGGGCCGCCAGTTCCCGCAGCGAGAAGGGCTTGACCACGTAGTCGATGGCTCCGGCCTCCAGGGCTCGGACCCGGTGCTCCAGGCCACCGAGCGCCGTCAGCACGATGACCGGCAGCTGGGGTCGGGCGTCGCGGATCTGGGCCAGGGCACGGAAGCCGTCCGCCCCGGGGAGAATGAGGTCGAGCAGGATCAGCTCGTAGCGGCCGCTCAGCGCGGCGCTGATCCCCGCCTCGGCGTCGGAGGCGGTGTCGACGCTCAGGCCGAGGCAACCGAGACCCTGGGCGAGGACCGACTGGGTCTCCGGTTCGGTCTGGATGGCCAGAACGCTCGCCTCCGGCGACGTTCCTTCCGCCGCGAGAGCCGGAGCTGGGCGGAGGTCAGCCGCGGCCGTTGTCACGCTGTCGTCAGGACCGTCGCCATCATGAGGCCGACACTAGGAACGCCGGGTACACCGCGCAAGCAACCTGAGGATGATCTTGGCAGCCCGCACATCCGCCTCAGGTGTCAACCCGTGGGATCGAGCCGCCGGCGGCGACCCCGCCGAGGGTCAGGTCAGCTGGGTGCGCCCCGCCGGCGCGCTGAAGTCGAGGTCGGGCATTGCGGCCACCAGTCCGGAGGGGTTGACGTCCGGGTGGGTCCGGTAGTAGTGGGTGCGGATCTCGTCGAAGTCGACCGTCTCGGCGAAACCGGGCCACTGATACAGGTCACGCAGGTAGGGCCACAGGTTCGGGTACTGCTCCAGCTTGCGCACCGAGCATTTGAAGTGGATCTGGTAGACCGCGTCAAAGCGCACCAGCGTGGTGAACAGCCGGATGTCGCTCTCCAGGGGCACGCCGCCGGGGAAGAGAAACCGGGTGTCGGCCAACCGCGCATCGAGCTGGTCGAGCATGGCGAACAACTCGCCGACGGCCTGCTCATAGGCGCTCTGGCTGCGGGCGAACCCAGCGCGGTAGACGCCGTTGTTGACCGGCTCATAGAACGCCGCGTTGAGCGCGTCGGTCGCCTCCACCAGAGGGGCCGGAAGCAGATCCACCGGGTGCTCGGCCAGCGGCGCGAACACCGTGTGGAGCATGCGCAGGATGTCCGAGGACTCGTTGTTGACGATCACGCCCTGGGCACGGTCCCACAGCACCGGCACGGTGACCCGGGCGTTGAAGTCCGGGTCGGTGCGCGCGTAGGCCTCAGACAGCAGACCGAACCCGTTGACCGGGTCCTCGTAGCGTCCCGGCTGAGTGAACGCCCAGCCGCGCCCATCGCGGATCGGGTCGACGTAGGAGATGGAGATCGCGCTCTCCAGTCCCATCAGCCGGCGGGCGATCATCGTGCGGTGCGCCCACGGACAGGCGCGACAGACGTAGAGGTGATAGCGGCCGGGCTCCACGGCGAAGGGCGTGGAGCCGTCGTCGCTCACCCATTGGCGGAACTTCGAGACCTGGCGCTGAAAGGCGCCGTTGGCGTCGGTCTTGGCGGGGACAATCACGGTTTCACTCATCCCCGCGAACATTACGATGTCGCTCATGGGGACCCCGCTCGCCGTGGAGCGAACCGGTTCGGGCGCGCCGCTGGTGCTCCTGCACGGAATCGCCACTGACCGCCGGATCTGGAGCACCGTGCTGACCGACCTGGCCCATGAGCACAGCGTCGTCACCGTCGACCTGCCCGGCTTTGGAGGCTCTGAGCCGGTGGGGGAGGGGTTCGCCCTGTCCGAGGTGGCAGAGGCGATCCTCACCGGGCTGGGCGAGCAGGGGGTGGAGGAGCCCTTTGATCTGGTCGGCCACTCCCTGGGCGGGGGGGTGGCGATCCAGCTCGCCGCCGATCATCCCGCGTCGCTGACCAGTCTGACCCTCGTGGCCCCGGCTGGCCTGCGCCCGTTCCCGCCGGTCATCGCCAACCTCATCGCCAGCGGACGCATGGCCGGTCTGCTGGCCAGTGGTGCTGACGCATTCCTGGCGGCCCGCCGCGGCGCGGCTCCGCTGACGGACCTGGCGTGGGGGCGGCGCCTGCTGCTGGGACTCGCGGTGGCCGACGGCGCGCACGTGCCCCCGGCGGTGGCCCGGGGCATGGTCGACGCCTCACTGAGCGCCCGGCGCACGGGGCCGGCACTCGCCACCATCACCACGACGGATCTGCGACCGCTCCTGCGGGAAATCGCCGCCCCGCTCGGGGTGATCTGGGGCGAGGCGGACCTGACGGTGCCGATCCGCGGTCTCGACGATCTGCTCAGCGAGCGCCCCGACGCGCGGGTGGTGCGCCTGCCCAACACCGGGCACGTGCCGATGGTCGAGCGGCCCGACGCGTTCGTCGCCGCCCTCACGCGGCTTATCCAGAACGACACAACCGCCTCCGGGCCGGAGGCATAAGCTCCGTTGAGCAGGGCTTTTGTCGGTCAGAGCCCCGCTCTGAGCCCATGCGCACAAGCTCCGGAGATAGTCGCCTGTGGATGGACCTGGCCGACGGTCGCCGCCTCGCCTACACCGTCACCGGGCCCCGGCACGGCGTCCCGGTCCTCTACTGCCACGGCGCGATCGGCACTCCGGTCGGCGCGACGCTCGACCTCGAGGCGCTGACCGCCGAGCTCGGGATCCGCTACGTGGCGCCGAGCCGCCCCGGGATCGGCGGCTCTGACCCCCAGCCGGGGCGGACCATCCTGTCCTTCGCCGAGGACGCGCGCCAGCTGGCCGATCACCTCGAGCTCGACCAGTTCAGCGTGGTGGGTGTATCGGCCGGCGGTCCCTACGCCCTGGCGGTGTCCCACGCCCTGGCCGGCCGGGTCGGCCGCGTAGCGCTGGTCTCATCGCTGTCACCGCTGAGCTCGCCCCACGCCACGCCCGGCCTGGCCAAGCGGATCCGCCTGGCGCTGGCGGCGATGCACGATCACCCCCTGACGGCACAGCGGCTGGGCAACGCGCTGCTGCCCGTGCTCAGCGCCCACCCCGCCCTGCTGAGCCGGGTCATCTCCGCTCACGCCGCCCCCGGTGAGCGCGCCCGACTGGCCAGCGCCGGCGAGCGGCTGGAGGCCGCGGCCGCGTTCTTTGCGTCCTGCAGCGGCGGGGTGGGCGGGCTGATCCAGGACTACCGCGTCTACGCGGCCCCCTGGGGCTTTGAGCCCGCCGAGGTGCGTGCCCCCGTCGACCTGTGGCACGGCGGGGCGGACCCGCTGGTTCCGGCGCAGCACGCCCAGGTGCTCGCGGCGGCGCTGGCGCGCTGTGAGATCCACCTGGATCCGGATGAGGGGCACCATTTCTTCCGGGCGCGGCTCGCCACCATCCTCGAGCGCCTCATCCGCGGACCGTCTGCTCCACCCAGGCCGCCAGCCGGTCCGGGTCACGCAACGGCGGTCCGTGTCCGACGCACACCAGCGCTGGCCTCAGCTCGGCGAGCCGCCGCAGCGAGGCTCGATTCCGCGCGCGGTCCGGGGTGAAGTACGGCTTGGGCTCGTGCAGTCCGGGGACCAGCGTCGACACGTTCACCGTGGTGAGCACGTCGCCGGCGATGAGCACGCGGTCTGACGCGCGCCAGAACGCGACGTGACCGGCGCTGTGCCCCGGAGTCGCCAGCACGGTGAAACCGGCCACCTCGTCGCCCTCGGTCAGGGCCCGGTCGACAGGGTGCCCGGGGCCCGGGAACAGGTAGCTGTAGAGACGGGCGACGGGGTGCAGCGGCTGGGGCATGTCGGCGTAGGTGGCGCGGCCGCCGGCCTCGGCGACGGCCACATCACCCGCGGGCACCCAGAACGGCACCCCCAGGCGGGCACACACGGCATGGCTGTTGCCCTGGTGATCGCCGTGGGCGTGGGTCAGGGCGTGAGCTGACAGCGACCGGCCGCGCAGCTGACCCAGGACCGAGATGCGATCGAGTCGGCTGCCGGAGTCGATCAGCACGTCGCCCACCAGGTAGGCGTTGACCGCGTTGGGCGGAAACCCGGCGAGCTGGAACACGCCGGGGGCGAGCTCCCTCACGCCCGCCCCGCGCTCGGCGCTACCAGTGCACGCCCTTCATCAGGTGGGCCAGGGCCACCTGCTCGGTCGACGCCTGCTCCTTGTCGTTGATCTCGCCCTTGGCCGCGGCTGAGTCGGGGAACACCTTGTACGCGGTGGCAAGGATCTGGTCGACCGCTTTGGGCACCAGCGTGTAGGCGAGCTCGCCGAAGGTGCCGAGCTTGGTGTTGATCTGCTTGGGCTTGGCCCGGATCGCCTCGCACACCAGGTCGGCGGCCTCCTCCGGTGAGATCGTCGGAAAGGAGTCATAGATCTTGGTGGGGGCGATCATCGGGGTGCGTACCAGCGGCATGTGGATGGTGGTGAAGTGGACGTTGTCCGCGATGCATTCCGAGCCCACCACCCGCGTCCAGGCATCGAGTGCGGCCTTGGAGGCGACGTAGGCGGAGAAGCGCGGGGGGTTGGTCTGCACACCGATCGAGGAGACGTTGATGACGTGACCGGACCGGCGCTCGCGCATCCCGGGCAGCAGACCCATGATGAGCTTGATCGTGCCCAGGTAGTTGAGCTGGATCAGGCGCTCGTAGTCGTGGAAGCGGTCATAGGAGAGCGCCACCGACCGACGGATCGAGCGCCCGGCGTTGTTGACCAGGATGTCCACGCTGGGATGGTCGGCCCCGACGCGCCGGCAGAGATCCTCGATCGAGTCGGTGCTCGACAGGTCGGCCGAGTAGACATACGACGTCCCGCCGGCGTCGGCGATCTCGCGTTGGACCTCCTCGAGCTTCTCCAGTCCCCGGGCCACGAGGATCGGGATCCCGCCGGCGGCGGCGATCTTGAGCGCCGCCGAGCGGCCGATGCCCTGGGAGGCACCGGTGATCAGCACCGTCTTGCCGTTGACCGCGCCCTCGAAGGACCGGTCCTTGAACAGGTCCGGGTCGAGGTTGCGCTCCCAGAAGTCCCACAGCCGGGCGGCGTAGGTATCAAGCTCGGGTACCGCGATCCCGGAGCCCTTCAGGGCCCGCTCGGTGTCCCGGGTGTCGAACTGGGGCACCAGGCGAATGTGCTCCAGCACCTCCTCCGGGATCCCGAAGTCGGCCAGGACGGTGCGCCGGACGTTCTTGGCCGCCGGCAGCTGCATGAGCATCGACAGCGTGCCCTTGGGCAGCGCGGCCAGCAGGCGGGTGTCGATGCGCAGCGAGAGCTGGGGCGCGTGGGCCACGCGGGCGAACGCGTTGAACACCTCGCCCGAGCGCGTGGAGCGCGGGCTGGTGAGGTGGAACGCCTGGCCGTCGAGGTCGGGCTGATGGGCGATGTGGTCGATGGCGTCGACGACATAGTCGACGGGCACGATATTGGTGTAGCCGAGCTCCGGGCCGACCAGGGGAAACCATCCGGGGAGCCAGTGGCGCAGCAGCTTGATCAGGTTGAACAGGTAGTAGGGGCCGTCGATCTTGTCCATCACCCCGGTGCGCGAGTCGCCGACCACGATCGCGGGCCGGTACACCCGCCAGGCACCCTCGGTCTGGTGCCGGACCGCACGCTCGGCCTCGAACTTGGTCTGGTGATAGGCGTGCTTGAGCGGCTGGCCCTCGTCGAAGTAGTCCTCGCGGAACAGCCCCTTGTACTCACCGGCCACGGCGATCGAGGAGATGTGATGGAGGATCCCGGCGGACACCGCGTTGGCGAGCGCCACGGCATGACGGGTGCCGTCGACGTTGGCGACCCGGTTGGTGTCGTCGGTCACGGTCATGTCGTAGATGGCCGCCAGGTGGAAGAAGTGGTCGATGCCCGCCTCGCGCAGGCGGGCGACGTCGGGGTCCGACACCCCGAGGCGCTCGGTGCCGAGGTCGCCGACGATCTCCAGGACCCGGGGAGACGCGCCAAGACCCAGGCTGTCCCAGCCGGCGACCAGTTCACGCAGGCGCTCGCGTGAACGCTCCCGGACGAGCAGGAAGATGTCCGGTCCTGCAGCGGTGCTCGGCCGAGCGAGAAGCCGTTCTACCAGGTTGCGGCCGATGAACCCGGTGGCTCCCGTTACGAAGTAGCTCACGCCTGGAACCTACCGTGAGCGTCGAGGCGGGCGCGCCGATTGGCCCTCGGTCGACACCGTCTGCCGTGGCTGGCGCCTCAGGCCAGCCAGAACCGCTACCAGCCGCCGTGGTCGGCTTCGGCCTGCTCCCGCGCCCGCTCGGCGTGGAACTTGTGGTGGCGACGGTTGTCGGCCCAGTTCTGGTAGAGCGACAGCACGATGATCACCACGGGGAAGAACCCGAGCAGGATGAACATCGTGTCGGTGATCGACACGTCATCCGTCGGGCCGTACAGGCCCTCGCCGCCGTGGGTGACCGCGAGCGCCGGGTCGGCGAAGGCGAGCAGCAGGAGGACCGGCGTGACGAACAGAAGGAGCGTGCGGAGTCGGCGCATCTGAGTCAATGTTATCTAGCGGCCGGACGCGGCGTCAGCTCACCGGAACCGAGGGCTGGGTCACCGCGGCGAGAGCGTCGACGAGCGCCGGGTTGTAGCGGTCCACGGCGTTCGCCACCTCGAGGTGGTCGATCGGCGCCTCGAAGATCGGGGCGTCCAGGGCGGCCGCCAGGTCGTGCTGCTTGCGGGGCGGCACGACGGTGTCCCGGGTGGTCATGACGACGGCGGTCGGCACCGGCTGGGGCCCGAGCCATGGCCGGCTGTCAAAGCGGCTCAGCTCCCGTCCGGCCTCGAGGATGTCGGTCGGGTTGTGGCGGTTGATCTCCGAGCGCAGCCATGCCGTCGGCTTGCCGGGTCGCATGCCCACCCGCTTGAGGCCGTAGCTCCAGAACGTCCCGGGGGTGAGGCGCATGGCGATTCCCGCGACCTCGAGCAGGCGGAACTGGTTCTTGAGCTGCGGGTCCTGCCAGTGCTGGGCGGTGCCCGAGAGGATCAGTGCCGACATGACGTCGGGGTGATCGCGGGCGATGATCTGGGCGATCGCGCCGCCCATGGAGTATCCGACGATCACCGCCGGGGCCAAGCCCAGGGTGCGCAGCACGCCCGCGGCGTCGGCGGCGCAGTCGGCGAGGCGGAAGGGCACCAGCGGCCGCAGGCCACGTCCGTGGCCGCGGTGGTCGATGGCCAGCACGCGGTAGCCCGCGTCGATCAGCGAGCCGTAGACCCCAGCCCAGTTGAGGTCAGCGGAGGCGATCCAGCCGTGCAGCAGCATCACCACCGGCCGCGCGTCGGGCTCGCCCGCGGGGTGCCCGGGATCTGAGTCGCGTAGGAAGAACTCGCCGCGCTCCTTCACGTGCACCGTGCGAGCCGGAGGGAAATCGAACTCGAAGGGCGGCTCGGGCGGGAAATCTGCGATCGACATGTGTCAGGAGTGTAAAGAGCGGGTCGTGCGCCGGGTGCCCTCGGAGTTGGCAACTAACCTGGC
>CAZZVR010000162.1:0-9210 GCA_964657595.1 Burkholderia sp. PAMC 26561 | reverse complement strand
GCGGATGCTCGTGGCCGTGGGTGAGGACGCCGCCCGGCTGATGCTGGCCCACCCGCGGCGCTTCAACCCCGAGCGCCTGGCCGACGCCACCGTCGACCTGCTCGCCGTGTTCCCCCCCAGCACCCACAGCGCCGGCGCCAGCGCCGGCGATCCCCCCGAGCGACCGGACATCGCCCCTCCACCCCGGCTGGAGGAGATCGTCGCCGCCGCCCCGCCGCCGGATCCGCGCCGGCGCGTGCCTCAGGCCGAGCGGCGCGAGCAGCTGCTCGACGTGGCGCTGACCCTGGTCGCCGAGGATGGGTTCGCCGCCCTGTCGATGGAGGCCATCGCGCGCCGGGCCGGCGTCAACCGCGTGGTGATCTACCGCAGCTTCGCCAACCTGGGCGTACTGATCACCGCCCTCATGCACCGTGAGGATCAGCGCGTGCGCGGGACCTTGGCCGGTCTGATCCCCCAGGATCCGCGTGGACACGAGCCCGACGTGGTGCTCTATGACGCCGTCCACCACCTGCTGGCGGCGGTGTGTGAGCGGCCGCTGACCTGGCGCCTGGCCCTGCTGCGACCCGAGAGCGCGCCGCGTCTGCTGCAGAAGATCGTCAACCGCCGCCGTACCGCCCTGGCCAAGCGGATGGAGCCGCTGGTCGCCTTCTCCATCTACGGGCTGGACGTCCAACCTCCGGACGATCAGATCGAGGCCATCGCGCGGATGCTGCTGACCATCGGGGAGGAGACGGGACGCCTGGCGCTGACCGAGCCTGACGCGTTCCCCCCGGCCCGGCTGCTGCGTTCGATCTGGCGCTTCCTCGAGGTGATCATCACCCCCGGGGCGGCGTTGCCCGGCGGGGACGGGTCGACGGCATGAGCGCCGAGCGCCCACGCGGCGTCGAGCCGGTCAAGCCGGGCGCCCCCGAGCGCCCGCGCGGGGGCATCCTCGTCGTCTTCGGCGGCCTGATGCTGGTGCTGCTGATGGCGTCGCTGGATCAGACGATCGTCTCCACCGCGCTGCCGACGATCGTCGGTGACCTCGGCGGCCTGAGTCACATCTCCTGGGTGGTCACCGCCTATCTCCTGGCCCAGACCGTGGTGACGCCGATCTACGGCAAGCTCGGCGACCTCTACGGCCGCAAGATCGTCCTGCAGGTGGCGCTGGTGCTGTTCCTCGTCGGCTCGGTGCTGTGCGGCATCGCCCAGAATCTCGACGAGCTCGTCGCCTTCCGCGCCCTCCAGGGACTGGGCGGCGGGGGGCTGATCGTCTCCACCACGGCGGCGATCGGTGACGTCGTACCGCCCCGGGACCGCGGCAAGTACCAGGGCTTCTTCGGCGCCATCTTCGGGGTGTCCTCAGTCATCGGCCCGCTGATCGGCGGATTCTTCACCTCCAATCTGAGCTGGCGCTGGATTTTCTACATCAACCTGCCCATCGGGGTGATCGCCTTCGCCGTGCTCGCGGCGACCCTGCCCTCGCGCCGGGACCAGGCCTCCCACCAGATCGACTACGTCGGCGCGACGCTGCTCGCCCTGGCGCTGGTGGGGATCGTGTTGACCTGCACCTTCGGCGGGGTCAACTACGCCTGGACGAGCGCGACGATCATCGGCCTGATCGTGTTGTCGCTCCTGCTGGTGATCGCCTTCTTCATCTACGAGCAGCGCCGCGCCGCCGAGCCGATCCTGCCCCCGCGCCTGTTCCGCAACCGGACCTTCGCCGTGGCCTCCGCGGTCGGGCTTGTGGTCGGCTTCGGCCTATTCGGCTCGGTCACCTACCTGCCGCTGTTCCTCCAGGTGGTCGGCGGCGCCAGCCCGACCTCCAGCGGTATCCAGATCCTGCCGCTCATGGCCGGCCTGCTCATCACCTCGATCGGCTCGGGCCAGCTGATCTCCCGCACGGGGATCTACAAGCCGTTCCCCGTCATGGGCACCGCAGTGATGATCGTCGGGCTGTTCCTGCTCCACACGATGGACGCGGGGACGAGCCGGCTGACCCAGAGCGCCTTCATGTTCGTGCTCGGTCTCGGCCTGGGCATGGTCATGCAGGTGCTGGTCCTCGCGGTGCAGAACTCGGTGGGTTATGAGGATCTCGGGGTCGCCACCTCAGGCGCGACGCTGTTTCGCTCGATCGGCGGCTCAGTGGGCACGGCGATCCTCGGCTCGCTGTTCTCGGCCGGCCTGGCCAGCGACCTGTCCCAGCGGATCGCCAGCTCCAAGATCGCCCTCACCGCGGCGGAGAAGACGGCGCTGAACAGCGGCTCGAGCAACCCCCAGGCGCTCAAATCGCTCCCGAGCAACCTCCACACCATCTACCTGAGCTCGTACTCCAGCGCCCTGGACCACATCTTCGAGGTGGCGGCCGGCGTCGCCGCGATCGCCTTCCTGCTCAGCTGGCTACTGCCTCAGCTCAAGCTGCGCGACTCGGTCTCGGTGGAGTCGGGCCAGGTCGGTGAGAGCATGGCCCAGGCGGGGAACCGGATGACCGCGCCGGACTCCCAGCGCGAGATCGGCCGCGCGCTGGCGGCGCTGATCGGCCGTGACGGCATGCGGCGACTGATGGAGAGCGTGGCCGCCCGCGCCGGCGTCGACCTCTCCCCGGCGGCGTGCTGGCTGCTGGCCCAGTACCACTTCCACCCCCACCTCGACCTGTCCGAGCGGGCGATGATCTTCAAGGTTCCGCTGCCCCGCGCCCAGCAGGCCCTGGCCGAGCTCACCGCCAAGAGCATGCTCCACGCCGACCTCACCCTGACCGACGACGGCGAGGCCGCGCTGACCCGGCTCGGGGACGAGCGTCGCGCCACCCTGAGCCGCATGCTCGACGGGTGGGAGCCCGAGCGGCACGAGGATCTGACCCGGCTGTTGAACCGCATGGCGCAGGAGCTGGGGACCACCCCGGACCGCCAGTTGACCGCCGCCGGACCGTCTGAGCCCGCGGCGATCTGAGCCCAGCCGTGCCCCACCGCCGTGGCGCCACCCCCGAGGCGATCGCCCGTCTCGGCGATCTGGTGATCGAGCGTGACCCGCGTCGGCCCTCGGGCCGGCTCCTGCGCGAGGCGGGCATGGACCTGTCCTACAACGACCTGGCCGACCCCCGGCACCTCGAGTTCGACTACCTGCGCTGGATGCGCTCGGTCCTGCAGGCGGCCCGGGCCCAGCGGATCCTGCACGTCGGCGGGGCGGGCTGCGCCCTCGCCCGGGCGCTGGCCGCGGCCGACCCGCACGGGCGCCAGGAGGTGTGGGAGATCGATCCGACGATCCTGGGGCTCGCCCGCGACCACCTCGGTCTGGCCCGCGCTCCGGGGCTGCGGGTGCGCCTGGGCGATGGCGCCGCCGCGCTGGCCCTGGCCCCCGACGCGGCCCGCGACGCGGTGGTCATCGACGCCTTCCTCGGGGCCCGCGTCGCGCCGGGTCCCAGCTCGGCGGCGACGCTGGGGGAGGCGGCGCGGGTGGCCCCGCTGACCTTGGTCAACGTGGTGGACGACCGCGCCGGGCGCGAGGTCGCCCGCGTGGCCGCCGGCCTGGCCGAGGCCTACCCGCGGGTGTGGGCGCTGGCGGGCCGGTCCCACAACACGGTGCTCGGCGCCGACCGCGGCCGGTTGAACCTCGAGCGCCTGCGTGGGCCGTTGGCGGCGGACGCCTCACCGGCGGCGCTCGGCGTTCTCAGCCTCTGAAGGCCGGCGTGAGCGGCATTTGCCCACAGAGAACGCTCGTGGAATGATCGTGCCGCGATGACGATCACCCACTCACCCCACCTCATCACCGACGCGGCGCAGCTGCGGGCCATCGTCGGCGAGCCCACCGAGCTGGTGCTCTCCAAGATCGCCGACCACGTCAACGACGTCACCTCGGCGTTCATCGAGCGCTCGCCGTTCGTGCTGATCGCCACCGCCGACCCCGCGGGCGGCCTCGACGTCTCCCCGCGCGGGGACCCGGCCGGCTTCGTGCGGATCCTCGATCCCCGCACGCTGCTGCTGCCCGAGCGGCCCGGGAACCGGATCGCCGACACGCTGACCAACCTGCTCGAGGACGGCCGCGTGGCGCTGCTGTTCATGATCCCCGGCGTGGGCGGCACCTTCCGGGTCAACGGGCGAGCGCAGATCACCGACGACGCCGAGCTGCTCGCCCCCTCCGCGGTGGAGGGCCGCGCGCCCAAGCTCGGCCTCCTCATCACCATCGAGCAGGCGTTCACCCAGTGTCCCAAGGCGCTGCTGCGCTCGGATCTGTGGAACCCCGCGACCCAGATCGACCCCGAGGTGGAGCTGCCCTCCGGCGGCGAGGTGCTCCGCTCGCTGCACCCGGACTTCGACGCCACCGAGTACGACGCCGAACGCGCCGGCCGCTACGCCCGCCGCGAGAGCTTCTACTAGGCGGGGCATGGCTTGCCCCGCCGAGCATCGCGCCAGCGTTACTAAGCGGGGCATGGCGTGCCCCGCCGAGCATTATGAGTCGGGCGCGACCTCGCGCAGGGTGTGGTCGTCGATGTCGTAGACGAAGCCGCGCACGCTGTCGCGGTGGGGGATGAACGGCGAGCTCTGCACCCGCCGGATCGACTGGCGCACGTCGGCGTCGAGGTCGGCGAAGGACTCGACGGCAAAGGGCGGCGCCATGCCGGTCAGCTCCGCCAGCTCGGCCCGATAGCCGTCGTCGGTGATCGTCTGCATGCCACAACGGGTGTGGTGGATGAGCATGACCTCCCGGGTGCCCAGCTTGTGCTGGGAGATCGACAGAGAGCGGATCATGTCCTCGGTGATCACGCCGCCGGCATTGCGCAGCACGTGCACGTCGCCGGGGGCGAAGCCGAGCAGCGCCGCCGGGTCGATGCGGCAGTCCATGCAGGTGACCACGGCCAGGTGCATCTGCGGCGGGCCGGCCAGTTCGGCCGCAGGGGTGCTCTCGGCGTACACCGTGGCGTTCTCGAGCAGCAGCTGGGTGGTCGCCCCCGGGTTGATTCCCGTGGGTTCATCAACCCGGCCGGGAGGCCCGGGGGCCTCCTCCGGCACCGCGGGCGCCAGGGGGACCTCGCCGGGCTGGTCGGGGTCGATGACGGGTCCGGTCATGCGCTCTCCTGGGTTGGCTTGGCGGTGACCCAGATGCGGATCTCCGCGGTGAACACGATCTCGCCGCCCGGGTCGCTCACCGCGACCCGCACCGGCACCTCCTGCCGGTCGCTCAGCGGTTCGGGCAGGGCGAGGGTGGCGGTGGCGTTCATCCGACCGCGGGCCCTGGCGAGGTACTCGACGCTCATCCCCTTGGGCACCCAGCGGTGGCTGGCCGGCACGGTCGCCTCGGCCACGGCGCCCATCGTGTACTCGGCCAGGTTGCACAGCGCGATGGCGTGCACGGTCCCGAGGTGGTTGCGCACCCAGGGCGTCTGGGCCATCGTGGCACCGGCCCGGCCCCGCTCGACCGACTCGATATGGGCGGGAATGGTGAGGAAGTAGGGGGCGGCGAACGCGTAGGCGAGCGAGAAGACCCGTTTGCCGAGCGGCAGCGGCGCCAGCCGGTCATACATGGTGATGAGCGCGGACCCGGGCATGGCCCGCCATGGTAAGCGCTGGCGGTGGGACAACGCGCTTGACGTTGTCACAGTCGCGTAGCTACACTATCGCTACATGAGCTTCTTGGTCACCCGTCGCAACACCGCCCCCCTGGCCGACTACGGCTTCTTCGGCCCTGACTCCGTCACCTGGAAGGTGTGGGGCACGGCCACCTCCTTCGCTCTGGGCTTCATGCGCTCGGTGTCGATCGAGCAGCTCGACCCCAACCTCAACGCCGCGGTGCTCGACGGGGGCGACGTGTACGGACGCACGCGCACCCGGTATGACCGCACCCTGCACTACTTCGCCCTGGTCACCTTCGGCGACGCCGACACCGCCACCCGCGCGGCCAACGTGCTGGTCAAGGTCCACGCCAAGGCGGTCGGCAAGGACCCGGTCACCGGCGGGCGCTATGACGCCAACCATCCGGAGTCCCAGCTGTGGATCCACATGACCGCCTGGCATTCGATCCTCAAGTGTTATGAGATGTACGGCCCGGGCAAGCTGAGTACGGTTGAGGAGGATCGCTACTGGGCCGAGTGCGCGGTGGCCGCCGAGCTGCAGACCATCCACGTCGAGGACGTTCCCCGCAGCCGTGACGCGGTCCGTGCCTACTTCGAGGCCTGGCGCCCGCGCCTGGCCGGCTCGGTGCAGGCCCAGCAGATGATGGATTTCCTGTTCAACACCACCGAGGCGGCGATGGGTCCGACGCCGCAGTGGCTGGGCTGGCTGCGCAAGGCGATCGTGCGCTGGCACCGCTGGGCGATCATCGCCACCCTGCCCCACTATCAGCGCCACCTCGCCGGGGTGCGCCAGTCACGCCTGATGGACGGACTGGTGGTACCGATCACCCGTTGGCTCTACAAGCCGTTCTTCTGGCGGGCGGTCCGGCCGCTGCTGGCCACCATGGTGCGCTGGTCCTCACCCTCCTCGCTACCGGTGGTCGCGCCGATGTTCCTGCACGTGCGTCCGCGGGATGCCCGTACCTACACACCCGCCCAGGCCCGGGAGCGTCTGGAGATCCTGCCACCGCGTGAGGAGTACGCCCGCTTCCTCGGCGTACTCGCCCAGCGTCGGGCTGCCGGGGCCCGGACCCCGGAGGAGCTCGGCGTGGGACCCGAGACCCCCGAGTCACGCGAGCTCATCGGACCGACCGCCTGAGCCGCGGGCTGAGCTCGCCCGGGCGGCGAGCTCAGCAGTCCTGAGCGCGAGCTAGTCTCCCGCCCATGGCCCAGACTCCCATCACCGGCCGCTGCGGCTGCGGCGCCGTCCGTTTCGAGCTGAGCGAGCCTCCGTGGATCGCCGGCTACTGCCACTGCACCCGCTGCCAGCACCGGACCGGCGCGGCCGCGTCCGCCAACGGCGGCATCGAGGCCGCCACGCTGAGCTTCCAGAGCGGGGAGGAGCTGCTTGCGGTGTGGCGGCCCAGCGGTGGGGGCAACGACAAGCTGTTCTGCCGGATCTGCAGCTCCCAGCTGTTCGCCCGCAGCCCGGGCAATCGCGACCAGATGGCGGTGCGGCTCGGCGCCCTGGAGAACGATCCCGGCGTGCGGCCGAGCTATCACCAGTTCGTCGCCTACGCCGCGCCGTGGGAGGCGATCCCCGACGACGGGCTACCGCGCTTCCCCGAGTCGCGGAACCAGGCGACCACCGCGGACTGACGCGTCAGAGGGCGCCGGCCAGGCGCGAGGCCTGGTCGATCGCCCGCTTGGCGTCCAGCTCCGCTGCGACGTCCGCCCCGCCGATCAGGTGCACCTCGACGCCGGCTTGGCGCAGGGGCTCGAGCAGATCCCGGCGTGGTACCTGCCCGGCGCAGATCACCACGTCGTCGACCGGGAACAGCCGGGGACCGCCGTCGGCGAGCTCCACGTGCAGACCGGCGTCGTCGATCTTGGTGTAGGTGGCACCGGGCACGAGCTGGACGCCCTGGTGGGCGACCGAGGCGCGGTGGACCCAACCGGTGGTCTTGCCCAGCCCCGCGCCCAAGCGGCTGGTCCGGCGCTGGAGCAGCCAGACCTCGCGGGGTGAGGGCTCGCTGTGGCGGCCGACGATGCCGCCGCGGTGCTGGGCCGGGTCCCCGACGCCCCACTCGGCCATCCAGGCGCTGCGGTCGAGGCTGGAGGAGTGGGAGTGGCTGAGGAACTCCGACACGTCGAAGCCGATGCCCCCGGCGCCGATCACCGCCACCTTGGCTCCGACGGACCGGCGCCCGTCGAGCACCTCGGAGTAGCCGGCCACCTTGGGGTGATCGATCCCGTCGATCTCGGGGATGCGCGGGTTGACGCCGGTGGCCAGGATCACCGCGTCATAGCCGCCGGTCAGCTCGACGAGGTCGGCCTCGCGACCGAGGTGGACGCGCACGCCGAGCAGTTCGAGCTGGCGGGCGAAGTAGCGGATCGTCTCGCCGTACTCCTCCTTGCCGGGCACCGCCATGGCCAGGTTGAACTGACCCCCCAGGCGGTCCTCGGTCTCGTACAGCGTCACCGCATGACCACGCCGGGCCAGCACGGTGGCGGCCGCCATCCCGGCCGGCCCGGCACCGACGACCGCAATGAGCTTGCGCTCGGCGTCGGTCACCGGCGCGAAGTTGAGCTCGGTCTCCCGGCCGGCCCGCGGGTTGACCAGGCAGGAGGCCTTCTGGTTCGCGAAGGTGTGATCGAGGCACGCCTGGTTGCAGGCGATGCAGGTGTTGATCTCATCCGCCCGGCCCTCCGTGGCCTTGTTGACGAACTCGGGATCGGCGAGGAACGGCCGGGACATGGAGACGAGGTCCGCCTCACCGTCCGCGAGGATCTGCTCCGCCACCTCCGGCGTGTTGATGCGGTTGGAGGCGATGACGGGGATGGCGACGGCCGCGCGCAGCTTGGCGGTGACCCAGGCGAACGCCGCCCGCGGCACCGAGGTGACGATCGTCGGCACCCGCGCCTCGTGCCAGCCGATCCCGGTGTTGAGGATGCTCACCCCCGAGGCCTCCAGGGCCCGGGCGAGCTCGACGGTCTCATCCCAGCTCTGGCCGTCGGGGATGAGGTCGAGCATCGACATACGGAAGATGACGATGAACTCGGGTCCGACCGCGTCGCGCACCCGGGCGGCGATCTCGATGGCCAGGCGCTGGCGGTTCTCCACCGAGCCGCCCCATTCGTCGTCGCGGTGGTTGACGTGGGTGACGAGGAACTGATTGATCAGGTAGCCCTCTGACCCCATGATCTCCACGCCGTCATAGCCCGCCTCCTGGGCGAGCACGGCGGTATGGGCATAGGCGCCGATCGTGCGCTCGATCCCCGCGGCCGACAGCGACCGCGGCCGGAACGGACTGATCGGCGACTTGACCGAGGAGGAGGAGACGACCATCGGGTGATATCCGTAGCGGCCCGCATGGAGGATCTGCAGCGCGATCTTGGCGTCGTGGGCGTGCACGGCATCGGTGATCTGGCGGTGCTGGGCGGCGGCGGCGTGGCTGGCCAGGCGCGAGCCGAAGGGGCTGAGCCAGCCCTCGCGGTTGGGAGCGAACCCGCCGGTGACCGCCAGCCCGACCCCGCCGGCGGCCCGCTCGGCGAAGTAGGCCGCGAGCTTGCCGTAGTCCTTGGCGCGGTCCTCCAGGCCGGTGTGCATGGAGCCCATGACCACGCGGTTGCGCAGGGTGGTGAAGCCCAGGTCCAGCGGCTCGGCCAGGTGCGGATAGGGGGCG
>CAZZVR010000161.1:7193-9234 GCA_964657595.1 Burkholderia sp. PAMC 26561 | reverse complement strand
TGATGCCCGCGGCCTCGAGCTGCTCGGCGGCCGCGCGGTCGCGCCGCCGCGCGTAGGGACCGGAATCCACGGAGGCGTGCACCGTGTCGGCCTTGACCTCGTGGGCCAGCTTGATCAACTCGGTGACCGGGTCGCCCACCCGTACGACCAGGGCACTGCCCGCGCTGTGCAGGGCGGCATCGAGGTCGGTGAGCGCCTCGAGCATGAATTGGGTCCGCGGACCCGAGGCGAAGCGACCCTCCAGCAGCGAGGCGTCGATGCAGAAGAACGGCACGACGTGGTCCGCGTCGCCTCGGGCGGCCTCGACGGCCGGATTGTCGGACAGCCGCAGATCCCGCCGGAACCAGACGATCGACGTCATGCCAGGGCTCCGGTGACCGCCTCGCGGCGGTAGGCGAAGATGTTGTCGAGGTCGCGCTGGACCTCGAGGGCGTGGACGATCTCGCCGATCGGCCCGAACCCGATGGAGTAGCGCACGGTGTCGCGGATCAGCGTCCCCGTCCCGAGCGACTCGAAGTCATGGGTGTGGTGCCACAGTGCGTAGGGGCCCTTGATCTGACGGTCGACGAAGCGGACGTTCGGCTCCCAGCTCTCGATCCGCGAGGTCCAGCGCAAGGGGATGCCGTGGACCCGCAGGCGGTAGTCGATGAGCGTCCCGTCACCCAGCTCGATCGGTTCAGGGGTCAGCACCTTGAACGACATCCAGGGCGGGGTCAGGCGTTCGAGATTGCGTGCGGCGGAGAAGAACTCGAACACCCGGGGGACGGGCTGCTCGAGATACTGCTCGCGCTGGAGGACGTGGACCTTCACAGCTGGCTCACCACGGCCGTCAGCGCCGCATCGAGGTCGGGGTAGGTGAAGGTGAAGCCGACGTTCTCCAGCTGGCGGGGGACCGCGCGCTGACCGGTGGTGACGATCGTCGCCATGCCGCCGTAGAGCAACTTCACCGCGGCCCCGGGAATCGGCCAGAAGGCCGGGCGGTGCAGGGCCCGGCCCAGGGCGTGGGACAGCTCCTGATTGGTCGCCGGGGTGGGCGCGGTGAGGTTGACCGGGCCGCTGAGCGCCGGGTCGTCGAGTGCGCGCAGCAGACCGGCGATGACGTCATCGACATGGATCCAGGGGATGTACTGCTGCCCCCCCGCCACCGGGCCCCCCACGCCGAGGCGGAAGAACGGCAGCATCTTGTCGAGCGCGCCGCCAGCGGGCGCGAGCACCACTCCGGTGCGGGTGCACACCACGCGACCCAGGTCCTCGGCCTCCTCGGCCTCGGTCTCCCAGCCCACGACGACGTCGGCCAGGAAGTCAAGTCCGGCCGGAGCGGTCTCATCCAGCGGCGTGCTGTCCCGCGGGCCGTAGAAGCCGGTGGCCGACTGGGACACCAGCACGCTCGGCCGCTGGCCCTCGGGGACGGCCCGCAGACCGGCGACGAGGTTCCGGGTGCCGAGGACCCGGGAATCGCGGATCGCCGTCCGGGCCGCCGACGTCCAGCGCTGGGCCACCGGCTCGCCGAGCAGGTGGATGACCGCGTCGGCGCCGCTGAGCGCCGCCACCGGCGCCGGACTCGAGGTCGGCGCCGACCATTCGTGCACCTCGACCTCGGGGCCCAGGCGTGTGACCGCGCTGGCCCGGCTGCGCGACAGGGCGACCACCGCGTCACCGCGCTGAGCCAGCGCGGTGAGGACCCCTCGTCCGATCAATCCGGTCGCGCCGGTGACAACTACTCGCATCGCGGTACCTCCGTACCTGCAACAGCTTGTACGAAAACTTGCTACAGAATGTAACTTAGTACCCGTGGCGTCTCAGGAATACACAGCGAGTGAGCTCGCAGATCTCACCCAGGTCCCGGCCGGAACCCTCCGCGTCTGGGAGTCCCGCTACGGCTTCCCCAGCCCGCTGCGCGTGGACAAGAACCGCAAGCGCTACGGACGTGACCACGTCCAGCAAATCCTCGCCGTCGTCGAGTACCGCCGCCGCGGCCTGTCCCTGCCCGCCGCCATCGAGCGGGCGCGCCGCGGTCCGCGCTCGGCGCCGCGCTCGCTGT
>CAZZVR010000161.1:0-7183 GCA_964657595.1 Burkholderia sp. PAMC 26561 | reverse complement strand
GCCCCGCCCCGACCTTCCCGTCCGGGTCCTCTCCAAGCGCCTGCTCATCGCGCTCTCGCGCGCCATCGAGGACGAGCACGCGGCCCGGGACACCGGCGGATTGCTGCTCGGCAGCTTCCAGCTCGAGCGTCACTACCGCGCCAGCGAGCGGCGCTGGCGCCAGCTCGCCAGGACCGCCGAGCTGACCGTGGTGCTGGCCGACTTCGACACCCTCCATCACGACCCGGCGGGTCCGATCGAGGTGCCGCTGGAGCGCTCGCACCCGCTCGAGCGCGAGTGGACCGTGGTGCTGTACTCGCCGACCGCGTGTGCCTGCCTGGCCGCCTGGGAGGTCCCCGAGCCCCGGGCGATCCCGGAGCCGGACCGCAAGTTCGAGATGCTGTGGTCCTGTGATCCCGACGCCGTCCACGCGGCGGTCACCGCCGCCGCGGGCGTGCTCGAGGCCACCGCCCCCGAGGTCTCCGCGGCGATGACGGCCACCCTGGTGCGCCCGGCCGCGCCTCAGCAGGACATGCGCTTCAACGACGACCTCACCAGCCGCGCCTTCACCTACCTGGTGGCAGCCGACACCGCCGGCGTGGCCTGAGCCACCCCGGCGCCGCGCGGGGCCAGCCGGTAGTGGCTGACCAACCAGTTGTTCCCGGCGTTCGACGCCCAGATCTCATCCGTGGAGATGAGGAACAACCGCCAGGCGCCGAGCCGCGCGCGGGCCTCCCGCGGGCTGTGCCCGGCGGACTCGAGCACCTCCAGCAGCGCCGCGCGGTTGGCGTCGAGGTTGGTCAGCCAGGCCTGGAGCGTCCGAGCGTAGTGGGTGCCCGAGACCGCCCAGCGCTGCTGCACGATCAGGTCGTCCTCGAAGTGGTGCAGCAGCTCGTGGCTGGGCATCAGCCCGGCGGTGAAGAAGCGCTCGGCCGCCCAGGTCCCCTCGAACCGGTAGGGCACGACGCGATGGGAGAACACGTGGATGAACACCGCGCCGTCCGGGGTCAGCCAGCCGGCGACCCGGGCCAGCAGCTCACGCCAGTTGCGCATGTGCTCGAACATCTCGATCGACATCACCCGGTCGAACGGCGCCCCGGCCGGCTCGAACGTGTTGACGTCGGCGGTGATGATCTCGAGGTTGGACAGCCCAAGCTCACGGATGCGGCTCTGGATGAACTCGCGCTGGGGCGCGGAGTTGGAGACCCCGGTGATCTGCGCGTGGGGGTACTGCTGGGCCAGCCACAGCGACAGCGAGCCCCAGCCACAGCCCAGGTCGAGCACGCGCATGCCGTCCTGGACCCCGGCGCGGGCGCAGCTGAGCGCCAGCATCGCCTCCTCGGCTTGGGCCAGCGTGCTCACCCCCGGCTCCCAGAGACAGCCGGAGTACTTGCGCCGGGGGCCGAGGATCAGCTCGAAGAAGCGCGGGGGCAGCTCGTAATGCTGTTCGTTGGCCTTCTCGGGCACCTCGGCGATCGGACCGCTGCGCATGCGCGCCAGCAGCTCGGTCAGCCGCGCGTCCTGGGCCTCCACGCCGCCGGCCAGCTCCCGGCGCTGACGGGTGCGGATTCCCCAGCGCGAGCCCAGGCGCAGCACCGGGTCGGGCAGCAGGCCGTGGGCCAGGGCCGTGTCGAGGGCCCGGTAGCGGCGGGCGCTCATGACTCGCTGCCGATCGCCATGTCGTCGAGCCGGGCGCGTCCGGTGCCCTCTCCCAGGGACTCGGGTTGCACCAGGGCGGTGCCGCGGTAGCGCGGCTTGGCCAGCAGCAGCTGGAGGTCGAGGATCCGCCGCTCGGCGAAGCCGGCCTCGCAGTAGGCGAGGTAGAGGCGCCAGATGCGCTGGAAGTGACCGTCGTAGCCGAGCTCGGTCAGCTCCTCCCCGGCCTGGTCGAAGTTGGCCCGCCAGCGCTTGAGCGTCTCGACGTAGTGGGCGGTGATGTCGTCGATCCCGGCGACCTGGAAGTCGGTGCGGTGAGCCAGGCGGTCGGTCAGCACGGCCAGCGAGGGCAGGCAGCCCCCGGGGAAGATGTAGGAGCGGATGAACGACTTGGAGGCCTTCTCGACCTCATAGGCGCGGTCGTCGATGGTGATCGCCTGGAGCAGCATCAGGCCGTCGGGCTTGAGCAGGCTCGAGCACACCTTCAGGTAGCGGCCGAAGTTGCGGTAGCCGACCGCCTCGACCATCTCGACCGAGACGAGCTTGTCAAAGCGACCCCGCAGGTCGCGGTAGTCACAGAACACCACGTCGACGAGCTGGTCGAGGCCGAGCTCCTTCACCCGGGCGGAGGCGTAACGGTGCTGCTCCACCGAGATGGTCGCGGTGGTGACGCGACAGCCCCGCGTCTGGGCAGCGTAGATGGCCAGACCGCCCCAGCCGGTGCCGATCTCGAGCAGGTGGTCGGCGCTGGAGAGCTCCAGGCGCTGGCAGATGCGCTCCAGCTTGGCCAGCTGGGCCTGCTCGAGGGAGACCTGGGGGCTCTCGAACACCGCGCAGGAGTAGCTCATGGTCGGGTCGAGCATCCGCTCGAACAGGTCGTTGCCGAGGTCGTAGTGGGCGGAGATCTCGCGCTGGTTGCGCTCGCGGGTGAGCGGCTTGGAGTACTCGCGCAGCTGCTGGAAGGGCACGCGCAGCGGCGCGATCACCCGCCGGGGGCCGTCGATGCGGCGGGCGTTGAGCGCGGCGACCCGGATCATTTCGACCAGGTCGTCGGTCTCGAACCAGCCGGCGGCATAGGCGTCGGCCAGCCCGACACTGCCCCGCAGCAGACCCGTCCAGAAGCGCGGCGAGCGCACGGTCAACGTGGCGTGGGGCTCACCCGCGCCGAAGCGGAGGGTCGCGCCGTCCTCGATCACCGTGATGGTGCCGATGCGGGTCAGCTTGAGCAGCGCCACGCCCAGCCAGCGGGCGGCGCGCTCGGCGCCGGTCGGGTGGACGGCACGGGTGGCCGCGGGGGTGCCGGGCGGGGATGGATTGCTCATGCTCTGGCCTTGGGTCGGGTGGGGATGGACGGTGGCGCCGCGGAGCTTCAGCGTGAAGCCCTGGACGTAGATGCGTCGCAGGGTCGCCAGCGCCGCGAAGGGATCCTCGCGGATCAGCGCCGAGAGGGTCGTGGCGTTCAGTGGGCTCGCGTTGAGTCCGAGCGTGGCGTCGAAGTCGCTGCCCTCGGCGCCCTGGACGTCGATGTGCACCGACAGCGTGGGGCCGGGTGGGGTCAGGGTGATCTCATAGCGCTGGTCCATGGGCATGAACGGCGAGACATGCATCAGCTTCGCCGTGGAGGCGTGCAGCACCCGGCCATGGTGCCAGGGCCCCAGCGCGTAGGTCTGGCGCTCGCGCCACGGGGTGTTGGTCACCTGCGCGAGCACGGAGTGCAGCTGCTCCCCGGCGGCGTCGAAGCAGTAATAGAGGGTGACCGGGTTGAAGGCGACGCCGAAGCTGCGCAGCTGGGTGAGCATGCGGATCGGCCCGTTCGGGCGCTCGCCGAGCTCGGCCTCGACGCGGTCGCGCACCGCGACGTCGAGGGGGAGCGACACCGGGCCGAGATAGTCCTGGCGCCGGAAGCGCCAGGCTCCGGGCGCCCGGCGCATGAGCCGGCCCCCGGCCAGGCTGGGGAGCTCGTCGAGATCGAGGTAGACGAACCGCACCGGATAGCTGAACTCGTGGGCCAGCTCGCGGTAGCGGCGGTGGCGCAGGCTGCCGGTGTAGATCGCGCTGTGGGTCACAGTCGGGCTCCGAAGGCCTCGCCGACCCGGACGGCGCTGGCCACGCCGTCCTCGTGGAAACCCCAGCCCAGGTAGGCGCCGGCGTAGTGGATGCGGTCACTTCCGCTCAGCTCCGACAGCTGGGCCTGGGCGGCCACCCCCGCCGGAGTGAACACCGGGTGGGCGTAATCGAAGCTGGCGATGACCCGGTCCGGCGCGATCGCCTCGGTCCGGTTGAGGGTGACGCAGAATTCCCGGTCGGCCTCCAGCGACTGCAGCCGGTTCATGTGGTAGGTGACGGCGGAGCGGCCGGGTGCCGCATCCAGTAGGTGGTAGTTCCAACTCGCCCAGGCCCGCCGACGCCGGGGCAGCAGCCGGGCGTCGGTGTGCAGCACGGCCTGGTTGACCTGGTAGGGGATCGCCGACAGCAGGCGGCGTTCGGCGTCGCTGGCGTCGGTGAGCACGGCCAGGGCCTGATCGGAGTGGGTGGCGAGCACCACCTGGTCGAAGCGCTCGGGCTCGCCGCCGCGGGTGGTCACCGCGACGCCGTCGGCGGTCCGGGTGACCGCGGTGACCGGTGCGTTGAGGCGCAGGGCGTCCCCGAGCCGCTCGGTGATCGCCCGGACGTAGGTGCGCGAGCCGCCGACGACGGTGCGCCAGACCGGACGCTCGCGGAAGGACAGCATGCCGTGGTTCTGGAAGAACGTGGCCAGGAAGCGTGCCGGGAAGCTGTCCATGCTCGCCGGGTCCGCTGACCACACAGCCGCGACCTGGGGGACGATCAGGCGCTCGATGAAGTACTCGGAGAAGCCTTCGCGTTCGAGCAGCGCGGCCAGGGACAGGTCCTCGGGCTCACCACCTTCCAGGAGCGCCCGCATGACGCGCTGGAAGCGCGGGACCTCCAGCACCATGCGGCCGAAGCGGGGGCTGAGGAGGTTCGAGCGGGTGGCGAACAGGCCGTTGGGCGAGGTGGCCGCGTACTCGAAGTCACCGTGCTCGTCCGACACGCTGAAGCTCATGTCCGACAGTTGGGAGGCGACGCCCAGACGGGCGAGCAGGCGCTCGAAGTTCGGATAGTTGCGGTCGTTGAACACGATGAACCCGGTGTCGACCGCGTACTGCGCCGTCTCGGTCTCCACCGCGACGGTGTTGGAGTGCCCGCCGGGACGCGATGCTGCCTCCAGGACGGTGACCTGGTGGTCGCCACTCAGCAGCAGGGCGGTGGCCAGGCCGGATACGCCGGCGCCGACGACGGCGATGTTCATCAGGACTCTCTCAGTGCGTCAGTCGGCGCGGATCGGCCGGATTGCTGAGAGCAGACTGCCCGGGTGGCCGTCGCCCAAACCCGGCCCGACCCCGGACGCGGGCTCCGGGGCGGGAGTCGCGTCAGGCCGGACCGGGGCAAGCTCGGACCGTTGGCCTACTCCGCCGGGTGGGCGACCGCGCCGACCGGCTCGGCGACGGGCACCGGCTGAGACAGGCTCGGAGCCGGAGCGGCGGCATCCTGGTGGGCGTGGGTCTCGACGTGGGACTCGGCGGCGCCGATGCCGGTCGGAGTCGCCGAATCACCACTGATGGCGTCCTTGAAGCCGCGCATGCCGTCGCCGAGGGAGCGGCCCATCTCGGGCAGGCGCTTGGCGCCGAACACCAGCAGCACGACGAGCAGGATCAGAATCAGGTGGATCGGGTTTTCAAGTCCCATGGACTCTCCATTCAGGTGGGGTGGCGGGTGAAGCCTGTGTCATACATTCGCAGCGGGGGCGAGAACGGATCAGGAGATCCGCGCGACCACGACGGGTTTGCCGCTTGGCACTGCGCGGCCACCGGCCGGTTCCTTGGTCACGAGAATCTGCTTGACCCCCGAAAGACTACCCGGGACGTCGATCGCGCTCTCACCCGTCGAGGACGTGTTGAACAAGGCATTCGTCGGCCAGACCGCGCCGCTGGCGCGCTTCTCCCACACCTCGTAGGTGTTCGTCTCCGGCAGCTGGGTCAGCTTGTGGACGATCAGCTCGCCGCGTCCGCCGCTGACCAGCAGCTGGGCCGACCCCGTCGACGCCTCGATCATGTGGGTGCCCGCGCCCTTGGACGTGTGCCGCCGCGAGTGCGACGCACTGAGACCGACGACCACCACGGCCAGCACCAGCACGCAGGCGGTGGCCAGGCCGATCAGGCCGGGGCGCCGGGCCGAGCCGAGGTTCCAACCTCCGCCGGCGCGCAGGCCACCGACCGACAGACCCCGTGCGCCGTGCGCGGCCGAGACCTCGCTCGCCGCCTGCCGGCGGCGGACGTCGGCGCGTACCTCGGCCATCACGCGCCGCCGCAGGGCCCGGGGGGCCGGGTGCTGAGGCGCGGACATCGGCAGGGCATCGGTCAGCTGCGCGAAGCTCGAGACCTCGGCCTGACAGATGGTGCAGTTCTCCAGGTGGCGGCGGAACCCGTCGAGCTCGTGGTCATCCAGCGCGCCCAGGGCATAGGCGGCCGCGTCCCCTCCGCCGCTGCAGTCAAAGTGCTCGGACATAATCAGGATCGCCGGGCGGTCAGGGGATCGTCGATGAGCAGGCGCAGCTTGGACAGGCCCAGGCGCATACGGCCCTTGACGGTACCGGCGGGGAGGCTGAGCAGCTCAGCGATCTCGGAGTGACTGAAGCCGCCGAAGTAGGCGAGCTCGATGACCCGGCGCTGCTCTCCGGGGAGGGAGTCGAGCGCGGTGCGGATCTGGTGAGCCTCGTCGCGGCGCTCGACCTCCTCGGCCGTGCGCACGGGCTCCTCGATGCGCTCGGACAGGCCGTCGTCGGCGATGGTCTTACCCTCGCGGATGGACTCGCGGCGGAAGGCGTCGATGGCGCGGTTGTGCACAGCCGACAGGACCCAGGACCGGACGCTGCCGCGGGTCCGGTCATAGCGGGCCCCGGTGCGCCACAGCGAGAGGAACGCCTCCTGCACGATGTCCTCGGCCAGCGCGCGGCGGCCGCACATGCGGTAGGCGAGGGAGAAGGCCACACCGCTGTGTCGATCGAATACGACCTCAAAGGCCCGGGTGTCTCCGTCGCGTACCAGGTCCATGAGCTCCTCGTCGGGAAGCTCGGAGTGGCGGCTGCGCCGACCTATCTGTGCGGTGATGAACATGGAAGAGACCACACCGTATACGGGTCAGCCGCGGTGATGGATCACCGGGGTGGCCCGGTCGGGCTCAGAGCCCGGCCCGCCTCAGGCGGCCAGGTCCAGCTGCACGCGGAGGGGCAGCTGGGGGATCTCGGCCGCGGACACGGCGACGAGGACCTGCATGAGCTCGGCGGACCGGCTGCGGTCCTGCCAGCTGCGGTCGTCGGAGCCGGCCGGCAGCCAGGCTGGGGAGCCGTGAGTGGGCACCGACACCGGCGCCAGGAGGACGCGAGCACGCTCGGCGCGGTCGGCATCGAGACGGCGGAAGCGCTCGCTCAGCATCGTCTTGAGGACGCGTTTGCCGTCCTTCCACGCGTTGAGGTTCGAGTCTCCGGCGC
>CAZZVR010000160.1:0-9298 GCA_964657595.1 Burkholderia sp. PAMC 26561 | reverse complement strand
CCCCGGCCTGGCGCGCGCTCGCCCCCGCCGAGCGCGCCGAGCGGCTGCGCGCTCTGGCCGACGCGCTCGCGTCACACTCTGAATCACTGGCCCAGCTCGAGGCGCGCAACGCGGGCAAGCCGATCGGCGATGCCCGCGGGGAGATGGCCATGGTGGTGGAGACCTTCCGCTACTACGCGGCCCTGCCCGAGCGGCTGTTCGGCGAGACGATCCCCGTGGCCGGGGGCCAGGCCTGGACAGTGCGTGAGCCCCTGGGTGTGGTGGGGCTGATCGTCCCGTGGAACTTCCCCCTCACCATCGCCGCCTGGAAGCTCGGACCGGCCCTGGCGGCCGGCAACACAGTGGTGCTCAAGCCGGCGGAGCTGACCCCGCTGAGCGCGCTGCGCTTCGGGGAGATCGCCGCGCCGATCCTCGGCGCCGGGGTGGTCAACGTGGTGGCGGGCCTCGGGCCCGTGGCCGGGGCCCGACTGGTCGAGCACCCAGACGTCGCCAAGATCGCCTTCACCGGCTCGACCCGGGTGGGCGCCGAGATCGCCGCCCGGGCGGCCGCCTCGATCAAGCGCGTGACCCTCGAGCTGGGCGGCAAGTCCGCCAACATCGTGTTCGCCGACGCCGACCTCGAAGCCGCCGCCGCCGCGGCCCCGATGGCGGTGTTCGCCAACGCCGGACAGGACTGCTGTGCGCGCTCACGCATCCTCGTCCAGCGCTCCGTGCTCGACCACTTCCTCAGCCGGCTCGAGGTCCACGTCACCCGCGTCCGCGTGGGCGACCCCCTGGCGGAGGGCACCCAGGTCGGCCCCCTCATCTCAGCCACCCAGCGCGAGCGGGTCCGGTCGTTCTTCGACGGCTCGGTCGAGGTCGCCTTCCGGGCTTCCGCACCCGAGGGGCCCGGCTTCTGGTTCCCGCCGACGGTGATCTATCCCGCCGCGCCGGACGCCCGCGCGGTGGCCGAGGAGATCTTCGGACCGGTCTGCGTGATCGTTCCCTTTGCGGATGAGGCTGAGGCGGTGGCCCTGGCCAACGCCACCATCTACGGCCTGTCCGGATCGATCTGGACCGAGAACGGTGCCCGCGCGCTGCGGGTCGCCCGGGCGGTGGAGTCGGGCGTGCTGTCGATCAACTCCAACAGCTCAGTCCGCGTGTCGACGCCGTTCGGGGGGTTCAAGCAGTCCGGTTACGGCCGCGAGCTGGGGCCTCACGCCACCGACGCCTACACCGAGGTCAAGACGATCTTCTACGCCACCCCACCCGTCGGGCCCACCGCCTGAGCCCAGCTGAACATCGGAGGACAGGTCATGAGTGCACGTCTCGAGGGCAAGGTCGCGGTCATCACCGGCGCGGCCGGCGGCATCGGCGCCGTCACCGCTGAGGTGTTCGCCCGCGAGGGCGCCCATGTGGTGGGGGTCGACCTGCGCGAGCACGCGGTGGGCGAACTGGCCCTTCAGGCCGACCTGACCTCCGCCGCCCAGGTCGAGGCGCTGTACGCGACGGTGGCCGAGCACTTCGGCCGGATCGATGTGCTGTTCAACAACGCGGGCATCTCCCCCACCGACGACGACTCGGTGCTCCTCACCTCCGAGGAGGCCTATGACCGCGTCCAGGCCGCCAACCTCAAGAGCGTGTTCCTGTGCTGCAAGTACGGGATCCCCCATCTGCTCGACAACGACCCGCCCACCCGCGGCAGCGTGGTCAACACCGCCAGCTTCGTCGCCGTGATGGGCTCGGCGACCTCCCAGATCTCCTACACCGCCTCCAAGGGCGGCGTGCTGGCGATGTCGCGTGAGCTGGGCGTCGAGTTCGCCCGCCAGGGCGTGCGCGTCAACGCCATCTGCCCCGGGCCGATCGACACCCCGCTGCTGCAGGAGCTGTTCGCCAAGGATCCCGAGCGCGCCGCCCGCCGGCTGGTGCACGTGCCCATGGGCCGCTTCGGACGCGCGGAGGAGATCGCCAACGCCGTCCTCTTCCTGGCCAGTGACGAGTCGTCCTTCGTCACCGCCCACACCATGCTGGTCGACGGCGGCATCACCGCCGCCTACACCACCCCGCTGTAGGCCGCCGGCCCGGCGTGTCGGTACACCGGGCCGGCACTCACGCATCGACATCGAGCAGGCGCGCCAGCACGAAGGCGCGCAGGTCGGCGAACTCCGGAAGGACCTTGAGGCGCGGATTCTCGTCGGCCACCTGAATGGCGTCGCGCACGCGCGGGGCCACCGTCGCCAACTCGACCGGCTCGAGCTCGTCCCACAGCGTGTCGGAGTCGGTGTCGGCGGGCACCGGCGCCAGCAGCCGGATCCACTTGACCGCGCCGCCCAGCCGGTCGTCGATGAACAGGGCGACGGTCAGCTCATGGCGCTCAGAACGGATCAGGTCGAGCAGCACGGCCTCACCGTCGTCTGACGCCGCGTACCGCGCCGACGCGAAGCGGGCGTTGGTCATGTCCGCCAGATAGGCCGGGGTCCGGGCCCCCGGCAGGGTCAGCGCCACCGCGCCGGCGTAGTTCCCGAGGGCCCCGCGCTCGAGCATCGAGATCGCCGTCAACGCCTTGCGCGCCCGGGCCCCACCGATCTCCGCGATCATCGAGACCATCGGTGAGCCCACCGTGAGCATCCAGTCGACCTCGGCGAACAGCGGCTGGCGGACCCGCTGCTTCCAGGTCTGGCCCAGAATCCAGGACGCCCACAGCTCCAGCTCGAGGGCGGTGCGCATCGCCCCGACGTCGGCCAGGATCTCGCGCATCATTGCGTCGTCCAGCAGCACGCGGGTGCGGGCCTGGACGCTTGAGTAGGTGTGACCTTCGATTCGACTCATGCCCCTATAGAGGCTTTGGCGGGGGCGATTTCACCCCCCCGAACCGAAAATTCTTCAGCGTCGCCGCGGCGCCTTGCCGCGTTTGCGCCGCCGCTTCTCCTGAGCCGACAGCTTGCGCGAGCGCGGCGGCGGTTTGGTGCCCGGGCGAGCCCCTGGCGCCGCCGTGGCCGCGGCACGTCGCCGCGGACCGGCGGCCTTGCGCGAGTCCCGCAGCACGTAGAGGAAGGTCGCCACGATGACCAGGCCGACCACCGCAATGACGATGATCCAGTCCAGCGTGCTGAACCCGCCGTTGCTCGTGCTCGTGCTGGTGCTCGTCGTCGTGACGACGGTCGGCGTGGTCTGCGTCGCCGTCGGGGTCGGAACCCCGATCGAGAATGGGCTCGACGTGGTCCCGAGACTCGACGGGGTGGTGGTGCCCGCGCCAGCCGCGACGCCCGGAAGCGCCAGGCTCGCCAGCGTGAACGCTATGCCGAGGGCGCGACGCAACTAGCGATCGGAGGCGAGAGGTCCGTCCATCGCCGGCGTGTGCTGATCCCGGGCGTAGGGGTTCTCGTTGTCGTGAACCTCTTCGTGATAGACGCTCTCGACGTTCACCGACCAGATGTCGTGGGTCGTGTGAGCGATGATGTTGTCCACCGCGCGCATCGACGTCAGCATCGAATGGTCGGAGTTGTTGTACCGGTGCAGACCGTTGCGACCGACCTGGATCAGGTTCGTCATGTCGGTCTCGAGCCAGCTGCGGATCGTCTTGACCCGCTCGGCGTAGAGCTCGTCGTAGATCGGATAGGCCTTGTGCACCCGCTCGACGAAGCCGAACTTGACGTCGCACGCCTTGGCGAGCTTGAGCTTCTCGATCTCACCGGCCGCCATCTTGACGAGGTCGTCGTCCGGGGTGTTCCACAACGTGTCGCCCTCGAAGCAGAAGTACTCCATGCCGACCGAGGCGTCCGTCGAGCCCTCGGGGACCATGTACGGGCTCCAGGACTTGAAGTTCTGGATCCGCAGCACCTGCACGCCCGGCTGGTGGATGTAGATCCAGTTGTCGGGGAACAGGTCCTTGCCGCCGATCACCAGCAGCACGGTGAGGAACTCCCGGTAGCGCAGACCCTGGGCCGCGTCGCGCACCGCGAGCGGCGCCTGAGGCTCGGCGACACCGACGGTCGTGCGCAGCGGCAAGGACGAGATCACATGACTCGGGGTCAGCGTCTCGCCCCCGGCGACGACCTCGACGACCCGCTTGTGGTCATCGACGACGAGCTTGGTCACCGGTGCGTTGAGGCGGATCTCCCCCCCACGGGAGGTGATCGCCTCAGCCATCAGCTCCCACATCTGCCCGGGGCCGTACTTGGGATAGTTGAACTCCGAGATGAGCGACTTGATGTTGCCCTTGTTGCCGAGGAAGGCGGCCTTGGCGGCGGAGAAGAACGACAGGCCCTTGATCCGCTGAGCCGCCCACTCGGCCCGGATCTCGGTGGCCTTCACCCCCCACAGCTTCTCGGTGTAGGTCTTGAAGAAGTGGTTGTAGAGGCGCTTGCCGAAGCGGTTGGACACCCACTCCTCGAAGGTGTCCTCCGTGCCCTTGGGCTTCACCGCCGCCCACATGTAGGAGACCATGCAGCGGGTCAGCTCGACGGGTCCGAGCTTGCGGATCACGTCGACGCCCTGCAGCGGATACTCGAGGAACTTGTCGTTCCAGTAGATGCGCGACTGACGCGGGCGCTTGAGGAACTCGGCACCGACGATCTCGTGCCACAGCGCGTCGACCTCCTCCACCTTGGTGAAGAAGCGATGGCCACCGAGGTCGAAGCGGAAGCCGTTCTTCACCGTGGTGCGGGCGATTCCACCCAGCTGGTCGGTCGACTCGAGCACGATGACCGGCTTGCCCGCCTTGACCAGCTGATAGGCGGCGGTCAGGCCTGCCGGGCCACCGCCGAGCACGACCACAGGTCGTTGCGCAGTGATCTCGGCGTCGCGGTTCGGTGTCAGGGTGTCGGTATCAGGCATCAGACCTCAGAGCTTCTTGTAGAGAACGGCACTTTCGGCCACGAAGGGGGCGCCGTAGTAGTTATGAGGCGCGTAGTTCTCGGGCACCAGCGACTTGTCTGCGGCAATGATCGCACCCCACTGCGCAGAACGAAGCCTGATCAGCTCGGTCCAGGGCGCCTTCCAGTCCTGAGCTCCCTCGGTGAGGGGCCGCAGGTAGAGAAGCTGCTGGCCAGGCTTCAGAGCATCCAGGATAGGCCGCGCGTCCGTGAACGGATTTTCGTTCCGGTAACGCTTGAGCGCATCGGCCCAATCCATATAGCTCGGCTGGCTGTCATAACCCTGCATCGTGTTCACGTACTTCAGGCCGCTGGGCAGGTAGTAGAAGTCAAGCGGCGTCGCCTCCGGCTGAGCGACGATCACGACGTCCCCCTTGTGCAGCTCAGGTCCCAGCTCGCCCGCCACGTCCTTCATATTCGACTTGTACTGGGCCGAGAAGTGGCCTGGATCGGCGAGGAAGAGAACACAGAGGACCAGGCCTATGGCGCCGAGCACGCCGGCTCGGGAGAGACCCATTGCGCCGAGGATGAGGATCGGCGCGACGATGGGCGCGAAGTAGCGCGGCACCCAGGCCGGGGTGATCTGTGAGGCCGTCCAGGCCATGAGCAGGGTGATGAGAGGGATTGCGATGAGCATCCACAACAGGCGCGCCGCCGGTGTATTGCGCCCGCTACGGATAAACAGATCCGACAGGCCGACCCCGGCGACAACCACCAATACGGCGGTGACCGCGCTTGCTCCGAGCAGGTTCTGAGAGAGCTGGACCGGAGCGCCGAAGCGGGGCGAGGAGTCCCAGGGGGCCGCTGTGTGCAGGGTCTGATAGACGAAGGTCGGCAGCCACGGGATGAACAGGACGACGGCCCCGGCGTAGGCCATGAGCGCGTCCTTGACCAGGCCGACACGCTGTTCCTCCGGGCTGATACGCCACAGCACGATGAGCGCGATGAAGCTGCCGGCGGCGTAGAACAGGCCCCAGGCGTGGGTGTAGAACATCAGCGCCTGGGCGACGCTGAACAGCACCACGTACTTGCGCCGGCGCTGGACGAATCCCCCCAGGAAGCCGATGATCGCGAAGACGCCGAGCAACGCCATGAGCGAGTACATCCGCGTCTCCTGGCTGTACGCGGTAAGGAACGCATTGCACGCGAAGAGGACCGACGCCATCAGCGCCATGCGCTTGTTGTCGAAGATGGTCATCACGCCCCAGTAGGAGACCGGAACGGTGGCGACCCCGAACAGCATCGACAGTGTGTGCGTGGCCGCCTCGCCGTTGCCGAACAGCGACATCCAGATATGAAGGATGAGGTAGTACAGCGGCGGCGAGCCGTCCAGACGCAGGATCCCGGGGATCGCGGTAAGCGGGTGCGAGGAGATCCCGACCGCGATTCCCTCGTCGATCCAGTACTCCCCGCCGGCGTAGCGGGTCCGTGCGTAGCCGGAGATTAGGGTGAGCAGGACCAGGAAGATGGTCGTGCGCAGCCACGCGGGCCACCGCTGGAGCCAGGACGGCATCCAGAGCTTGAAGTCGCGGACCAGGCGTGACGGTTTCTCGGCGGGGATGAAAGTGGTGGCGCTCATATGCGTGGGGTCAGCTCTGTCTCAGGGTTTGGGGCTGGGACGCGCTCAGCTCGACGTCGATGCCGCGGGGTCATTGGGTTGGGGCGAGCAGTCCTCAAAGAAGCGGATCTCTTTGGTGGTGGTCACCGAGTAGTGCGCTCCATCCGCGGTCCACGCGTTGATCTGCCGGAAGGTTGGCAGTAGCGCCGCGTGACCAGTGTCGCGGTCTTGCATGATCACATTGGGCCACGGTGTCGGTGGTTTGACCGCCGCGGGCTGATCGAGGATGTTCAGCGTCCGCTCGTTCAGGTACCAGGCAACCATCGGGACCTGGAAGCCCTCGACCATGATGCGTCCGGCACCGCAGCTCTGCAGGGCCTTGGTGCCGCCCTTTTCATCAATCAGGGTGGTTACGTCCCTGCGCAGTCCGGCCTGGTAGCTGATGGCTTTGTGGAACGCGCCGAGGCTGATGAAGTTCGAGCCGACCCAGTTGGGAAAGGCGATGAAGAAGGAGGCGAGCAGCGCGGTGCCCAGCACCAGGCGTTGACCGAGCTTCAGGCGCTCGCGGCTCTCGGGGATCCAATACCGCGGCAGCTGCGCGAGCAGCACCGCGATGGCCCCGTAACAGATGGCCCCGGCGATGTCGACCGAGGCGGCCCCGAAGGTGAGGTAGCGGCTGTTGCCGGAGAAGCCGGCCTGGGTCTCCAGGGCGATGAGTACCCACCAGCCGAAGCCGAACAGGCCCGACACGGTCGCGATGGCGAGGGCGCGAACCGTCACCGGGCTCAGGCGCAGGCGTGCCGTGGGCCGGTCGCGCGTCCGCCAGTGATAGCCGAGCAGAGCGAGTCCACCCGCGATCATGGCGATCGCCGCCACCTTGACCCGGAAGATCGAGAGGGTCCAGGCGCTCTTGAACTCGGCCCAGAACGGGAACGACTTCAGCGCGTTGGAGTTGGCCCGCACATGCGTGGCGCGGACGAGACCGGAGGTGAAGGAGCCACCGCCCCACTTCTGCGGCGGGAACCAGAGAAGAAGGGTGAGGATCGCCAGCCCGATGACCAGCGCGCGCGACCGCGGGTCCTTCCACATCAGCCAGAGGCCGTAGGGACCCCAGAACACCCAGGTCTCGGGTCGATCGAGCGCGGACACCAGACCGCAGGCGAAGGCCTGGCGGTAGTGACCGTCGATGTGGCGCTCAAAGCCGATGAGCAGGAAGGCGACCGCCAGCGCCTCGGAATATCCGAGCGCGGAGTTCGACAGCCAGCCCCCCGACAGCGCTACCGCGAAGATGGCGATCACGCCCGCCAGGGCTGCCGGGCCGATGCTGCCTAGACGGTCGACCAGGGGCAGCGACGCCAGCGGGCGGCGGCCGTTGGCTGACGCCAGCGACAGCGTGACACGGGCGGCGAGTTTGCCCGACATGAGCACGGTCACGATGAATCCTGCGCGGGCGACCACCAGCCAGAGATTCGGCTGGGCCTTACCGAACAGGGCGAACAACGTGGTGAAGAGCACCGGCAGCGGTTTCCAGCTGGCGCCACCCTGGGTGTGGAGGGTGCCGTGCAGGATCTCGCGGCCCCACACTAACCAGCACCAGGGGTCATAACTGGGCGTCGAGGGGACGAGCAGCGTCAGTGCGGCGATGACCAGTGCAGCGACGATTATCAGGCCGTAGACGGGCCAGGCTCCGAGTCCGAACAAGCCCCCGTCGCCGTTGAAAGTCAGGTCCGCCGCTTGTGCCGCGTCGGGACCGAGCGAGGCCGATCCGCCCGGTTGGTGTGAGGTGGAAAGGGACACAGCGGTGCTCGGCGTCGCCCTCAGCCCTGGACCTTGATCGACAAGCAGCTCTCGACCATCTTCATCAGCTTGTTCGTCGCGTGATTGGGATAGACCTGCGCGGAGCCGATCACTTCAGCGCCTGCGTCCTGGCCCAGGATCTGGTCCCCTTCGGCGAGACCGGGGGTGGCTTGAAACACGACGGTCGGGCCGTCGGGCTTGGAGTTGATCTGCAGTGACCGGAACTTCTGGGGTCCGAAGTCGAACTTGGTGACCTGGAAGTGATCGTGACGCAAGCAGCTGAGATAGCGCGTCCGTGGGTCAGAGACATAGTCATGGTTGCCGGGCACGCGATTGAGGTGAACCGTGCCAGCCACCGGTTTGGCCTGGATTCCACAGGCGCTCACAGCCAACGCCATCGCGACGAGCCCGCAAGCTGCCGCGAGCTTTGCGTAGGACATATGGCCGGACAGAGTAGTGGATGGTCCGGCGGTGACGCGTGAGATTACGGTTAGCGCCAGCCCGGTGGCACCGTTGCGGCCTCGAGCCCCGTGTGCCCGTAGATTCCCCCAACACTGTGCTGACCCTAGGTGTGGTTTCCGGCCCGCTCCCCAAGCTCGGCGTCATCGTCGTGGCGCTGCTCGTCGCGGTGGTCATCGTGTCTCGCGATGACCGTGGGCGGGCGCTGGCGATGCTCGGCGCCCTGATCCTCGCGCCGATCCTGCTGCTGGGCGACATCTGGAACTCCCCCCAGCTCGATGTCATCCATCGCCATCCTCTGGTGGCGGTGGTCGGCGCCGCCCTGGCGCTGGCCGCCGTCGCCGCCGTCGCCGTCCTGCTGGCCCACCGGCGCCGGTGGATCGCTCCGCTGGCCCTCGCCGCGCTGCCCTTCCGGGTGCCGATCTCTGTCTCGGGCACCACCTACAACCTGCTCGTACCGCTGTACTTCCTGGTCGCCGCGGCGGCGCTGGCCTGGGTGGTGCCCCGCCTCATCCACCGCGGCGCGCCCACCCCGCGTCGCCCCCCTCACCGCTACGAGCAGTTCCTCGCCCTCTCCCTCGTCCTCTACGCGGTCCAGGCCTGGTATGCGGCCAGCTTCGGAACCACCGAC